>JAYEGB010000084.1:0-23375 GCA_034658875.1 Patescibacteria group bacterium | reverse complement strand
ATACAAAAATTACAAAAAAAGCTCACCTAGTAATAAAAATAAATACTTAACCCCAAAATACACACCTCTATATACTATTAATTAAATAAATAAACTAAACTAACTAATTAGATAAGGAGTCAAAAAATGAGGATATCTATATTACTTGAAAAATTTAAAAGAGGATTAAACGCAGTTGATAGAATTGTATCGTCAAAAAACACTCTGCCGATTTTAAATAATATTTTAATTAAAACCGAAGATAATCAAGTTGTTCTTTCGGCAACCGACTTAGAGGTTGGAGTTAATTATTATCTTGGAGGTAAAGTAGAAAGCGAAGGAGCTATTACAATTCCAGGAAAAGTTTTAAGTAACTTTATAAATAGCTTAAATGAAGAAAAAATAAATCTTCTTTCAAATAATGGAGTTCTTTCTGCTAAAACTGAAAAAAGCGAAGCCAGTATAAATGGTATGGCTCCAGACGATTTCCCAATCATTCCTAAAGTAGAGGGTAAAACCCTGGCTGAAATAGACGGAATGGCTTTAAAGCAAGCAATTAGCCAGGTAGCTTTTTCGGTTTCTTATGACGAATCACGCCCAGTGTTAACTGGTGTGTATTTTAAAAGCGATGGCAAAAGTTTAAAGCTAGTTGCTACCGATAGCTATCGTTTGGCCGAAAAAGAGGTAGTCGGGGTGTCTGTCTCTGAAAAAATCGACTTTATTGTGCCGATCAAAACAATAAACGAACTTCACCGTATAATCACCAGTAGTGAAAAGATAAAAATTATCGCTTCAGAAAACCAGGTGATGTTCCTTCTTTCAGACATGGATATTGTTTCTCGCATTATCGAAGGAGAATATCCAGATTACGAACAAATCATTCCCAAAAACTTCAAAACCAAGGCAGTTATCAAAACGGCTGAACTAGCCAATATTGTTAAAACTGCTAGCTTTTTTGCCAAAGAGAATGCTAATAATATAAAGATGAACTTTGCTGGTAACGAAATTACAGTCGAGGCAGTGTCGAGCCAGCTTGGTAACTTCAAGTCTAAAATTCCTTGCACGCTTAGTGGGGAAGATAATGAAATTAGTTTTAACGCAAAATATCTTCTCGATGCGCTTGGGGGGTTAAATAGTAACGAGATGACCCTAGAGATGGTTGGTAAGTTAAATCCGGGAGTTATTAAGCCATCCGGTGGCAATTTGGGTATTACTTATATAATCATGCCGCTTAGAAACTAATGAGTGTTCTAAAAAAGTTAAAGTTACAAAATTTCCGCAATATTTCTAATGCGGAAATAGATTTTGTGAAAAACAACTTTATCCTTGGCAGTAACAGTCAAGGTAAAACCAATATTTTAGAAGCAATTTACAGTTTGTCTACTGGCAATTCTTTTAGGGGGCATAAAGATAGTTGGGTTATTAAAACCGGAGAGCTCTACGCCAAGCTCGAGGCCGAATTTTTGATAGACGATGAACAAATAAGCATTGAGTTATTTTGGGAACGAGACGAAGATTCGGTTAATAGGGTTATAAGGATAAACAAAACCAATGCTAAAAAGAAAGATATATTAAATAAATCTTTCATGGTGTTGTTTTCACCAGACCTGGTTTACCTTTTAAAAACCTCATCTACTAATAGAAGAAAATTTTTAGACGATCTGCTTTCTAAGGTCTATATAGGGTATTACGACAACCTGTCTGGGTATAACCAGGCTCTTAGGCAGAGAAACATGCTTCTAAAGCTTCGAAACGCCAGCCCAGAAGACTTGGAGGTGTGGAATCAAAAGTTAATTCAGTATGGAAGTAAAATAAACCAGGCTCGCCAGGAGGTAAGCGATGAAATTAATAAAAGATCCCAAGCTTGGTTTAAAAAGCTAGCCCCAGAAAACCCACGAGAGCTTAAGCTCACATACTCTGGTACGGCTACCAGCAAGGAAGACTATAAAAACAAACTAAAAAATGTCGAGTACAAAGACAAACAGTTTGGTTACACAAACTTTGGTCCCCACCGAGAGGACTTACATATTAATTTAGGTGGCTTTTTGGCAAACCAATTAGCATCGCAGGGCGAGTTTAGGTTGATTGTGCTTGCAATAAAACTGGCTGAGGGTGAATACGGGAAAGAAATGATCAAAAGACCAGCAATTTATTTACTAGACGATGTGTTCTCAGAATTAGATATCGATCGCGAACAGTCCGTAATAGAATCTTTCGCAGGTGGCGACCAAGTAATATACACAATCACCGACGAAACAATAATAAAAGATGATTTGGCTGGTAGAATTAGGGTAGAAGACGGAAGTGTCACAAAAACTACCCATGAGCTTTCAAGAACTTAAAACTTTAATACCAAAAGACAAGGCAAATTTGCATTTGCGTGCCCAGGTAAGGGGAGAGCAGGTGTGTATGCTATGGCGAAAGTATGCAGCCAAGTGGTTTTCGGGTTATGTAATGAAATCGCACGAACCAATTAATTTTCGCGATGGCCAAATTACCATAATTGTTAAAAATTCGTTTTTGCCAGGCCAAATTAAAATGCAACAGAGAAAAATAATTCAGTCCATAAACCTGGCTTTGGATAAAACGGTCGTGAAATCCATAAAATACCGATTTTAGGCAAACGGCTCATTCATGAGCCGTTCACTATTTTTGGCAATTTAAGCAGAAATGGGTGCCGCGGCCGGCGGTTTTGTTTTTCTGGATAGGTTGTTTGCAGGTTTTACAGGGGAGGTTGGCTTGACCGTACACTTTTAGGTAGTTTTGCATTTTACCTTGAGCGCCCTTAACATCCCTGTAGTTTTGAATAGATGTGCCAGAGTGCTTAATGCCAAGTTTGAGAACTTTTTTAATTTCTGAAACTAATTTTTTAATTTCTTTAGGTTTTAAGGTGTTGTTTTTCCGGTAGGGTAAAATTTTTGCACCAAACAGAGCTTCGTCGGTATAGATATTACCAATACCAGCAACAACGCTTTGGTTTAGAAGCACGGCTTTTATGCTAGACTTTGGTCTGCGCTTCAAAATATTAGTTAAATACTCAGGGTTGAATTTTTTTGTAAGTGGTTCTGGCCCGAGCTTGGCTACAAAGCTATCTTTTTCTATTTCCTTGGTTGGTAAAATTTTAATCCAGCCAAATTTTCGTAGGTCATTAAAATAAAGTGTACCGCTTGTAAGCTCAAAAATAATGCGAGTATGATTACTTGGCATAGAATTTACAAAATCGTTTGTCGGATGCCCCAAATTTATTCTTCGAACGGAGCGAGAAGTACCTTTAGGTATAAAAATCAACTGCCCAGTCATTTTTAAATGAATAAGTAGTGAATGATCGTTGTCTAAATCGATAATAATGCTTTTCCCACGTCTCCTTAGCCCAACAACCCTACTCTTCGAGGCTTGCCGAGAAGCACCTATCAAACTTTTTTTGTTTAAAACACGGATATTTTTTATCCGCTGGTTCGTGAGGTATTTCGAAAGCCCCTTTATAACTGTTTCAGCTTCTGGTAATTCAGGCATCTTTGATTTCTTTGGTGGTGCCCCAGGATTTTCCGGTAGAGACATTTACAACAATAGGCACATCTAGTTTATATATATTCTCCATGGCGGTTTTTACAAGCTTAGCTACTTTTTTAACATCGGCTTTTGGTACCTCTAATACTATTTCGTCATGAATCTGAAGTAGCATGCGACTATCTTTGCTTATCTTTGGCAGTTGTTTGTAAACTTCGATCATAGCGGCCTTCATCATGTCGGCAGCGGTGCCTTGGATGGGCATGTTTATTGCTGCTCTATGCGCCGCGTTACGCACAGCGGGGATAGACGAGCTAAGTTCTGGCATCTCGCGCTTACGGCCAAACAGCGTTTCGACATAGCCATTCTGTTGGGCAAAGGCGACGATGTCTTTCATGTATTTTTTAATACCAGGATGAAGTGCGAAATATTTTTCTATGTATTGGCTGGCTTCGCCAACGGTCATATCGGTTTGGGCCGATAAGCCATAAGGACTAACCCCATAAATAAGCCCAAAGTTAACGGTTTTGGCATTGCGCCTTTGGTTTTTGGTGATCTCTTTTATGGTTATTCCATTTATTTCGGCGGCCACACGAGCGTGAATGTCTTCACCCTTATTAAAGGAGTCCATCATGCGCTGATCTTTTGCAAGTGACGCAACTATACGAAGTTCAATTTGAGAATAGTCGGCAGCGAGCAAAATATAGTTTGGAGGAGCAATAAAAGCCTTGCGGACCTCGGCGCCTAGCTCGGATCGGATCGGAATATTTTGCAAATTTGGGTTGCTTGAGCTAAGTCTTCCGGTGGAGGTTTCTTGGGCGTAGGTTGTGTGAATGCGGTTATCTTTATCTACCAGTTTTGGTAGAGTTTCTAGGTAGGTATTGCGGAGTTTTTCGAGCTCGCGGTATTTTAAAATATTTCTAATTATTTTATGGTGGTCGATTATCTTTTCTAGCTCACCGACGGCAGTAGAGTAGCCAGTTTTATTTCGTTTTATGCCAATGGTTGGCAAACCTAAGTCTTCGAACAAAACTTCGGAGAGCTGAAGAGGGGAATTTATGTTAAATTCCTTCTCGGCTTGTTTGTAGATGGCACGGGTTAGCTTTTTTAGCTCGTTTACAACTTGGTCATTTAGTTTATTTATAAATTTTACATCCAAAAGAATGCCGTTGGCTTCCATGTGGCGAAGAATCGGATTTAGTTCCTGGTCTAATTTTTCTATGCTACTCAAACGCTTCGCAGGTACAGCCTTTTCTGATTGTTTTGAGTTAAAAAAAGAGGTTTGGGCTTCGCGGGTTAAGGTTCCGTTAGGCACACGGTTGATTAAACTCTTAAAACCAAGCTTGGTGAACAGCTCTTTCACCTCGTTGGCATCAAACTCTACGGCTTCGGCCTTTTTAAGATCGAGTTTTATTGGGATGTCGGTAAGTATTGTAGCTAGACTTCGGCTTTGCAGCGCCTTGGCTTTGTGTTTTGTAAGCAAGGTTTGTTGTTTTTCTGGAAGCTTATCAATATTTTCATAAATGCCGTCGATAGAACCATATTCGAGCAGTAGTTTTGTGGCCGTAACTTCGCCAACGCCAGGAATACCCGGGATGTTGTCGGATGGATCACCTCTCAGGCCCTTAAAATCTATAACTTGGCCGGGCGTAAGCCCTTTCATCTTTTTTTCTACTTCGGCAATGTCGTAGGTAACGATATCGGAAAAGCCTTTGCGTGGGGCATAGACAAAAGTACTCTCGTCTACCAGCTGCAGAGCGTCCATATCGCCAGTTGCAATGTAGGTGTCTACTTTGCCGCCAGCTTGGTGGGCAAGTGTCCCGATAATATCGTCAGCTTCGAAACCATCTTTCAAAAAAACAGGGATATTAAAGGTGGCAGCCAAAAACTGAACCTTGGGGATTTGGTCGTACAGCTCTTGCGGGGCAGCTACGCGTGTGGCTTTGTAGTCTTCGAATTCCTCATGTCTGAAGGTAGGCTTTTTAGTATCAAAAGCAACGGCAATATAGTCTGGATCAAGCTTTTGGAGGATATTTAGAAGCATTACGGCAAAACCGTAAATAGCTCCGGTTGGTTCTCCTTTGGGGGAGGTTAAATTAGCTCGAAATAGGGCATGAAAAGCCCGGTGCACAAGCGCATTTCCGTCGATCAGGACTAGTTTTTTCTTATCTTTTGCCATATATAGATTATACCTGATTTTTAGGGGTAAAAAGGCCCATTTTTCAAACGGCTCATTCATGAGCCGTTTGAATTTAAGCATTTTGGGTAACGGCTCATTCATGAGCCGTTGAAGGGTTTATTCTAATTGATAGGTGATGGTAATTTTGGATTTGGCAGAAAACATACCGGCGTCGATATTGGGTTCGCCTGCGCCACCAACTCCAAAGACCTTGAATGGATTATTGTTTGGGGTGCCAACCTCTTCGTTAATTTCTAAGATCTCGCCCAAAGTAGCGCCACTTAATCCAGTAAGTTGCTCGGCTATGTCTTGGGCTTCGGCCAAGGCTTTTTCTCTGGCTTCGTTTTTGACATCGGAAGGGTCATTGATAGTAAATGTAACTTGGCTAATATCGGTTGCGCCCATGTCTCCCAAAGCCTGGATGATTGCATCGACTAATTCAAGCTTGTTTGCGGTAAGTTGGAGGAAATGGTAGGTGGTGTAGCCCGTCAAAACAGATCTTGTGATGTATCGGGGGTTGTAATTTGGGTTAACGGTATAGTTGATTGACTGAATATCGTTTGCAGTGATATCGAGGTTGGTTAATTCGTTTTTAATGTCGGCTATGGTGTCGGCGTTTTCTTTTTGTGAAGCCGCGAGACTCCTGTTTTCTGTGCGGACACCAAAGTTTATTTTGGCAACATCGGGTACGGCGTAGGCAATGCCTTCGCCAACAACGGTAATGCTGCGGGTGCCATCAAACCCTTTACTAAAATCGATCTGCCATTGATTAAAGGCGAGCAGAGCTAAGCTAGAAATCGTGATAATAAACATAAGCCACATTGGTAGGCTTGATTTGTTTTGAACTTTTACCGATTCACGAACTGATGGGCCGGAAGCTTCTGGTTGTTTCATGGGTTCGATCGGTTTTGTTAAAAACTTCTCCTCGTTTTGCGGGGGAGTTGGGGCAGGAGGTGTGTTTTGTGGTTGATTTAGGGGGATGGGGTTTAGATATTCATCAAATTCCATAAAAAAGCATTAAAACTAAGACATATTATTATGCCATAGTTTTTAAAAGCTCTTCTATGACCTTGCGTTCATCGAAGGGGATTTTTTTGTCGCCTCTAACGATTACGGTTTGGCCACCTAGGGCTAAAGACAGAACTAAATCACCAGAAGTTGCTGTCTGGAGCGCTTTTTTTAGGGCTTCCTTGCGGTCAGGGATAATAAACAAATTCTGGTCTTTTTTAAATTTGTCTTGGTCTATGCCAGGCAAAATTTCTTTAATAATTTCTTCTGGGCTTTCTGTGCCATGGTCTTCTTCGGTAAGAATTATTACATCGGCATATTTTGAGGCAATTTCACCAAGGATAGGGCGTTTGGACTTATCTCTGTTGCCAGTAGCTCCAAAAACGCTAATTATTTTGTTGTTAGCAATTTTGCGGAGTTCTTTGAACACTTGCTCGAAACCATCTGGTGTGTGGGCGTAGTCTATAATAATGTCGAAGTCTTTGGTGTTTGGTACGGTTTCCATTCGTCCTGGTAAGTTCCACATGCTTTCGATACCTTGCTGAATGGTTGGTAGTGGGATCTCGAGCGAATAGGCAGTAGAGGCAGCGGCCAAAGCGTTGTAAACATTAAATTTACCCGGAAGTTTTAGCTTTATATCGATACTGCCTTGTGGGGTGACTAGGGTGAAGTAGGTATGGTCTTTGGCTGGGCGAATATTTTTTGCAGAAACAAGTGTGTCGGGTGCAACTTCGGTGGTTAAGTTATCGATGCCAAAGAAATATTGTTTGTCGGCTGTAAAACTTTTGAAATAATCAGAATTTGGGTCGGAAATATTTACAATCGCCATTTTTGGCATCTTTGGTTTGCGAAGGCTGTCGGCTAAATTCTTAAACAGAAGGCCTTTGGCTTCTTTGTAGCGCTCAAAAGTTTTGTGATAGTCCAAATGGTCGTGAGTAAGGTTTGTAAATAGTGCAATGTCATAAAAAATTCCCCAAGTTCTGTGTTGGGCGAGTGAGTGCGAGGTGGTTTCAACGATGGCATAGGTGCATTTGTTTTTAACCATGCGTCGAAGAAGACCCTGCAGAGCAAATGGGCTGATGGTTGTCATCTTTGTTTCGTTGGTCCACTTTTTTGAGCCATCCCAAACATTAACGGTGGTAGCTAAGCCTACTTTTTCGCCCTTGGATTTTAATATATGGGCCAGTAAGTTGGCGGTGGTAGTTTTACCATTAGTTCCGGTGATACCAATAACGCGCATTTTCATAGAAGGGAACCCAAAAGAAGTGGCAGCAAGGATGCCCAATGAATGATGGTATAGATTATAGAAGGGAGTTATTTTGTGGAAAAGAGGACGAAGTGGTTTTTTTATAAATTCAAGCATGGTGTTGCCGGGTTAATAACTGATAAAGTTTAAATAATTGTGGGTGAAGTGGCAACTCTAAATTCCCGACATATTCTTCTTTTTTGCCACCAAAGCCAGTTTTAAAGCGGGTAATGCCTGTCCAAGGGTGGTTTTCTTTGGTTGTAATGCCTCCGAAGTCGTAGATGTTTGTGCCGTGTTCTTTAGCGGCTTTTATTATTTCCCAATGCATCAAATATGGGGCTTGGCTGGCACGATCAAGGTTGCTTGAAGCGCCATGAAGGTAGGTAGCTGTGTCGCCATAGAACGAAACCAGACTAGCAGCCAATGGTCGGTTATTTTTGTAGGCAATGAATAAGTCTAGAAGTCCAGAATCACTTAAAATCTCAGCCTGTTTTTTGTAATATTCGTCACTATGTGGCAAAAATTTGTCGCGGGTAGAAGTTTCTTTTATTAACTTAAGCCAAATATCGATATTTTCAGTGGCGCTATTTAATTTAATGTCGACACCTCGTTTTTCGGCGAGACGAATGTTGTACCTGGTCTTTTGTTTCATTTGCATAAGTAGGTTTTTTGACTGAGGCGATATGTCGAGTTGCCAAATTGCTTTTGGCTGAGTAGATTTTGGAGCTTTTAGAAAGCCGAGTGATCTGTATGTGGATAAAACCGAGGTATTATTTGGGGAGACGGGTGGGTCGGTACGGAAAAAAATAACATCTTCATCTTTTGCGATCTTTTTTAGGTGATCGACAATTAATTTGGTAGAAAGATGCTGTTTTTGGGCAGGTAAAGTTCCGCCCAATACTAATCCACGAGGGGCGTAGAAAATATTATAGTTAAAACGAAGGGGGAGTTTAATAACTAAAAGCTGGTTTATGGTCTCGCCATTTTCAGTAACAGAAAAACGCCAAACTTTATTACCCAAGGCTCTGTGAAATTCGCCCCAAGCCCAGCTTTGGAGAATACTCCCACCAGGTTGTTTGGTAATAAAATGATCCCAGATGGGTTGATCTATTTCTTGGTTTATTAATAGTTCCATGGCTAGCCCTATTATACAAGATAATTAATATTCAAATTTTAAGCTCTGGATATGGTATATTTTACATAATGATAATATTTAGTATAGAAACAAGTTGTGATGACACATCTGTAGCCCTGGTTAAAAACGGAACAGAGGTTTTGGGAGTTTTGACTAGTTCTCAAGTAGATCTGCATAAAAAATATGGTGGAGTGGTCCCAGAAGTTGCTTCCAGACAGCACTTGCAAACCATATTGCCACTCATTGATGAGCTATTTGAAGTTACTAATTTCTCTAAAGATGATGTCGATGCTATAGCAGTTACCAACAGACCGGGTCTTTTGGGTTCTCTTTTGGTCGGTGTAAACACTGCCAAAACTTTGGCGTATCTTTGGGAGAAACCTTTAATTGCGGTGGATCATTTGTTAGCTCATATATATAGTAATTTGCTGGAAAGTGACTTTAAGCCAGAGTGGCCTCTGCTGGCATTGGTGGTAAGCGGCGGTCATAGTGGATTGTATTTAATAAATGATTGGCAAGATGTGGTGGTTGTGGGAGAAACCAGGGACGATGCCGTTGGGGAAGCTTTTGATAAAGCCGCAAAGATATTGGGGTTAGGATATCCTGGTGGTCCGGCCATTTCGAAACTAGCTAAAGCAGGGGATATTCCAAAACTTCCACGGCCAATGTTGGACGAAGGTTTGGATATGAGTTTTTCTGGTCTTAAAACTGCGCTTTTAAAGGTAGCGGATGATTATCCAAAAGAGAATTTGGCCCATGAGTTTCAGGAAGCAGCAACCGATGTTTTAAAAACCAAAACAGCAAGAGCCATTCGTCATTACAAACCGAGTGCACTTTTATTGGCTGGGGGTGTGGCGGCCAATACAGTGCTTAGGACAAAGCTAGAAGAAGTGGCTAAAAAGTATAAAATAAAATATTTTCAACCAGAACTAAAATACTGCATGGATAATGCAGCAATGGTAGGTGCAGCGGCTTATTTTTTGAGGTCGTCCAAAATCGACAAATGGCAAAATGCAAAAGTTTCATCGACTAGCGATTTACATACATAAAAACAGACCAGTCTATGGCTTGGCTATTTTTAGATACCCTCCCGAAGGGAATTTTACTAATGTCCAAGTATCGGTTTCGGCTACAATTTCGCCATGGTAGTTTTGGGTGTAGTTTTGCAGAGCGTTTTCAGAGCTTATGGGGGAATAATTTAGTCTATCTTGTAACCAGTTGGTCTCGCCTCCAGTTTTTTTGTTAAAACTGCGAAAGGTTTCGGTGTTTGGGAAGATAACAACTACATTATTTTCTTCTTGATACCAAGCGCGACCGCCTTGGTTGTAGGCATTGGCAAGAGCAGTACCGTCTTTGGGAATAACATTGCCTATAAAAGCTTGGTCTTCTAGTGGGATTGCCCTATATACTATGGTGTCTTCCGAGTTTCTGGTTGTGTATGTGGTAGGAATGCGGCTTACACTGTCTCCCGCAATCTCTGTGGCGCTATTTGGCAAGCTATCAATATCGTCTATAAAATCTAGTTCGGATTTTGGTGCGGTAATTTCTAATTTTTGTTTGGTCTCTGGGTTGAAGAAAGATAAAAGCAACTCACTTTGTTCTGAATCCAGCCCGGTAGGGGTTTGGGCTTCTGATTTGTTCGAAAAAACAGTTGGTAAAAGCTCGGCATAGACTAGTCCGAGAACCAAAATAATTAGAAATATGTTTTTTAGCTTAGGCATAAACAAACAGAGGATTAAAAATTTATTAATCCACCTCCTAAGCTAAGAATATTATGACACATAGAATTAGTGTATGTCTAGTTCCGTCCAGCAACTCTATTGAGTTCTTCTAGTGTAGTAACCCCTTGGATGACTTTTAAGATTCCATCTTGTTTTAAGGTGATCATGCCATTTTTTTTGGCTAAGGTTTCGATATCGCCAATTGTTGCAGAGGCCAGTACGGCTTTTACAATTTCGTTATTTGTTTGAAGGATTTCAAAAATTCCAATTCGTCCTTTATACCCAAGGCCATTACAAACACTGCACTGCGTTTTAGGGTTTTGTGGTGGCCGTTTTAGGGTTTTGATATTTGGTTTAGCAATGTTTTCTGGTAGATCTTCTAGTTCTTGGTTAATTATTTCTAACTCTTCTGGTGATGGTGAATATTCTTCGGCACATTCCGGGCAAAGTTTGCGAAGTAGCCTTTGGGCGATAACAGCTAAAATAGATTCAATAAAATAAGATGGTTTAAGGCCAAGGTCGGCAAGACGAGGGATGGCACCGGCAGCATTGTTTGTGTGTAAGGTGGATAGTACTAAGTGACCGGTTAAGGATGCATTTATGGCAATATTAGCAGTGTCTTTGTCTCGAATTTCTCCAACTAAAATTATATCTGGGTCTTGGCGTAAAATCGCCTTAAGGCCAGTTGCAAAAGTGTAGTTTTCTTCAGGATTTATCTGGCTTTGGGTAATGCCTTTTAATCTATATTCAATAGGATCTTCAATGGTAATTATTTTTTTGTCTGGAGAATTAATTTTGTCCAAAATTGCGTAAAGAGTGGTAGTTTTACCACTACCAGTTGGACCGGTATTTAAAATAAGACCATTTGGTTTTTTGATGATGCTGTTGATAATTTCGGCATTTGAGCCCTCGAGACCTAGTTTCTCTAAATCTATGAATTTTCCGGTTTGAGGGAGCAAGCGAAGTACTGCAGATTCGCCATAGGCAGTAGGGAGTATTGATACGCGAATGTCGTAATGTATTTTTCCAATATCAATGCTAAACCTACCGTCCTGGGAAGACTCTACAACATTTAGTTTCAACTCTGATAATATCTTTGTTCTGTTTATTATTCCCGACAAAAAACTGGTTGGTAGTTCGGCAACATCCTGGAGAACACCATCAATTCTAAAACGCAATTCAATAGCTGTTTTGGTTGGTTCTATATGAATGTCCGAGGCTTCAAAGTGAGCGGCGCTGGCTATCATAATTTCAAATAGCTCGCTGACGGGTATATTTTTAATGTTTTTGGCAAGCTCTTCCCATTCGCTAATGGTTTTTGCTTTATTTTTTTGTTCGATTCCAGTAATTTTTAAATCTTTCGGATCTTTTTCCGAGGGAGCAAAAACGCTATATATAGAAAGAAGATAGCGCATATTAGAGTCCGATACCAAAACCGGCAAAAATTTATATTCGGGGTATTGTTCTTTAAACAGCTTTTCGATTTTGGGGTCTAGTTTGTCCAGTGTTGCAACATAGACTTTGCGACCTTCTTTTTTGTAGGGGAATACTTTAAATTCTTCAGTGGTCTCTTGGGGGATTAAACCAACAACATCTGGCTCTGGTTGGAAGTTGGCTAGGTTGGCATATTCTAAGCCAGCTTTTAGAGCTAGATTCGCAGTAAGTTCTTCTTCCTTTTTGCGATACAAATTACCTACAACCTTATCTAGCTTGGTGGCTTTTGGTCTTTTTTGATTATTTTGGTTGTTCTCCATTAACTTGGCTTTATTTGAACATGCACAGTATCTGTTTCTAGATTTCCCGGTGCAACAAGCATAGCTCTGTTGAGGGTAGTCATGCCGGCTGTTGGAATTGCAAGGCTAGTTTTAGCATCAAAAATTATTGAAATTTCTATTGGGGTGTCTGTGTCTGCTAGGATACCAATATTATGACCATTTACCCAGCTATCGGCCAATGTTATTGGTTCATTGTCACCAACGTAAAGCTTTCCGCTATTTGGCGTGTATATAATACCTGGGGCAATGTAGTCAGAAATGGTTAGGGTTGCGTCTTGGCTGTTAGTGTTTTTTGCTGTGAATGAAATATGGAACGAGATGTCCTCGTTGTTGCTGGCAATGAGATATTCTTGCCAGTCATAACTATTGTGGGTGATACTGCGGACTTCTTTATCGAAAGCATCTACCGTTATAAGTGTGGTAGGTGGTTGTTCGTTGTCTGGTGGTTCTTCTATGGTTGCTGGGGGAGGTTCTTTTACTCCACCTTCTTCTGGGTTTAGCGGGTCTGTCCCATTAATAATTTCTGAACCATCACTTTCTCCGTCATTATCAGTGTCTGGATTAAAAGGATTCGTTCCAAAATTTATCTCTGCTTCATCGGTTATGCCGTCTCGATCAGAATCGGGTCCTAAATAAACAGCGGGGTTTACTCCTCCGTTAATCCCTAGGTTTGTTTTGTAATCAATGTTATTGGGGATATTGTCTAGGTGGGAGCGATATAAATAATCAATCTCTTGGCTAGATTTTCGGTTGTATTTAGCTTCTTGCGAAGTTGTAATTCTTTGAAAATTACTAACAATAGCCGCAAAAATAATTGCGCCAACTACTAGGGAGGTAAATAAAGACATAAATCCACCCATAATAAAAAATGTTTAAGTATTATCGTTTAAGTTTGCGAGTTTCGCCAATTGAGCCGGGTCGGATGTTACTATTTGGTCTTCCAAGAAGGATCGTACCACTTTAATCGCAGCATGGTTTACGCCTGCGAATAGAAGTCCTTCTCCAACGGCGGCTTCAAGTAGCAAAAACTTTTCGCCCTCAGTCAAATTAAATGTTTCTTGGACAATCTCAATAGAGGCAGGAGACTGTCTGAGCAATAGTTGCAGAGAAGAGTTAGATACCACAGCTTTTCCGTAGGTAGTGTCTAAAAAGTCTTCTACATCTTGGGTGATAGTGGTTAAACCAAGCCAATATTTACGGGCACGCTTGGCAATACTGTATACAAACTTGGCCGAATCCTCGTATTGCATAAGGATCCAGGCCTCGTCGATAACAAGCATCCTCTTTTTGCGCTCGAAACGGATTTTGCTCCAAATATAATTAAGCACAATATACATAGCCATTGGGCGTAGCTGGTCTTCTAGGTCACGGATGTTGAAAACAACTAAACCATTATTTAGATCGAAATTTGTTGGTTTGTTAAATATGCCAGAGAAGGTACCGTTTACATATTTATCTAACCTTTGAGCTAAGCTTTTTGCACCCTCCATATTTTGAAGGATGTTGTACAAATCTTCCATGGTTGGAGGTGGGTTCTTTTGGCTACGAACATCCTTTGTAATATCTTTTAAGGCATAGGTTTCACGAATAGCCCTGTCCATAATAGTGTCTTCTTCTGGGGTGAGTTCTCCAAGCATAAGGTTCATAAGGCCTAAAAGCGTAATAATGGCCGAGCGTAAGTTTTGTTCTCCATCTACCTCGTCTCCTAATTGAGGAAGATCGAATGGGTTTATGCGTTTTTTAGAGTTTAAACTAACTGAAAGATAGCTTCCACCAACGGCTTTAGCTAAATTACGATACTCATCCTCGGGGTCTATTACGAATATATCAACACCAAGCATTAAGCTTCGTAAAATTTCAAGTTTTACGGCGTAGCTTTTACCACCACCAGATTTAGCGAAGACTGCCATGTTGGCATTCTCTAGTTTAAAGCGGTCAAATAAAATTAAACTGTTGTTGTGTCGGTTGATTCCATACAAAACACCTTCGTTGGTAGTTAAATCATTAGAAACAAACGGGAAGGTGGTAGACAGGGAAGAGCTAGTCATGTTGCGTACTATTTTTAGCTCGTCTTGGCCAAGTGGCAATGAGGAATTAAAGCCTTCTTCTGTTTGAAGTAGAGTTGGTTTTGTGTAAATGAGTTGGCCAGACAGGAGAGTTTCTATTTTTGCAGCAGTAGCTTCCAGCTCGTCTAAAGATTTTGCGTAAATAGTAAAGTATAGTCCATAATGAAATACTTTTTCTGCACCGCGTTGCAGGTTTTGACGCAATTCTTCGGTATCTTGATGGGCGATCTCAAGCTCCGGATCGGAAATTGCTCCGCGTTCTCGGTTTATTCTTAGGCTCGATTCCATTTCGGATACTTTTCTGCGAAGCATCCTGGCAATGTTTGCGCTGTCTATGGGGTATACAAACATAGAAATATCTAAGCTGGTAGGCAAATTAACAATAGGCGAAAGCCAATTGGCTTCTATGTATTGCGGATAGGTAAGAACAAACAATGTTTTAACATATTGGTTGTTTAATTCTAGATGGTTTGTTTTAATCAATAATGCAGTTGGGGCTATGAGATCGCGAAGACTAAACAAGCCTTGCTCAAACTTTTCTTGAGCGACTTCTTCTGCACTAACGGCTTTCTTTTTTCTAGTAAATGGCCACATTATTTGGTTTGCTTATTTTTATCTAAGGCTTTTTGAATGATGTTTGCATCAACAAAGCTAACATTTAAAAGTTTTTGTTTGCGTGCGGTATCTGGGTTGTAGGTTGAGTAAACTAGGTCGATTAACTCTTTGGTATTTAGTAGTACCGAGTGAAGGCCGAGCGAGTTTAGTCCGCTAGCAACTAGACTGGCGTTTGACATTAGCTCGTCTCTGTTTTCTTTCCATCTGCCGCCAGAAGTTATGGGTTTGCGTTTAAAGAGTCTAGCTAAAATGCTATCTTTGGCGCCACCAATATATTTATTAGAAATAACAACATAAAAAGTTTTGTTCATAATGTTGCTGACTCCAATAAGTTCACGGATAAATTCGGCGTATTCATTGGTGTGCATACGCAAAAGTTCATTTTGTTGGTTAATGGCCAATTTCTCTAACTGACCAAGATAGTCGTCCAAATCTAATACTCGGGATTGAATAAGTATTTGAATAGGGAACTCCAGCGAATTTAGAAATCTTTTGTACCCATTAAGCAAGGCAGTTTGTTCGTCGGGGGCTTTAAGGTTAAAGTTTATGGCGTTAACCATTAAAACCACTAGCATACTGCCGTTTTTCATAGAAATTACCCCTTCGCGAATTTCTTTGAAGGGGAGATATTTTTGGGTGCTAACCTTAGATTTCTTTTTTGCCATTGATTAAATATCAGTTTCTTCGAAAATGTCTTCTACCCCCAATTGATCTTCGATAATGTCCGAAGAAGCTGTTGATGATTGGGGGATAGTGTGAATAGAATGTGATTCTCCCAAATCATTTCCTGTTTTTATTTTACCACCTGAATCCAAAACATGGGCTAGTTTTTCTAGTTCGCTTTTTTTAGGGCTGTCTTCGTTTGTGTCTTGTGGCGTTTTTGTTTCAATGGTGTTTCTGGCATCGGTTACCAAAGTTTCTTCTTTAGGTAAGTCTATTTTTTCATCTTTTTGCCAAGTTATTTTTTTGTTTGAAAACCAAAATTCAATCAAATTAAGTACAAATACAATAAATGGGCGACCATTTATTTTAAGAAAAGCAAATGCCACGGCAATTAATGCGGCAATTATAGAAACTATGAAGAATTCGTAATCAAATAAGTAGCCAATTATATATCCTTGATAAGCAACAAAGATAACGGCAGCAGCCCCCAGTATATATAGGAACTGTTTTAAAGTTAGTGGGCCAACTAACTTATCTTCTTTATCAATATTTTGTGGTATTTTTTCTGCCATGATTATCCTGATGATCTAATAACATTATTTAGAAGTGAGAGTGCTTGGCCTATTGTCGCCTTGTTGGTTAAATTCAAACCAACACCCATGTTTGTTAAGGCTGTCTTCAATGCTTTCCCTCTATCTGGTAATGCTGTTAATGGGGAGCTTTCGTTTAAAAGAGGATTTGATCCTATCGCGTTTTGAACATGTTGTATCCATAGTCTAGATATGGTTGCGATGCGTCTATGTGTTGTTTCAGTGTTACCAGTAGGGCTGCTTGGCGTAGGTATTGTTGCTCCCCCACCAGTTAGTTTATTGTTAATGGTTGTGCGGAAACTATTCCTTGTATTTTGGTCCATTGGTTTCATGGTCTTGTTGCGCTTTACTAAATTAACTAGGTTCTTTGTTCCATTTTTACGATCTTCTTTTGCGACTCCACCCAAAAGCATTTGTATTCTAGCGTCTTCTGGTCCGATTGCTTCAATAGTATCTATTATTTTTTTAGCTTTCTTGCCACGCAACCCCATTGTTTTAAGTGAGGCTCTTGCTAAGTCTTTACGACCAGCACTAATCCATGTGTCTAATTGCGTGGCGTCGTTGCTAAGTTGAGCAAGTACATGGCTAGCCATTTTGCTGTACTCTTGTATTAAATCTTCCTTAAGTGTTCCAGGTGAATGTGAACCATCTTTAAGTTTTTGCTCAGCATGCGCATTTATTTCTAGGTCTGGATGTGGATCTGCTCCATTCACTACTGCAGTAACTGCAGTAGTGTCTTGGAGCGCCTTGCTGGTTTTTGTATTTTTATCGATACTAAGTTGTTGTTTGTATCCACTGTCCTTACCAATGTCTTTGCCGGTTGTAGCTATCCAAGTGTCTATTGTTGTTTTTTCATCTTTGTCTAGCATGGCAGATTTTTGAATTTTCTTGAGTTGGGCTAGTTTTAAGTTAACCTTTCCGTAATCACCCTTTTTTGCTTCATCTTCAATATCAGCCATTAGGGTTTCGGGTTCATCTAGTGTGAAAATATCAGTCTCTTTTACTGCTTTTCCTGCATAATAACCGATTGCACCTGTGGCGCCTTTAAGTCTGCTTTCAGCTGCTTTTATTCTAAGTCCAACATTCATACTACCTAATCTTTTGTTGCGGACACTCTTGAGTTGCTTTTTTTGTCCATCTGTAATTTCGTCCCAATCTTGTCCGTATTCTTGTTGTGCATGATGGTTTAGAAATCTTTTGGCTGTTTTGGCGCTTGTACTCAAAGCGCCTAATTGAGCAGTTTGGATTTTTTGCTTTCTTTCAGCTGTGACTCTAGATTTTTCGCCCTCAGGGTTAATTACTTTACCTAACATGCCAGTTCTTGTGCTTCGCCAACCTTCAATTTTTTGGCCTGCTTCAGTTCCTTGGAGGACGTCATACCCAGCTCTACTAACTCTACCGACGTTTTTTCCAAGAACATTTTTACCAGTGACTGTGTCTGATACCATTTTCCCGGCTTTAGATGGGGTATCAACAATACCAGAAAGTGAGCCGTCAAGTTTGAGGTAGTTACTAACCATACCTGCATTCCAAAGAGCAAAAAATGCCACAATGAGATAAAGTAATTGTTCTGTTGTGTAGTCTCCCAATATTCCGCCAGATCCAACAGCTGCATCGGCAATAAATACTTCGTTAGGGCCGAATGCCAGTTCTATGTCTAGCCCAGCTTGTTTAAAGAAGAACATAGAAAGCAGTATTAGCGCAAGGCTAGCTGGCAAAACAAGAACCCATTTAAACAAAGTTTCCCACCAGCCTTGGGCTACTTTTTGAAAGTTGGGAAGTAAGCTAGCTGCAAATAATATTGGTGCGGTAACTGCAGACAAGAAAAGGTTTAATATACGAGAGATAAGAAGTAAAGATAATTTTGCCATTACCCAAACAAACAACAAAGTTCCACCAAGTGAAACAAGATTTAATGCCAATGTGTCGCTGGCAACATAAGGGATAAATCCTTCTTGCAGTTTGTTTGTGAAAAAGGCTACAAGAAATTCGCTGTCGATTGTAGGGGACGATGTGGCACCTGAGTTAATTAAAGAGTCCCCAATTTTGTAGGCTACAGTCTCGAGCATTCCGCCAATCGAAAGGATTGCTCTAAAAATATATAAACTAAAGTTGCTTAGCGCAACGGCTATCACGAATCCGCCTAAGAATTTTTTAATGTTGTAAATACCAGTATTAACTCTAGTCATAATTGCTATCGATGCAACAAGAAGAGCTAGTAGATATATCCCGTTTGCCACAGAAAGCGATATTCCCCAGACTGTATTGACTGCAGGGCTATCTATTAATAAATGAGTTTGTCCTAGGCCGATTTCAAAAAAGCGGCCGATGATCCAACCTACTGGGCCGCTAAGAACCCCTATGAACCAACCTGTTACATTGGCGAATAGAGATGCAAGAGATTCACCAACATGAAATCCAATTGAGAAATCACCGTTTAGTGGATCCCATGCTAACGCACCATCAGATAGCAAAAATATACTAACTACTGTTAGGGCAGCAATAGCTAAGATTGTACGTTTATTTTTTTGCATGTTGGTTTTATTTTTGTTTTAAAACTTCTTTTATTTTCGATTATTTTATTATATCAAAAAAAGGCTTGTAAGTCAACACTTTTGCAATAGAGCTGTATAGGAGGGGAATATTTACAATCCTTACATATATATGACCTAATGCAGCAATGCTCTATAATAAAAGGGTATAAAAATAAAAAATATTGATGGAGGGGGAAAAAGAACAAAATAATATCGAGCCGGCACCCAGAATATCGGACATTTCGGGTAGACCACCAATTACTCCTATGGACTTGCCAAAGGAGAAACCGGCAGTGTCTAGCCCAACTAAAATAACCCAAGCTACAAAAGAAAAAGAAGAAGAAGAAACTCAAGAGCCACTAGTGGTTTCTACAGGTTCTCGTGGTAGTTCGAATAATTGGGTTTGGTGGGTTATTGGTATTTTTGGTTTATTGTTGGTCGCGGGGACAATTTATTATTTTCTTAGTCAGATAAGTTTTAACAGAGCAACGGTTTCTTTTAGTTTTAGCCCCAGTGGAGCGAATTTAGAATTAGACGGGAAAGACAAGGGTTTAATAAATTCGATTTCCCTAAGAGTTAAATCTGGTGAACATAATTTTAAAGCCACAAAAGAGGGGTATTTAACTTGGGAAGAAAATTTTGTGTTGGTGGCTGGTGAGGAAGTTTCATTTAATATTGATTTAAAACCAGTTCCAACTGCCAGTGTTTTGTTTGAAGGCAGTACAAAGTACATGGATCTCATCCGAAAAGATGAACTTTTAGTTTATTACGATACACAAACAGGAGGTTTTTCGGCATATAATCTTGAGGATAGCGAAATTGTACCGTTATTTAATGAGAATTACTCTTTCCCAACTCTAGAAAAAGTTTCTTGGTCACCAAGTGGTGTAAGTGCAGTTGTGAAAATTCGTGATACATGGAGAATCAATAATATGTTTGATAATTCTCAAGTAAAAGGCATGTATGTTCCACTGGGAGGTAGTCCCGAACAAGCACCAGAATTAAAAAATGGTGTAGCGACATGGCTTTTCGATAACGAGCGCCAAAATACAAAAGGCATACAACCAGTTTTGATGAATGGAAGTATTAGGGACATTACTTTTTCGCCAGGCGGAGATGAAATACTTTATTACTACGAAGCAGCTAATGGCGAACGGTCTTTAATTCGGGCAGCAGAGATAAGTGGTGGCGAATGGTCTCGTTTAATAACTGACTTGTCTGGTAAAAACCCTAAGCTTATTTGGCTGCAGGACGATAATTATATTTTGTTTTACGACGACGAAGACTATGTAGATCAAATCTACAGCATTTTAGATAGAGGTTTTTTGGGCGAGGGTTCACTCACAGATAGAGTATTCGATACTAAGGTGGTAGATTCGCCAGATGGATCCAAACTGCTTTATGCATATAATTCTACAAATGGGGTACGACTTGGTATATGGGATGTATTGGAGAACAAACTAATCCAAACTTTCGACCAAGAGGTGATGGCTTACACCTGGCAAAGTGCAGATACGGCAATTATTGCGACAGATAGTGGCGATTTGTGGTATTGGTCGCAAGATAATAAAACTCGCCCAGTACAGTTTGTTAGTTCGGTTGGTGTTATTAATCCAATCGATCTTTTGTATTCTAATTTGAATAAACAACTATATTTATATGACGGAAGCAGAGTAATAAGCTTTGAGGTTGAGTAATGGAAGGCGGAAAATCAAATTTAGCTAATAATCAAGAAGAGAATAAGAAAGACGAAGAGTCTCAAGAAAAAGATAGAAAGTTAAAAAGAACCCCAAGAATCAAAAATAAAAAAAATGTATTGGCGGCTCGAGCTGCAGCTGATTCAAAATCTGTTGGGGGTAGTGCAACTGCAGCTGGTGGGGCCACCAGTTCTTTGAATTTGGCAAAACGAGCCATTAAAGTAAGTAAAGATTATCTAGAGGAGGCTGCGGCTGGAAGAGGAAAAGAGTTTTTGGCTAGACGCGCTAAGCGCGGTCTAAAAACTACCAGAGTCGGTAAGGCACTTAGGCGAGGAAATGTGGCAATAAAAAAAACGCAGCGTTTTGCAAAAAATTTAGCTGATGCACGAAAGGCGGGTAAGGCCGGAAAATTTTTGGGTAAATCCGCTGCCAAAGTAGCCAAAAGGGCCGCAAGAAGAGCTGGGAAGGCAGCTCTAGATACGATTACACAGCCAGTTCGAGCTGTGCAAAATACCATTCAAACTACCAAGGCTGTAATTCGAACGACTGCAAAGGCTGCGCAAGCAACTGCAAAGGCTGCTCAAGTGGCGATTCAGGGGCTGGTAAAAGCCGTTGCGTTTTTAGTAAGTAACTTTGTTGGGTGGATAATACTAATCATTATTATAATTGTAATCATAACAATGACTATATTTGGTAGCGGCAAAAACTATATAAATAGTTTGTCGGGTGGGTCTGTTTTTGTTAGTGCTAACTATAACAATCCAGAACACCAGGCTATTGTTGCTAATCTGCAACAAAAAATGGGGTCTGGGTGCGACCCAATATTAGTAGTATATGATGGTGGTCAAAGTGATATGGCCTGGCAACAGGATGAAAATGGAGGGTTTTATCATAATTTGGATATCCGCTTGCTTAAAACAATTGATTATTTAACAGATAGACACAGGATTAAAATCGATTTATTGCGTGATGGTGCACCCGATGTTATCCGCGAGAATAGAGTGGTTGGGTTTAATAGTACCGACGAAATTTTAGAAAATTTAGCGAATGACGAAGAGGATGATTGGGAGCTTCCTGAAAATTGGCCTGAAAATTGGGACAAAATGACTGGTGCCGAGCAAACAGAATGGTCGTTGATTAATTTGTCTCCAGAAGATAGAACCAGAGTACTGCGTGGTCAAATTGTAGAATCTAAATCAGCACTAGTGACTGGTCAGGGTATGGTTATAACCGAGATTGATCGTAGCAACATAGTGTCGCTTCAAAATGACAATGTTGACGTGTGTGGTAATCCGGTAGCTCCACCTGTTCGAGTTGCTTGGCAAAAGATTGCCGATGAAGTGGTTTTGCGCCCAACCTGGGAAGAGCTAGCCTATACAGCTGGCTTATTAGAAGGGAAGATAGATTTACTTGAAAGTTATAATGCTAGCCAAGACGATGCGTGGTCTGCAATTGGCAACTATGCACTTTATGTTGGTACCGATACGGTAACCCCTGTGCAAGAAATACTAAGTAAATTAAAAAGAATCAAGATACTTATAGACGAAATTGAAAGCGGAGGTCAATTAGACCAACTCTATAATGATACGCAAACATACTTTGGTTATGCCAAAGATGCGATTAGGGATATGTTTGAAGACGAAAGCATAGATGACAATATATTGAAGCATATTGATATACCCGATGACCACAGCAATGTAATGTATACCTATTTGATACCTGGTTCTAGTGGTCGGGATGGGCGCTATGTTGAAGGTTTGCAAGCATTAGGTACACAGGAGGCTATAGCTGATCTTAAAGATGCTATTAGAAATATCTATAAAGCAACTCAAGTAGCAAATATGGTCAATTGGGAAACTGATATCGAAGATTACCAAAAAGCTTATGAAGCTAGAAACAAAATTCGTCTAGTTATAGCGGAGTTAATGCAAATGCCAGCCATTACAGCACTTAATCCACCTGTGGTGGAAGATAATTCAGGAGAAGATACAGAAGAAACCGAGGAAAGCATTTGTTCTACATATAATTTTGATGAAAATTTGGTTGTAAAACAAATTATAACTTATTCGGCAGAAGATGATATTGATAATGGTAGACAAAATTTGGATGTGTACCCTAATGGTTTTGGTCATGAGCTGGGCATTAATCCAACGACAGAGCTAGAAGTTGATGAAGTAAAGAACATTGGTGTTGGGGGTATAGGTTTTGATATTGGTTGTGCAGACGGAGATCATACTTATGCCGATTTACATTTTAGTCATGCTCCAATAGACAATGGTGTATTTACTAAGCATGGAACTACCTTCGTTTATATATTAGGGGGAGAGAACTTGCCGCCTATAGACATAGTGTTTTATAAGTTTTCTGATCCATGGGGTGAAATTGCAGATGAGTTTGTTAATTTGATAAATGGTAACCTAGAACTTCCCGCGCTAAGGCCAGATGATTTTTTGGGGTCTTTTTCTGAGACCTATGTAAAAGTAACTTTCCAAAAAATGCTATACGTGGCATTTTAGTGGTAACTCGGTAAGTAATATATAATAATAAAGTTCTACATTGAAAAAAGGGTGAGGTACCCAAGTGGCTGAAGGGGCTGGTTTGCTAAACCGGTAGGGGGAAGCAATTCCCCGCGAGGGTTCGAATCCCTCCCTCACCGCCAC
>JAYEGB010000083.1:0-1504 GCA_034658875.1 Patescibacteria group bacterium | reverse complement strand
CTTTCCCATACCGAGAGATTGGGACCTCAGTTTCGTTATTGATCCCCATCCGCAAAAGGCGACCGCATGGAACCTGTTCGCCGAAAGTCCCGACGGTAAGATATATATCATCGATGAGGCCGACATTGAGGGTGACGTAGAACAGATTTGCCAGGTCATTCGTGCTCGTTGCGCCGATAAGCGCATCGGCTGGCAGATGATCGATCCCGCCGCCGGGGAACAGGGCGCACGCATACACGGTCGCGGTAAGTTAATCGATGAGTTTCGCAAGCATTTACCCAAGATAGTCAAGGCCAAGAATGCGGTTTATCCCGGCGTTAACGCGGTTCAGCAATTAGTTGCCGATGGTCCGGGCGGTCCACGTCTACAGACCTTTCGTTCCTGCCCCGTTACTCATTTCCAGATGAAGAATCTGTCGTGGAAGGGTCCGACTCCGACGGGCGAAGACCGTAAGCGCGCCGAGATAGTTAAGCGCAACGAAGATCATTGTGATTGTGTCCGTTACCGGATTTACACGGCTCCGCCGGGGCAAAGTATACAGAATGTTAGCTTCAACATAGGGGTATATGCCAACTGATGTCAAAAGATAAAGACCTATATCTTGAGGCGGATAATGTTACCTACGAGGAAGAACCCGAAGAATACTGTAAGCACATATTCGCCGAGGCCCTTGATCGTAACGATCAACTTCAACCCTTAAACCTCATAAACTACCGCTTTTACGAGGGATACGATGAAAGGCTAAAAGAACGCGCCAGCAATACGCGCGCCAAGCGATCATCGTTGTTCGTACATGAGGTTACCCCCGCCATAAATACGCGTATAGGTCAGGCCGTTTCTCGCCTCGAGGAAGAGGAATCCCCCGTTACGTTGCGACCCGTCAACGATAGTCCCACGGATCAGGAGAAGGATGATATCGCGTGGTGTCAGCGTACACTTAATCGGCAATTGCGTGACTGCGGTTATTTAACCGGGGGATTTCAGGAACATATACTTGGGGCCGAGATATTTCGTACCCCATCGACAGTCAAGGTCGGTTGGCAAACGTATTCGGAAGACGAGGCCATCCGCGTTAATCCCACCGAGTATCAAACAGAGCAAGCGGTTCTCGTAGGACGAAAGGTACAGCCGAAGGTCGTGTGGCGTCGAGTTAAAAGGGGACGACCGTATGTTCAATGGCTGCACACCCATGAGTTTTTGTACGAGCCGAACGTCTCCGACTTTGCTAAGGAATCCGTTTATGCCATTCATGGTATGTGGTTGGACAAGAATCAGGTCGTTGCTTATGCCAAAGAGTATGGGTGCGACATGGATGCTGTCCATGCTTTCTTCGATGATAATGATGGTGGTAGTGATGACGGCGGTATCGCCACCGAGACGGTGCAGGACGCTTCGCAGGCCGCGGAGGGAACGCCGCAAATCGAGTCTCAGCGTGAGGGTAAGTTCTCCCTTGCGGAGATATACGTCGTTGTCTACGATGATGATGGCGGACAGCATGTAGACC
>JAYEGB010000082.1:0-6985 GCA_034658875.1 Patescibacteria group bacterium | reverse complement strand
TGCCGATAGGCAGGGCTCAGTTCGTAACAATCAGGGCACTTAGCTCAGTTGGCTAGAGCATCTCGTTTACACCGAGGAGGTCGGGGGTTCGAGTCCCTCAGTGCCTACCATACAAAACATATAAACGGGCGGGTGGCGGAATGGTAGACGCGCTAGGTTAAGGGCCTAGTAAGAGCAATCTTGTGGAGGTTCGAGTCCTCTCTCGCCCACCATGGTTCGACAAGCTCACCATTTTGGTGAGGTGGTGAAGCTATAGATAGATAAAAAAGGACGAGAAGTTTATCCTGAGCGGAGTCGAAGGAAGTCCTCTCTCGCCCACCATATCGTCGGAACGGGTTCGTTCCACACAAAAACCAGCGAAGCTGGATTTTGTTGTATCCACTTGTTCATTCCTCCTCTTCGCTCAAGAAACACTTTATTCCAAAGGAATTACAGTTTGGTTTCTTGATCGAGAAAAACTTTCGGTTTTTTATTTGAGAACAACGACTCACTGATGAGCCGTTTAAGAAATGATTAGATATTGTATGAAGTGGGGGAGTATGTCCGACTATTTTGTTATAATGTTTTTGAGTTAGCCGCGATAGCTCAGTCGGTAGAGCGAGGGCCTGAAGAGCCCTGCGTCGGGGGTTCGATTCCCTCTCGCGGCACCATGCCGGGAATAGCTCAGTCCCAAAGGGGTCCCTTCGGGATTGATTGTAGAGCATCAATGAAATTTAAAACTATCTTAAAGTAAAAGAACTCTCATGCGGGAATAGCTCAGTTGATTAGAGCGCATCCTTGCCAAGGATGAGGTCGCGGGTTTGAATCCCGTTTCCCGCTCCACCACGTCGGAATTTGCTTCACTTCAATCCTTTCACCTTTCAGGTAAAAGTCATTAACGTTACGTAATTCCTCCTTTTCAAACAAAAAACACGCCCGCCCAAGGCGGGCAAGCCATGAGCCGTTGGGGGAGGGGAGTGATTGAGAAGATTGAACATCTGGTTTATTATTAAATCAGGTTTTATTTTGTAAAAAATAGTTTTGGTCTGGTGGCCGAGTGGTTAGGCAGGGGTCTGCAAAACCTCGTACAGGAGTTCGATTCTCCTCCAGACCTCCACATGACGACAAGTCATGTGGTTTGCAACCCCGACATGTCGGGGCGATTCCTCCAGACCTCCACATGGTAAGTAAAAATGTCTGTTCTGACACAAAGACAAAGACAGACTCATGAATAGCCGAAGTGGCGGAATCGGTAGACGCGCAGTATTCAGGTCGCTGTGTTCTTAAAGGATATGTGGGTTCAAGTTTCTCCTTCGACACCACAAAATATAATAAAAACAAACGGCTCATTCGATGAGCCGTTTGTTTAAATAGTTTAAAATAGGTGTAATGATAGATATAAAGACAAGACAAAACCTTAAACTTGACTTTTAGACTATTTTGATCCCTGATGTGTCCCATAGGTGTTGAAGGTATAAAAACAGTAACGGGGGAGGACCAAAAAAATGCTAATTAACAGCTCTGGGAGCGAAAAAACATTGACTTTGTATGTGGTTTCAGGTACATTTGAAACATCACAAATCCGACTTGTAAGAAAGTGTTTTGAAAAGCTTAAAAGTTAACATTTTTTACAAGTAGGTTATAAGTCTTAAAAATTCCGATTTTTTGCACATTAAATTTATGTTTTTGTTCAGGACTATTTATTCATAAAATTTTGTGGCTAAATAGTCCTGAATAAGGACGACTAGTTTATTCTAGTTAACATTAAGACAGGTGGAGAAAGTATGGATCCCATTCTTGTATTAGGCCGAACACCAATCACTGAAAGTAAGCTGAACAGCTTATTTTCACCGATTGCGGAAGAATTCCCGCAAGGCTTTGCCTGGAAAAGGCTACCCGATAATAGTCGGGATTCGGAGCTCGAACGGATTATGAAATTGGCCAATTGTAGGTGCGTCATCGACATTGACTCGATACTAGACGAAACACTTTGTTGGCTAGCAAGGTTTTTCCAGAACCACGGAGACCTAACGGTCTGGACATATTCCAGATCAAGTCATGACTTGGGATTTGTTATTGGTGCCAATAACGGGGCCAACCCAACATGTACCAAGATCACAGCTTCTGTACCGGCGTAATCAGAGGGAGTTCCCGCTTATTGGTGAATGTTTCTCGGAGAGATCGAAGGAAGGCTCCCCAAGAATTATTTAGCCAGACTACTGGGGCAACTCACATGATGTATTGTGAGATTGCCCCGTTTTTTTATATCTGAAAGCTGTATTATAATTTTAGAGTATGAATCCCCTAGTAATTTTCAAAAAATGAGAAGAAGAATTAGAAGGCCAAGAAACTATACCAGAAGAATTAATCGGAAATATCAGCAAGATCCGTTTGCATTTTTAATTTTGTGGTCTTTGTTTTTTAGCGCCATATTTTTAGTGTTTGCATTTCGTGGTTTGATCGCTTCTGTTTTTATTCCTCAGATAGATATTACAAACAAACAGCCAGGTATTGCTGGTGAACAGAATACTGAAGAAACAGTAGAAAATGGGGCCGACTCCCCTGCTGAAAATTAATTTATTAGTATGAAAGTTTTTTTTACAACATTGGGGGTGCTGCTTGTTTTGGTACTACTTAGTATCGGTTTGGTTTTGTATGTTGGGTTCTTTTTGTCACCACAGAATGCTTTAGAAAAAAGTGATGCTATAGTTGTAATTAGTGGAGGGGAAACTAGGCAGCGTGTAGAAGAAGCTGTAAAACTTTTTGAGGAAGAGTATGCCCCAGCCGTAATAATGTCTGGTGCAGCAAGAGACGAAGGTCCATCCAATGCCGAAGCAATGAAACGCATTGCCGTAAATTTGGGTGTACCAGACGATAAAATTTTAGTAGAAGAGGATTCTACTAACACAGTAGCCAACGCCAAGTTGGTTCGAGCCATTATTGAAGAAAATAAATTAACTAAAATTATTTTAGTTACTTCTCCGTATCATCAACGCAGAGCCTATATCGCATTTTCGAAAGCTTTAAGCGGACTACCTGTGAAAATTATCAACCACTCTTCTACCGATTCGGTTTGGAGAAAAAATGGCTGGTGGCAAGATGATTGGGCTAAAGCAATAACAATTTCAGAAATTCAGAAGGTGTTGTTTACCTGGGTGGCCCCGCTAGAAGCTTTGGAATAATAAATAAAAGCTACTGTATAATATTGGCGCAAGGATTTATAAACTAATTTAAAGATCATGGATACATTTTTACTTTTTCTGCTTGCAATTATTGTTATCGGTGCAATTTGGGTAATTGGTGCCTATAACGGCTTAATCGTTATTAAAAACCGTGTAGCAGAAGCTTTTAGCGACATAGATGTTCAGCTAAAGCGCAGGTACGATTTAATCCCAAATTTAATTAACACGGTAAAGGGATATGCCGAACACGAAAAAGGTGTGTTTGAAAAAGTAACTCAGGCAAGATCAGCGGCTATGGGTGCAGGCTCCGAGAATATGGCTAGTAAAGCCAAGGCCGAGAACATGCTTTCTGAAACACTAAAGAGCTTGTTTGCCGTTGCCGAAAACTACCCAGACCTAAAGGCTAATCAAAACTTTTTGGCTTTGCAGGAAGAACTTTCTAACACTGAAAATAAAATTATGTCAGCCAGAAGGTTTTATAATAACAACGTCAAAGACTTAAATACCAAACAAGAAGTTTTTCCAACCAATCTTATAGCCAAGCAGCTTGGGTTCAAAAAGGCAGACTTTTTTGATTTGGACGAAACTCCCCTAGAGCGTGAAAATCCCAAAGTAGATTTTAGCTCCTAAAAACCTATGTATAAGCAAATTGCCCAAAATCGACAAAGAACGATTTGGTTGGTGTTGCTATTTTCGGTACTTATTATTGCGGTAGGTTTTGGGGCAGCGCAATATTTTGACACACCTGTGATATTACTTATTGCAGTACTAATCAGCGTCTTTAGCAGCTGGAATAGTTACTACAATGGCGATAAGATGATTCTAAAGCTTAGTAACGCAAGACCAGTTCAGCCAGACAAAGAACTTAAGCAAAAACAGATCGTAAACTTGGTTGAGAATTTGTGTATTACCGCAGGGCTGCCTGTGCCAAAGGTGTATATTATTCCAGACAAAGCGCCAAATGCTTTTGCAGTGGGGCGAGACCCTAAACATGCCAGCATTGCTCTTACTGAAGGTCTGATAGAAAAACTAGAAAAAGTAGAACTAGAAGGTGTGATTGCACATGAACTTTCGCACATAAAAAATTACGACATTCTGTTGATGACGGTAACAATTACGCTTTTGGGGGTTATCACTTTGGTTGCCGATTGGACAGCCAGGAATAGAATGTGGTCAAGTCGTAATAATAAAAGCGAAGGAACTAATGTAATTGCAATTGTGTATTTGCTTTTGATTATTTTGGCTCCAATTTTTGCGCAATTAATTTATTTGGCAGTTTCGCGTCAGCGCGAATACTTGGCAGACTCATCGGGGGCACTTTTAACTCGTTACCCCGAAGGTTTAGCTAGTGCATTGAAGAAAATTGCTAAAGATCAAAACAAACTTAAGTTCGCAAATAGGGCAACTGCTGGGATTTACATAATAAATCCACTAAAAACTTCTAAGGGAGCGTTTTCAGAAATGGTATCGACTCACCCACCACTCAAAAAAAGAATCGCTGCCTTAGAGAACATGAACGTGTAAAATATAAGTATGTGGTGGAAAAGACTAACATCTATACTTATTTCAGTGCTTTTACTTTCAGCGCCGAGTTGTAATAATAGTCAGTCGATAGCCAAGATTGGTCAGATGGCTGTATCGACCGATGTTAATTTAAATAATTCCCCGGTTTCAGAAATGAAAACGGTAGTTAGTATAGCTCCTAAAATTTATGCTTCTGTAGAGGTCGTTGGTGGTGCAAGAGGTGACAGTATCCAGGTAGTTTGGGAAAACAAAACCGAAGGTAGAATTATAGAGACCGAACTATTCGAAGGGAGACACAGCGCTTCTCGTCCCCACGAATTTGAAGGTGGCAAATTCCCCATTACTAGCTGGCTTGCCTCCATTATTACTCTAGAGGATTACAGCTGGCCGACAGGTGAATATATCGTTACAGCAACACTAAATGGGGCTTCAGAAAGGTCTGCTTTTTTCGAAGTAGTAACCGAATCTGACTATGATCAAAAAAACAAAGAAAAAATGATAAAAAACATAACTTTTGGCACAGAGATAAATTCAAGAAACCAGGTAGTGTCAAAGGCCGAAAATTTTGCTAGAACAGATGAAAATATTTATGCCTCGGTATTGTTTCAAGATGTGCCAGAGGGGACCCAGATGAAAGCAAATTGGAAGTCTTTAGAAACGGGAGAAGGTCTTAGTAATTTTGTGCAAGATTACGCCGGAAGTGGATATTTGGCTTTTAAACTGGGTTTGGATGAAGTGGGGAGAACTGTGTGGCTTAGGGGCAACTATGTATTTCAACTCTTTGTGGATAACACCTTAGTTATTACCAAAAACTTCACAATTTCTTAAAGGAGAACAAAGGGGATTTATCCCCAGTATTTTCCTAATAAAAACCATATGGTATAATTGTGGCAGTCTTATGTGTTGACAAACTTATTTTAAGTTGTTAGTTTTTATCTATGGCAAAATTATAAAACCTTTGCTCTCACATTAGCTTTTTGGTGATATTCGACGAAAAGGCACTTTTTTTATGTTCTCAAAACAATCTCCTACTACATCTATAAACAATACCGAGTTTAAAGATAAATGGTATTCTCCAGATACCGATCTTAGTAGACTCCCTAATTTGAATTCTCTTCAAGTCAATTCTTATGAATGGTTTTTGAAAGAAGGATTAAAAGAATTGTTTGAAGAAATAAGTCCAGTAGAAGACCTTACTGGTAAAAATTTAGAATTACACTTTGTAGACTATTATTTTGACGAACCGAAGATAGACGAAGAAACAGCTCGAGCTTCAGATCTTACATTTGAGGCATCTTTGCGTGCAAAGCTCCGCCTTATTAATAAAGAAACTGGCGAAATAAAAGAACAGGAAGTCTTTTTGGGCGATTTGCCTATGATGACCAAGTCTGGTGCCTTTATTATTAATGGGGTAGAGCGTGTAGTGATATCCCAACTTATTCGTTCGGCTGGGGTCTTATTTGCCAGAGAAGAAGGTTTAACAAATGGCCAGTACGGAGTAAAAATTATCCCAGAGCGTGGCGCTTGGCTTGAGATTGGAACCAATAATAAAGGAGTTTTATCGGTAAAGATCGACCGTAAACGCAAAACCTATCTTACTACCCTACTTCGTTCCTTTGGGATGAGCTCCGACAGTGAGCTAATGGAAACTTTTAGGGATGTAAATAACAATCCCAAAATGGACTTTATTCAGGCGACTATTGACAAAGATCCGTCTAAAAATTCTGATCAAGCCATTTTAGAAGTTTATAAAAAAATGCGTCCTGGGGATTTGGCTACAGTCGATAATGCAAGGAATCTTTTTGATAATGTATTTATGAACTCTCGTCGTTACGATTTAAGTGCCGTCGGTCGTTATAAAATTAATAAGCGTCTAAATCTTGATACTCCAAATACTAAAGCCCATCGCACGCTTACACTTGAAGACTTAGTTGCAATTACTAAGGAAATTCTTCGTCTTAACAACGAAGGGGGGCCAGCTGACGATGTAGATAACCTAAAAAATCGTCGTGTAAAGGCCGTTGGTGAACTTGTGCAAATGAAGTTTAGAACTGGTATGCTTCGTGTCGAACGAATCATAAAAGATAGAATGAGCGTTTCTGATATTCATACTGTAACCCCAGCACAGCTGGTTAACGCTCGTCCGATAACTGCAATTTTGCAAGAGTTCTTTGGAAGTTCGCAGTTATCGCAGTTTATGGATCAGATTAATCCACTCGCCGAACTTGAACACAAACGCAGATTATCGGCCATGGGTCCCGGAGGTCTTTCCCATGAAAGAGCTGGGTTTGAAGTTCGCG
>JAYEGB010000081.1:0-7116 GCA_034658875.1 Patescibacteria group bacterium | reverse complement strand
TTTATATTTCTCCAGAAGATGTACCAGAAGATATTATAAAGAAAGAACAAGAAGTCTATAAAGCTCAGCTTAAAGATAAATCCAAGGATCAAGCAGAAAAGGCTATGGAAGGTAAACTCGAGAGTTTTTATGAGTCGATTTGTTTACTTAAGCAGTCTTATGTTTTAAACCAAGACATGAAAGTAGACGAGCTTATTAACGAAACAGTAGTTGTTTTGAAAGAAAACATAAAGGTAGCTAGGTTTGTTCGTTTTGAAGTGGGGGATAGATCGTAATGGATGAAGTAAAGGTAAATTTAAGTACAAAAATAGAAGCTGCTAAAAAGCATTTGCAAGAAGAGTTTGCAACGCTTCGTAGTGGCCGAGCGAATGCTGCCATTTTGGACCAGGTAAAGGTGGATGTTTATGGGCAGGAAATGCCGATTAATCAGGTTGCTACTGTGTCGGTGCCAGAAGCCAGACAGCTTATTGTACAGCCATGGGACAAAGGTAATATTGCTCTTATAGAAAAAGCCATCTCCATGGCCAACTTAGGGTTATCAGTAGTTAATGAGGGTGATAAAATTCGTCTTACCGTTCCACCAATGAGCAACGAACGCAGAGAAGAGCTTGTAAAAGTAGCTCAAAAAATGTCTGAGGACGAAAAGGTAGTTATTCGTAACTTGCGCAGAGATTCTATCGAAAGCTTAGAAAAACAGTCCAAAGATGGTGGTATGGGTGAAGATGAACTTGAACGTCACAAAAAAGATATTCAGTCTATTGTTGATGGGGCAACCAAAGAATTAGACACAATAACTAAAAGTAAGGCAAACGAACTCCGCGAAATATAAATTTATGAAAGACAAATCTTCCATAACACATCTCGCGATTATTTTAGATGGTAATCGCCGGTGGGCAAAACGCAGAAATTTGCCAGTATACAAAGGACACGAGGCTGGAGTTTTAGCGTTAGAAAAAATTGTTCGAGCTTGTGGTAAAAAAGAAATTAAATATCTAACTGTTTATGGTTTTTCTATAGAAAACTGGGGTAGAACCAAGATTGAAGTAAGTAATTTAATTCGAGTAATGGAAGATGCTATCAGAAAATATACCGATATGCTTGATCGCGAGGGTTGGAGGATGAGATTTATTGGCAGAAATAAGGATTTTCCAAAGAGTACACAAAGTTTAATGTCTAAGTCCACGGCTCAGCTTTCAAAGAATATTAAAGGAACTTTAATTCTTGCGCTTAGTTATGGTGGTCGCGATGAAATTTTAAGAGCTATTGAAAAGCTGAAACAAAGCAAAAGTAAGATAATCGAGAAACAGTTCGGAGAGATGCTTGATACCAGAGATTATCCAGATCCAGAACTAATCATAAGAACTGGTGGTAGAAAGCGTCTCAGTAACTTTTTGCCATGGCAGTCTGTGTATAGTGAACTTTATTTTACAGGCATGCTTTGGCCAGATTTTAATTCTACGGCGTTAAATCGAGCATTAAAAGATTACGACAAAAGGCAAAGAAACTTTGGAAAATAATTTTCGTTACCATTTTGCTTGCCCAAAACGGTAGTACCACCCTCCTGCGTTTAATCTCATCAAGAAATAGATTATTATTTCTCCTTGCCCGTTCCGTAGTTCTGCTGCATAAGCAGAACGTAAGCGGGTTCGCGATATAGATATCACTACGGAAGGGCAAGAAAGGGCACCCTATCCACAAATCACTATCTTTAAATAAAAATTATCTTTCTGGCTTTCGGCAAATTCGTCGCAAGCTCCTCAAACATGCCACACTAGCGATAATTTTTTATAAAAGATAACGTAATTAGTTCAAAGGGTAGATTGATATAGTTATTTATGAATAATTTATTAGAAGAATTAAAAGAAAAAGGCGAGCTTGTAGATAATTACTTGCTCGGTTTTAAAAAATTAGAAAGTTTAAAACCAAGTTACTTGCGTGACGGTTTTGAACATTATATTCGTCAGGGTGGCAAGCGCTTAAGACCAGCTCTTGTATTGTGGGCTTGCGAGCTTGTAGGGGGAGATATTCAAAAAGCGCTTCCGGCTGCAGCGGCAATAGAACTTTCCCACACTTGGACACTAGTTCACGACGATATTATAGATAAAGACGATCTGCGCAGAGGTGCGCCTAGTATGCACGCATATTACAAAGAATATTTTGAAGGTAAGTATCCAGGACAAGATGTAGATCATCTAGCAAAAAGTTTTGCTATGTTGGTGGGCGATACACAGCAATCTTTGGCAACAAGTATGTTAAACCAAGTTGGGGTAGCCCCCGATATAAAAAAATGGCTGATCGATGACTTAACAACTAGTTGGCTTCCAGAAGTTTTGCAGGGCGAAGTTTTAGATGTTGAATTTGCGTGGAGAAACCTAAGCGAGCTTTCGGAAGAAGAAATTATAGAAATGCTAAGCCTTAAAACTGCTTCTACTTTTGTGTGGTCGGTTAGGGCAGGTGGTGTGGTTGGGTTAAATAAAATTGATTTAGATAATAGCGTTATAAAGGCTTTGGAAACAATTGCTCTACAAGCCGGGCTTGCCTTTCAATTACACGACGATGTTTTAGGTATTTTAGGTAGCGAAAAAGATTTGGGCAAACCAATTGGTAGCGATATTCGTGAAGGCAAGAGGACAATTATTTCTGTCCACGCCTATAAAAATGCTAACCTCGAAGATTGCAAGGTACTAGACGAAGTTTTGGGTAATGAGAATGCTTCGGAGGGTGAAGTTGGTAAAGTAAAAGAAATTTTTATAAAGCTTGGCAGTATAGAATATGTAAAAAAACTTATAAAGGAAGCTAGTAAAAAGGCACTATCCGAGTTTGATAATTTGCCTGAACATAAAACAAAGGGTTATTTTAAAGACTGGGTAGATTTTATTGGTAACAGAGATTTTTAAGAAATGATCGTAGCGATAATTGGTTTTATTTTAATTTTCAGCCTAGTCGTACTTGTGCACGAACTAGGTCACTATTACTTTGCCAGAAAGGCAGGGGTAAAGGTTGAGGAGTTTGGCTTTGGTCTGCCTCCACGCATTTGGGGTAAAAAGAAGGGCGATACTATTATTTCTATAAATTGGATTCCGTTTGGTGGCTTTGTTCGTCTTTACGGTGAAGGTGATGAATTTGAAGACAAAAAAGACGCATTTGTTAATAAAAGGCCTGGCCAAAAACTGTGGGTAGTTTTAGGTGGTGTGATCATGAACTTTGCTTTAGGCTTTTTTGCCATAATGCTTGGTTTTTGGTTAGGGGTACCACCACTTGTTACCGCTCCAGAAGCTTATGTGAAAGACGCAAGCAATATTCAATCTAGCGTCATAGTGCTAGATGTTGTCGAAAATTCTGCAGCTTATGATATAGGTATAGAACCTGGTGATGCTATTTTGTCTATTAATGGTGTGAACCTAGTAGATACAGTTGATCTAACCAAAAACTTACCAAAAGCTGTTGGTGCTAAAGTAGATATGTTAATAGAGCGTAGTGGGGAGGGAATGTCCCTTTCTGTTAATTTGAAAGCTAACGATGAGGGCAAAGCAGAACTTGGTGTATTTGCTGATAGAAATGTAGAAAAAGTGTCTTATGTTTGGTGGAAGGTGCCTTGGTTTGCTATGCAAGAAACCGGCCGAATAATTTGGGTAGTTTTTTTGGCGGTTGCAGGGTTACTTGCACAAATATTTAGTACAGCTAGTATCCCGCAAGAATTGTCTGGTCCAGTTGGCATTGCTAAAATTACGGCCGATGTTATTTCGCTTGGGTGGCTTCGGGTTTGGCAATTTATTATCTTTTTATCTATTAATCTAGGGATGATTAATTTAGTTCCGTTCCCAGGACTGGATGGTGGCCGAGCAGTATTCGCCTTCTTGGAGTTAATTCGTGGAGGGAAGCGAGTCCCGGGTTATGTAGAGCAAACTGTAAATACTATTGGGTTTATGCTCCTTATTTTACTTCTTGTAGTGGTTACCTATAAGGATATAATAAGACTATGGTAGCAAAACTTTTAGATGGCAAAGCCCTAGCCACCAAACACAAGGAGTTAATAATTGGTCGGGTAGATACTTTAAAGGAGAATGGCATTACCCCGAATTTGGCTATTGTGATGGTAGGTGGTGATCCTGCTTCTAAGGTGTATGTAAATAACAAAATCAATTTTTGTAGTGATGTTGGTGCTAAAGCAACACTGCATAGTTTGGATACAAAGGTGTCTTCCCAAGAAGTTATCGATACTATTTATAAACTAAATCAAGAAGAGTCGGTTCATGGAATAATTTTACAGATGCCGCTTCCAAAAGGGTTGAATTTTGAAGAAATGGTATCTAGGATTGATCCCAAAAAAGATGTTGATGGATTGCATCCGCTTAACCTAGGTTTGGTAGCGATAAATGCTGGGGCGTTTATTCCAGCAACAGCCAAAGGAGTACTGGCGCTACTTGATGAATACAAAATAGATGTCACTGGCAAAACGGTAGTAATTGTAGGACATGGTATAGTTTCTGGGATGCCGCTTAATTTACTACTAAATCACAAAAAAGCGACGGTAATTATCTGCCAGAATGAAACTAAAAATTTAAAAGAATACACTTTGCAGGCTGATATACTTATTTCAGCTGTTGGTAAACCAGGGCTTATAACTTCTAACATGGTTAAAGAAGGCGCGGCTGTTATCGATATTGGTATTTCCAAAAAAGGCTCGGAATTTGTTGGAGATGTTGAAAAAGAGGTAGAAACGGTAGCTAAATACATAACTCCAGTACCTGGTGGGGTAGGGCCTTTAACGGTATCGTCACTCGTAGACAACTTAGTAATTGCTACAGAATATTTTAGCGCTGCTTACGAATAATTTGCATAAATAGTTGACAGAAACATACCTATATATAAATATATCTAGGTATATTGTTGTGTGTGGGGTTTTATTGGTTTAATCAAACATGATGTCATCAGAAAAAGAGCTGTACTTATCCAAAGCTGGTTTAGAAGATCTTAAAACAGAACTTGCTGGTCTTCTTGAGGAGCGCAAGGAAATAACTCAGCGAATTAAAGACGCCAGAGAACTGGGCGATTTGTCTGAAAATGCCGAATATACAGCTGCTAAAAACAAGCAGTCTTTTACGGAAGGTCGTATTGCCGAAATTGAGTCTATGCTTAAAATCGCCACGATTATCGATGATAGTAATCGTACTAATGGTAATGTAGCCCTTGGTTCAGTTGTAAAGGTAGATGTAGATGGCGACCAGAAGGAATATACAGTTACTGGTTCTAGCGAGGCCAGGCCCTTAGAGGGCAAAATTTCTAACGAATCACCAATTGGCCTAGCTCTAATGGGCCAAAAGAAAGGCAGCACTGTTGAAGTTGAGACTCCAGATGGTGTCAAAGAGTATAGAATAATTTCAATAAAATAAAACACCCTCGATACTTTTTTAGAAAAAGTATTGCAAAAACCACTGACAGTCACTTTTGTCCCAACGGGACTCCTTCGGGGCTATTCATATCAAAAAATCACCTTACTGCTTTCGCTCTAACAGACAACGGGTTCCGTAACGGTGATTTTTAGTATTTATGACACTCAAGCTCCAATGCCAGGGATTTTGTCAATAAATAGGAGAGAAATAGTGAACGGCTCATGGATGAGCCGTTGGAAATCTAAACTTTAGGAGAGGGGATAATCCTGCTATAATTCAGATTGTAGATACCAAATATAAAAAATATAGTGGAAGAGCAAGAAACTAATGAATTAAGAGAAGTTCGTCTGCAAAAGCTTCACAAAATTCGTGATAGCAAAATAGACCCATATCCGGCTAAATCGCAAAAAAGTGTTACTAATAGTCAGGTCTTGGATAAGTTTGGTGAATGGTCCGAAAAAAATAAGGCTATTTCTGTGGCTGGGAGATTAATGTCAAAGCGGGAACACGGCGGTCTTATCTTTGCAGAAATCCGAGATTTTAGTGCAGATTTACAGATTTTAATTAAACAAGACCATATTTCGGGTAAAGATTGGGAGTTTTTCTCTGAACTTGTAGATATTGGTGACTTTATTTCAGCCAAAGGAACTTTATTTTTAACTAAGCGAGAAGAAAAAACTTTACTTGTAGATAAAGTTACACTGCTTTCTAAATCGCTCCGTCCATTGCCAGAAAAATGGCACGGCCTTCAAGATACCGAAGCTCGTTTCCGTCAGCGTTACTTAGATATGTTAATGAACAAAGAAGTAAAAGATAGGTTTGTGGTTCGTCACGAATTAACTCAAGCTATTCGCAATTTCCTACTCAAGGCTAAATATATTGAGGTAGATACTCCAGCACTTCAGCCGCTTCCAGGTGGAGCCTTGGCTACTCCGTTTGTAACTTACTATGAAGCAATGGATACCAATGTGTATTTGCGAATCGCTCCAGAGCTTTATCTAAAAAGGCTCATTGTAGGTGGCTACGAAAAAGTTTTTGAATTTGCTAGAGTTTTTCGTAACGAAGGTATGTCTAGCCAACACCTACAAGATTTTACTATGCTCGAGTTCTACGAAGCTTACTGTGATTACGAAAAGCTAATGAAATTTACCGAAAAAATGCTCACCACAGTGATAAAGCAGGTTTTTGGAGATCTAAAAACCAAATGGGGTGATGGCGAAATAAATTGGTCTGCCCCATGGCCCAAAAAGAGTTTTAGGGAACTAATTTTAGAACATACCGATATAGACATTAACAAGTATGCTCAGGCCGATGATTTGCAAAAGGCTATCACTGATAAGGGTATTAACTTAACATTTAAAGGTTTTGCTGGTTGTGGCAAGCTAATCGATGAGTTGTATAAAGAAAAGGTTCGTCCACACTTAAAAGACCCAATCTTTTTAGTGGACCATCCATTGGATTTATCTCCATTAGCCAAAAAGAAGGTTAAAGATCCAAAAACTGTCCAAAGATTTCAATTGGTTGTGGCTGGTATGGAAATTGTTAATGCATTCTCAGAGCTAAATGACCCAATCGATCAGGCAGAAAGATTTGAAGATCAAGCCAAACAAAAAGAAGCGGGGGATAGAGATGCTCATACTGCCGATGATGATTTTGTGAAAGCTCTGGAATACGGTATGCCACCAACCGCAGGTTTTGGTATGGGCATGGATAGGCTTGTGGC
>JAYEGB010000080.1:0-7161 GCA_034658875.1 Patescibacteria group bacterium | reverse complement strand
CTTCGGTACTTTAAGTAGTACTACGATGCATACCGTAGTACTAGGAAATGAATGTTTTTAAATTAGGTTAATCGGTTTGGTGGAGAGAGAAGCCAGTGAGAGAGTTTTTGATGGGTTTAGCCCAATCGGCCTGCACTACCCTACTATCCAGAAGCCAAATGGCATTGGTTTTATTGTGGAGTTCGGCAAGTTGATCTCGGAATTTCAAAATAGCACGCGGAAGAACATATTCTTTAAAGTGGTTTTGGAAGTTTCGCTTCATCATTTCGGAAGCTAGCGCCCCGGATTGATCGAATGGCATCGCAATAAATATCACAGAATCTACTTGCGGAATAGTATTAGAATATTTATAAAGTTGGTTGGCGGTAATTAGCATAGTAAAACGAACTTTGTCGGCTAATTTAGATTTTAATAAAAGTTGGTTACCAGCCACTTGTTGATTTACTACCTCGCCTTCGGCGAACTGATCGGCATAGTCTTCGAAAAATTGGGTTAACATTTTGCCATTTGGGAATACAATTACCCGTTTTTCGGCCTGACTGTTTACCGATTTCATCAAAAATCTAAATATTTCGTCCTCGTAATCATCCTGTTTTCGATCGGGGAGGTTTTTTACAATACCCAATGGTTTATTTGCATCTTTTTCTTCGCTTTTTTGAACCTGAGCACTAAACCCAAGAAGTTTTTGCATATAATCTGGCTCGTTTTCTACCATGATGCTGTTACTGGCAATTATAATAGTTTGATCTTGTAGCTCATTTTGCCAAATATTAGATGACTCACCTTTTACAATCCGCAGAATTGGATTGCGCCAACCTTCTAGATAAATTTTTTGTCCCGTACCTTCAGACAAAAGTTTCCAAAATTCTAGCAAGTCCTTGGTGCGATTAACTTGCCTTTTCCAGGCCGCCATGTCGTCGGCTTCCATTTCGACCAGTATTTGGTAGTAGCTAAGTAAATGGTTGGTAGATTCTTTGGCGTACTTAAGGCCCTTTACATTCATTGTGCCCAGCCAGCTACTTGTAATGTCTTCGATATTTTTTATCTGCAGACTTTCATACATTATGTCTACTTCGTTCCAGAAATTGCGAACCGAACCACCTAAGCGATTTAAAAGTTTAAATAAGCTATCTGCTATTTTGTGATCTGTAACATAATCGTGCACAAATTCGCGCCTAGACGAGATCATTGCATTTAGATATGGTTCGGTAATGGTTTTGGCACTACCCGCTAATGTGAACTCGGTAAAATTAAGCCATTGGGGAAGATAGATGTTTCTGGTTTTTAAAACTTCGGGTTGTTCCTGAACAAGCTCCCAAAAATCTGGGAAAGACATTACGGTGGGTTCAGATATATTTACTTTACCCAAATCAAATGGAGCAATTTTTTGTTCCCATAAAAACATTTCATCTTTGGTTAAAAAAACATTATCGTGACTAAACTTTTCTTTTTTAAAACCATGTAAAAGCACTTTCATAACTAGTTTGGCTTCGGTGTCTTTTAATGTTTCTTTGGTGATTAATTTTTTCCACCTTGCCTCATCGAACTGGCGGCGGCGACCATAATATGGAAACAATTTGTAATCCGACCAGCCTACACGATTAAATAATTCGGAACTTACCACCAAAATTCCACCAAGATCGTGACTAGCTAGTGATATATTGGTTTGTATTTGTGGGGAATCTGGAGAAAGCTCAAGTATGTTTAGTTCACCACGACGCACCTCGATGTCTGGGGATTCCACCTTTTCCCACGGAACATTTTTTATGTAATTGGTTTTTAAATCTTGCGCGGGAAATTCGTCTAGTTTTATAAAAAAGTCTTCCCACTCCCAGTCGGATTTAGCTAAGATATTTTTAACTTCTGCTATTTTTTCATTTGGGAATGTTTGGACATAGTTTGCTATTGCTATTAGTAAATCCCAGGTAGCTAACACATCGTCCATTGCTCGATGAGTAGGCCGGCTTGGAAGCTGAAAGTATTCCGACAAGTACTGCATGCTGTGGTATGGAAGTTTGGGTAATATCGTTAAAGATAAGTCCAGAGTGTCTAAACTACCACCCCTAAGGTTGGCATTGGCTGCACGAAGAAAATCTAGATCGAAGCTTATATTATGACCGACTATTGGTAAATTCCCGGCAAAATCCACAACTTTCGGTATTACAGAACTTAAAGGTGGCGCATCGACAAGATCGTCCATTTCAATTCCTGTAAGTTCGCTGACTGTTTTGGGTAAGGGGCCTTTTGGTTTTATAAGACTCTCGAACCTATCTACTATTTCGCCGTTTTTTACCTTAATAGCGGCTACTTCTATTAGCTCATCGGAGCGAAAATTAACGCCCGTAGTCTCGACATCTAAAATAATTAGTCCATCTTCCATAGATCTATTATATATTGCCTATTTTACAAACGGCTCATCCAATGAGCCGTTTGGTTTTTTGTAGATTTTCTAGATCTCGGATCAATCCGCCAGCTGGCGGACGGGATGGCTACTATTTTTTGGAAAAAGAGAAGTTGAGAGATTCGGGAATGAAGCTTAGAAGCTCTATTTCAACCGGCAAAGTGAACATAGTCTCGGCAATAACGAAATTGGTAATGCCACTAGTAGCTGTATTTACATCCACTTTCAAATCAATATCAGCAATGCCCAACTCGGCCAAAATATTTGGTGGACCAGTAACGGTGATTGTAGCTGTGGCCGGAGCGATGCGGGTAAGTTTGAGTGCTGGTGGAATATTTACTGCTTGCGGCGCAATAATAAGCTGACGATTATATTCCGAAACGCCGATTTTTACAGTAACATTTATTAAACTACTCCCCACAACCTGTACATCGGATAGGGTTTCGAGCCCAACCTGATCGGTAAAATCTTTGGTTTTATTATTTAAATCGATCGGCGTAGTCGAAACACTACCAATGTCTACCAAGCGATGCGCACTACTTTTTATGGTAATAGCAGACTCAGAAAAAACTACTTCTTTTATCCAGTAGCCTGGCGGGAGATTACCCTTAAATTGCGGCACCACTCCAACAGTTTTAAAAGTTTCACCTTTGATTACAGACACATCAATATCAATATTGCGCGGTAATGTACTTATATTTTGATAAAAGCTACCGTTGGCCTTTATTGCCCTTGGTACACCAGTATTTGTATAGCTAGTTGAGCGTTCGTTCACATCTACAGTTAAATACACTGCCGATTGATTGCTAACTACACTTTGCGGGCCAACTATTAAAACTTTTTGTGGTTTTATCTTCACTGCATCCACTGCATAGCCAACTTTGGGGATACCAACTATATCTACCACTACCGGTACTTCTTTTTTAAATGACGAGGTTATTTTTAGATCTAAAATTTCTGGAGAGTGCCCTACCACCCAAACACCGGCAGCATTAACTTCTATTTTTGGCTTTACGCTATAATTACCAATCTTCTTTATGTGAGCAAGATCTACGGTAGCAGCCAAAGCATTTCCGTTTCGGATTTTGTAGTAGATAAGTTGCTTTGCACGCAAAATAACATCTACCCCTATGTCGTCATCTGACACCGCCAAGGTAGATTTGAGATTTGTAAAATTAACTGGCACATTTATCGAAAAAGTATGATAACTCAAACTAAAAACTGCTAACCAAATTAAGGTGCCAATAATTGCTATTAATAACCATTGAGTAAATGTTGAGATATTCATTTATTCTTATTTATCCCGTTAAAAATCTTTTAATGAATTATTCATAAAAAAACATTTAGCCATACTGTCATTCTGAATTCATTTCAGAATCTTATCCTAATTTCGGATGAGATCCTGAAACAAGTTCAGGATGACAAGGTTAGGGTTCAGGATGACGGGTCAAGAAAAATTAAAACAACAATATATCTTTAATGGGGTAAAATATTTTTTAATACTCTATCGAGATTTTTAACCGAAAGTTTGGCATAGCTATTTTCACCATGAAGCACCGAAACTTCTTCGCGATCTTTGTAGGTAATTACAACTAATGCATGATAGCGCCTAGCTACCTCTTGAAGAGCAATGTTGCGAACTGTGAAAGAAAAGCGTTTTGGTGCTGGAATAATAAGCGTAGCACCGGCAGCCATAATTAAACCACGGTCCACCAGCATGGCTCCGCTAGAAAGTTTACTACGACGAGAAAATATATCTAATATTAGATCCTGTTTGAATGGAGTATTCAGTTGAATACCAGTAGAAATGAGTCTGCTAAGTGGTTCAGTAGTTCGAATTACTAAAACCGAAGGGATTTTGGACTTAGCTAGTAGCATTACGGTAGACACTAGCTCGTTTATAAACCGACCGGCATGAAAATCGGAAGATAAGATGGCTTGTTTGGTGGCTAGTTTATAGCCAAAGCTATCATCAAGAAGCTTTCTAATGTCTTGCTGGTAATTTATAGCAATCATTATAATCATCATTACCCAAACAACTACCATCACATAAAATAGGGCTGAAAGACCAAGAATTTTTGCAAATACAGCAAAGCCAAGCCATACTACTAGCTTAATAATTGGAGTCATAATAGCTTTGCTTTTTAGTTGTCTCCAAAGCCACCACAAAAGCGTAATTACTAAAACTAAATCAATAAAAGTACCCAGGCTAAAAACATCGAGTACACTTTGCCAATTAAAAATAACCTGATTAATAAAATCACGCCATCCAGAAGCTAGATATAACTGAGTCTCTTCAAACCCCACTTATTAATTTCGTTACTTTTATGTGCTCCCATTATAACTTAATCTATTTTTAGACACGAAAAAACCCGCCATCGCTGGCGGGTTGTAAAAAAGTGCAAGATACAAAGGATCGGCGAAAAATCAGATTACCCACTTTCAGTGTCGCGATTCATCATCGCAACCAACAGTTGGAACGCAAGCTTACTTGCGATCAACTGCCCGATAGTGATCTCTAAGTTCTCTAAGTCCCCGTTCTCTCTGCTCTCACGACTTTCGTCGCCTAGAACTAAGGACATACTTAGCCTCCTTTGAATTCCTTGTTGTCCGGGAAGGATTTCTCGTTCCAATTTATACGGAGCGAAGAGCTCCTCCTCCGGAGCGCTTTAGCCCTTCGGATTTAAATCGTCTTCATATATGAGCTCTTTTATGAGCTCATTGTTCCATTGTCGATAGAATTGGAAACGACTCATAAATTTATCAACCACCCAAACCGTCCCGGCTGCTACTGTTCCTGCAAAACAATAACAACCAAATAGAATAATTAGATCAACAAAATCCATATGTTTCCTCCTTAAGATTTAAGGTGCGATTGTGAAAAGTGTAACATAGTTTCAATAAAAAGTCAAGGATTATTCGCTCCCAGAGCCTTTTATTGAGCATCGTTATTACTTCTACTTTTTTGGTGTTTATAGGTTAGATACAATAGTAAAAGGAGTGAAATATTATGTCTTCAACTAGAAGAACTTGGGTAACTATTTTTATGATATTCTATGCTGTTTTAAATAACGGCAACTTTTCTAATGCACCGGCATTGGCCCCGGCTCACTCTACCGACGATAGTTTAATACTTACCCTAACTCAGCAAGAAATTACAGTAGACAAAAACGAGACCATTTTAGCAAAACTAACTGCCGATAATAATGGTACCTCTACCTGGAATTTATCGAACCTTTCTTTTGTTTATGTATTTCCAACAAGCCGACAGTTATATACATCGCATAAATCTTTTTACAATCAATCGTTATGGGAAAACCAATCAACCATAAAACCGTCTTATGATTCTAGCTTTGAAGAGTTTTTGCCAGGCGAATCGACAAGTATATTTTTGCCATTAACGGCTCCAAATAAAGATGGGTGGTACCGCTTCTACTTTAGGCCATTCATTGGCAATATTTCTTTGGATAGATTAATTACCATCAACCTGCAGGTAGGCGAGGTACCCAAAGACCAACTATTAATGCCAGAGAAACAAATTGCCGTAAGTTTGGATGATCAAACTGCCACACTTTATGAAGATAAATTTGAAGTAGCTCATTTTAAAATTTCTTCCGGAAGGGAGGCGATGGAGACTCCACCTGGTAAATACATTATTAATAAAAAGCTTGATAATGTGATCTCTAAAACTTCACCTCACTACAGTTTGCCGTATTGGATGGAACTTCGAACATTGGATTTCTTGTACGATGGCTACGGTATTCATGGATTAGCTTACTTCCCAGTAAATTCTAGTAATTACACTGAGGGAAGAAATTACAGCAGAGATCGCCACTACACAGATGGCCGAATGTACGAAGGTTGGAACACTCTTGGCACACCAACTACCCAGGGCTGTGTGGCCTTAAGCATGTATGACATAAAATTGGTTTACGATTGGGTAGAGCCCGAAAAAACTTTAATTGTTATTAAATAAAAAAACACGCCATGAACAAATAGTGGGCGTGTTTTTTGGTTTGTGTGAAGAGTGGAAAAAATAAGTGCAACTTTGGATTTCTTACCCTAGTCTTCCTCATTCACATTGTGTGGTTTACAAACTAAATCTTGCAAATGGCCACAATATGGACACTTAGGGATATTAGCAGAATAAGTAGTACCGCAATTGGGATTACTACAAATTCTAGTAGCACTTACTATCTCAAAAAACTCTTCTACTTCTGCAGAAGGTACACACATAAAAAACCACTTCCTTTATGTGATCGATATTATAACTTGATGACAAAGAACAGATTAGATTAAACATATACTAGTGTCAGTGGAAAACTATGGAAAAAACGTAGAAAATTTTGTCCCAGAGATGAAAATTATCATTGACCAGATAATTTTAAACTGGTATATTGAACAAAATTAAGGTTCCTAGTTATGAATACCAAAGAAATACAGCAAATATTTTCCCCTGTATTCCAAGACTTTTTTTCACAATGTCAAATTATCGCCTCTGCTCCAGGCGATTTTTTTTGGGGTGGCGAACACTGCATACTGTCCGGCGGAATTGGAATTACTCAACACATACCATTGCGTAGTTATGTCGGATTACAGCCGTCAAATAAACCTGGTTTCCATTTAGAATCTTTTAGGCATTATTTACCTGAACAAAATAAATTTGTGAAAATAAATCCAAAAAGTTATGATTTTTCAGAAATGAGCAAACTCTTGTATCAAGAGGCTATCAAAATTGTTCCTAAAGGTACTCCTATCAA
>JAYEGB010000079.1:0-1570 GCA_034658875.1 Patescibacteria group bacterium | reverse complement strand
AAGATTGTCCTATCTGCTCCAAACCTTGCAATATCAGCACCAACCACAATGCCACCATCTTGACTGGCATTTCGCTCCATAGCACTTTGAACACTGTCTCTTGTTATAACCGCTCTTTCAGTATCTTCAAATGGTATGCCCTCCCATATTCGATCGTATTCCTCTGGAGGCATTACTTTCTTTGCTTCTATCCTCTCAGTTTCTAAACTCTCCGGAAACCATGGATTGTCATAATAGTTTATTGTTATTTTCTGTACATCTGCTCTGCTCTCTGGTAAAACTGTATTTATAGGATCATCCCAGGTGAATGGATTAAGTGTATATATAAACATCCGTAAAGGAAATACATAACTTTTATCACCAAACTGTATTCTAAAATAATCATCTACTCTAAGTGTAGGAATTAACACCTCTAATGATTTCTTACTAATACTGTGAGCCTCTTCTAACCATGACCAATGAAACCCTTCATAACTTTTTATACTATCAACCGTATGCTCTTTTAATCCGATAAAAACAGCCCTTGCACCTGTATTACTTGTTATCAAGTTCCGGCTTTCCCGTATCTGAAAATTTGCCCCTTGCCCTTGTCTGTATATTTCATCTCGTATCATCGCAAAGGAACTATCAGCTAAACTCTTTTGTGTCTCTCTACCGCATATTACATTCAGAGGTGATCTTGCCATTATCCAAACTATTAAAGCTGCAACCCCCCTGGACTTACTGCCACCTCGTCCACCTGCAATTATATTATGAGTATATGGTGTTTCTAATAATGGTAATAACTTATCAGCTATCTGCATCTTTTTTCACTATCTCAAAAGTACTATCTGTTTCTATATTAGCGTTAATATCAAACTCTTGTTTATCTCTCCATCCAAAGTTCTTTAGAGCAAATATATCTCCGGTTCTCCCATCTTTTCTCAATGACTTCTCATAAGAGTTTTCTATTCTTAATCGAGCCTTTTTTATAGTGTAAGTGTATCCATCTTTTTTTTCATAATCGTAAAAACTCTGTCTTGACTCAAAACCAAGAAACAATACTAACCCTGTAATAGTTATATCTATTTCTTCATGTACAGAATCAAAATATTCTTCTATTTTGTCATTTAATTCTTTAGCTGTTTTATATTTTATTGGTTCCCAAGGTTTACCCATATTTCAATAATACCTCAAAATAATCCATTTATCAAGTATGCTGTTTATACGGCTGACTTGTGATGTGATAATAACCGCAATACTTGCAGTAGTAAAACCGCTTTTGTCTATACCGCATAATATACCTGCTTAATTGTTTAAACTTTTTAAGCTCTTTTTCTGCCTGTTCCTTGGTGTATTTTTTCTTTACGCATTCCACATTCTTATTATACTCTTATTCTTCTTCGTTATCAAGCACGCTGTCTAAATCCTCATTCATAATTTCCAATATACCCTCGGCAACCTCTTCAGCTTCTTGCTCTTCTTTTGTCATTCTATCCCCCTAATCCTTTTAAACCACGGATTCTGGTCTTCTGCATAAGAGATATTTATTTCTGCTTCAATTACTTCTGCCTTATATTTACCACCTCTG
>JAYEGB010000078.1:0-1591 GCA_034658875.1 Patescibacteria group bacterium | reverse complement strand
ACGCGATGTTGCCCCGGGCGAGTGGACGTACGGCTGTATCGCCCAGATGCGGGCGGAGTTAAAACGCATGGGTTTTTCTTACGATTGGGAAAGGGAGATTGCAACTTGCGACAAGGAATATTACCGCTGGAATCAATGGATATTCCTGCAGATGTTTAAGCAGGGATTGGCGTATAAAAAAGCATCGCCTGTTAACTGGTGCCCGGAATGCAAGACGACACTCGCCAATGAAGAAGTTATTCAGGGGGAATGCTGGCGCTGTAAATCGGGAGTAGTGCAGAAAGATTTGGATCAATGGTATTTAAAAATTACGGAGTATAATGAGGAGTTGTTAGCAGATTTAAAACATTTGAATCAATGGCCCTCGCGTGTTATTACGATGCAGGAGAACTGGATTGGCAAGAGTTACGGCGTTGACATGAAATTTAAGGTTAAGGATTCAGATGAAGAGATAGTGGTTTTTACTACTCGGGCAGACACGATTTTTGGGGCAACGTACGTAGTGCTTGCTCCTGAGCATCCGTTGGTTGGCAATCTAATTAAGGGTAAGCCGGATGAACAGGAGGTACGGGGTTTTATTGACAAGGTTGTTAATGAAAGTAAAAGCCTGCGCATTTCAGGAGAGAAAAGGAAAGAAGGGATTTTTACGGGCAGTTACGCGGTTAATCCGGTGAACAACGAGGAGGTTCCGATCTGGATAGCGGATTATGTTTTAATGGATTACGGGACAGGCGCGATTATGGCTGTCCCGGCACACGACCAGAGGGATTTTTTGTTTGCACGGGAACACAATTTGCCGATGAGGATTGTTATTCAGGATCCACAACCTTCATCGCGGGATATTAGAGTTGAAGATTTGCGGCAGGCTTACGAAGGTGAGGGGGTGCTGGTAAATTCAGGGCAGTTTGACGGGCTTGGTAATAAGGAAGCGATTAAAAAAATCGGTGAATGGATGTCTGCCCGGGGGACGGGAAAGGTTACTGTGCGTTGGCGGCTGCGGGATTGGTTAATTTCACGCCAGCGGTATTGGGGAACCCCGATTCCTTTTATTTATTGCGACAAGTGCGGGATGGTTCCAGTGCCCGAGGAGCAATTGCCCGTGGAGCTGCCTGAAACGATTGAGATAACAGGAGAGGGTGGCAGCCCTTTGAATTATTGCCCGGAGTTCCTTAATGTAAAATGCCCGCAATGCGGTGCTGATGCCCGCAGGGAAACAGATACAATGGCGACATTTTTTGATTCCGCCTGGTATTACCTCCGGTATTGCTCGGCGCACGACAGCCGGCAGGTTTTTGACAAAAAAGAAGCGGAGTACTGGATGACTGTTGACCAGTACATCGGCGGTATTGAGCATGCTGTTTTGCATCTTTTGTATTCCCGGTTTTTTACGAAATTTTTTAATGGCCTGGGGCTGGTTGATTTTAAAGAACCATTTACCCGCTTGTTGACTCAGGGGATGGTGCTTAAAGACGGGGAGGTCATGTCAAAATCCAGAGGAAATACGGTTGACCCGGATTCTATTATTGAGAAATACGGCGCGGATTCCCTGAGGTTATTTATATTATTTGCCGCTCCGCCCGAGGATCAGTTG
>JAYEGB010000077.1:0-1595 GCA_034658875.1 Patescibacteria group bacterium | reverse complement strand
AAATCATTCAATCCCACGTAGAACCGCACGGCAGCGTCATAAGATAAGATTAAAGGTGTACGACGCACTGCCGTGCGGGGCTGTTGATTAAGTCTCGCATTTGACATAAAGTATAAAAATGCTAGGCGAACAAGACAAAACGAAACAAATAGAATTTTTCACACCACTCATACTTGAACAATTTATCCCCGACGATTACATCCTGAAAAAGGTTGACAGGGTGCTGAACCTGAGTTGGATACGCGACGAGGTTCGCGATCTGTATTCGGAAACGATGGGCCGACCAAGCATCGACCCGGAATGCGCTGTACGGTTGATGCTGGCCGGTTTTTTCCTTGGGATCGTGCACGATCGGAAGCTTATGAAGGAGGCGGAACTCCATCTTGGCATCCGATGGTTCGCTGGTTACAGTATGGACGATCAGGTACATAACCATTCAACATTGTCGAAACTGAGGCGGCGATGGGGAGTGGAACTTTTCAAAAAGATCTTCCAGAGAACGGTACAACAGTGTGTGGATGCAGGATTGGTTGATGTGGAGACGGTTCATGTTGATGCGACATTGATCCGCGCGAACGCGAGTTGGGACAGCATTGTTGAGGTGTATACGGATGAGGTTGTTAAGGAGAACGATAAGGAGGAGGATGAAAAGCCTGAAAGGAAGCGGGGCAGCGGGAAAAAGAAGGTGAGCGTAACCGATCCGGACTGTTCGCTGGCGCAGTCGAGTAAATTCGACAAACCGCAGCCGCGCTACAAGCAGCACACGTCGGTTGAGGACAGAAGTGGGGTGGTGGTTGATGTCGGGGTCACTACGGGGCGTGCGCAGGAGTCGCACGAATTAGTGGAGCAGGTTCGAAGAGTGGAGGAGAACACCGGGATGAAGCCCGGAAAGGTCACTTGTGATGCTGGTTACGCGGCGGGTGCGAATTTCGAAGCGATGGAGGAAATTGGGATCGACGCGATGATCCCGACGAGACGGGAAAGCGTGAAGGGAAAGAGCATTCCGGTCAGACGTTTCAAGTATGACGAAAAACACGACTTTGTAAAATGTCCGGGCGGTAAGAAAATGAGGCGGGGAGCCAGGTCGGTGAACGGAGGCTGGCACTATGTCGCGAGAGTCGCCGACTGCAAAAAGTGCCATCTGAGACCGCGATGCGTGAGCGAAAAAAGAAAGTCCCGGTCAGTTGTGATCGTGGACGGGTACTCGGCCCTCCTGCGTGCGAGACGCAAAAACTTACGGGAAAAACTTTCGGGACGGGATGAATACATCCGACATAAGTGGCTCGTCGAGGGACGTCACGGTGAAGCGAAAGAGTTTCACGGTCTCAGGCGGGCTGTGCGCAGAGGACTTGAGCAAGTTGAGATCCAGGTTTTCATGACAGCTGCGGTGATGAACCTGAAACGCCTGGCGGCCGCTTTATATGCAGCCTTTTATGCTTTAACTCCGCAGATTGAGCCGTTTTGGGCGTCTTTGCAGCCCCGACAGATCCGATTTTTGTTCCGCAGCGTATTCCTCTCTAAAAATGACTGTAACCTTCCCATGTGCCTGATAAATCCCACTTAATCAACAGCCCCGTGCGTTTCTACGTTAGGCC
>JAYEGB010000076.1:0-1602 GCA_034658875.1 Patescibacteria group bacterium | reverse complement strand
CTATACTCATTTGTGGGAGATTGAGTTTCTCCGTCTAAATCTGCTAGCTGACTTTCTAAATTACCAAAAGCTATATCGGCATCTTTTAAATAATCTGTGATATATGCAAAAGGGAAGGCGATATCGCCTTTTAATAGCTGTTGTCCGGTGTGACGCCCCATATTTAAGTCACCAACTGCAATTAATTTTACATTTCGTGCCGGTAATAATATGTCTCTTAAATTTAGTTTGGGACTATCGGTTTTTGGCACAAGCCACAACACGCTATACAAAATCATAACGCCAAGGAGCGATATGTAGATCTTCTTGTTTTTCATTTTAAATCTTGGTTAGTGGTGATATACCAAGAAGATTCAAAATATTGCCGAGCACTTCTTTGGTGGCAGCTACCATTTGGATTCTAAAGATTTTAAGCTCAATGCTTTGGGCTTTAAGTACGGGATTAGTTTCGTAAAACTTGGCAAAAGCACTGGCAATGCTAAAGGCGTAGTCGGTAAGAAGCGATGGATCACAGACTTGGCTGCTTTTTTCGATTTGGGATGGATAGTTTTCGAGTAAACTTATTAAATTTTTATTAGTTTGGTCCAGGTCTTGTGGAGGAGTTATATCATCAAAAGATGGCAAGGCATTTATTTTATTCAAAATGTTGCAGCATCTGGCATAGGCATATTCTAAATACACGCCAGTATTACCATCGGTCTTTAGGGCTTCGGCGAAATCAAAGATAGCTTCTTTATTTATACGATTCCTTAACATATAGTAACGAATTGTTGCATTGCTTAAGGTTTTTACATCTTCTTCGCTTAGTTCTGGGTTAATTTCGGCAATTTTCTCTTCGGTCTTATCCATTAGGTCATCTATTTTTACACCAATTCCAGATCTCCCAGACATTGCGTAGCTTTCCTTTTTTTCTTTTGGTGTGATACCCAAATCTTCCAAAGCGTTTCGTGACAGGCGCACTACGCCATAGCCAACATGGATAGAATTTTTAGCCTCGTCTTTATAGCCCAATTGCTCTAGTGTGTATTTTATAACCTGGCGGGGGTATTCTTGTCTTTCATCTATAAGAGTAAATACTTTTACAGGTTTTGGAATGTTTCGTGTAGTATCTTCAGATTTTTCTTGGATACCACCTTTGGTGGTTGTAAGCGGTTGTTTATTGTACTGAGTCCCTCTGGTGAAGTAGGGGAAATCAATATCTAAAAGAGAAAACTTCCACATTTCATAGGCTAAATCTTTGGCGGTGTAGGTGGCTGTGCCATCACTTTTTACTAAAATTTTGTCATCGCGAGTATCGAAGCCGAAACGAACTAACCAAGTGTCTTTATAGTCTCCATAAGTCGGATTCTCTATTAGTTTTTCTGTCTTTAGTTTTTCAAATACGCTTGGCCATAAACCTACATCGATAATATCTCTTTCCCAAACCAAAAGATCATAGGCTACATTTAGTCTGGAAAAAGTTTTTAGGTGTCTGTTTATAACTTTGTTTGCAATCTCAGAAGCTTTTTGTGAGGTTTCGTTATTACCTTCTTCTATCAGCTTTAATACTTCCTTTTTGCGTTCGACTAACTTTTCGTCTGCTTCGTAGAACTTTTGAATTTT
>JAYEGB010000075.1:0-1624 GCA_034658875.1 Patescibacteria group bacterium | reverse complement strand
ACGGAATCATGCCAGAAAAAGCTGGCAAGATTGATTTCACTATTGAACGGTCTAAAACCAAGGGCTTTAAAATGGCTGCTCGCCCCGACCAGACCGGCAAAGAGGCTATCACAGAATATGAAGTTATCAAAGAATATAATAATTACTCTCTTTTAAAAGTAGTCATTCATACTGGTCGCACTCATCAAATTCGCGTTCACCTCAGCGCTCTTGGCCACCCTATTGTGGGAGACCGGGTTTATAAACCCCGCAATCTAAAAACCAGAATAGAGCTTGATAGAATATTTCTACATAGTCATAAGCTGGAATTCACTAACTTAGAAGACGAAAAACAAAAATTTACTTCTGATTTACCAGAGGAGTTAGAGGGACTTCTTAAAACCCTTGACTAGATTATTATCTTCATTTATACTATAATAGTTCTTGGATTTTCCAAGATTTTTATTAACTTAAATTTCATATATTATGGCCGACGAAAAGCCTAAAACTGAAGAAAAGCAGGCTCCTAAAGCGGAAAAACCTGTTAAAAAAGAGGCACCTAAAAAAGAAGAAAAGTTTCCAGAAATCAAACCTGGCTATACTATTCGCATTTATCAAAAGATTAAAGAAGGCGACAAAGAAAGAACCCAGTATTTTGAAGGTATTATTTTGGCAATGCAAGGTAAAACACCAGCCAGCAAAACTATAACTGTAAGAAAGATATCTGAAGGCGTGGCTGTAGAAAAAATCTTTCCTCTAGGTTCTCCTACAATAGAAAAGATTGTTGTCCAGAAAAAAGCCAATACTAGAAAATCAAAACTTTATTATCTACGCGATTATAAGAAACGATTGAAGGAAGAGAAAGTAGGATAATAGTTTCCGGGCATGGTTTTATGGCCGATTTATCGGCCGGAGTCCTGAGTAGCCCGGAGGGCGTATCGAAGGACGTAGGCCGAGGTGGTGGAACTGGTAGACACGCAAGCTTGAGGGGCTTGTGGCTAATTTATGGCCGTGAAGGTTCAAGTCCTTTCCTCGGCACACAAGTGTGGGAGTTGTTCGAAATGTTGGAATTGTTAGATTAATATATCAAACCAACATCTCTAACATTTCTAACAATTCCTACATTATCGGGCGGTTAGCTCAGCTGGCTAGAGCGTCTCGTTTACACCGAGAAGGCCGTAGGTTCGAGTCCTACACCGCCCACATATGAAATGGATAGTTGGAATAATTTTTACAGCCCTGGGTATTATCATGGTTTTAAAAACGGAATGGTTTTTAAGTTTTCTTGGTAGAAATTCCTGGGCCGAAGATAAAATTGGCCCCGGAGGCACCAGATTATTTTACAAGCTTATCGGTATCGGTTTAATTTTATTCTCCTTCATGTATGTCAGTGGAGCATTTTACAGAATATTAGATTCCATCTTTGGCGCCGGTTTAGGCCAAGGATAAACACGGGCCCGTAGCTCATCTGGTAGAGCGACTGCTTTGCATGCAGTAGGTGGCAGGTTCGAGTCCTGTCGGGTCCACCATAGGTTCGTCGAAACTTTATGCGTAAACGATAAAAAAAGTAGAGACACATTGCAATGTGTCTCTACTTTTTTATAATTTTATTTTGGTGTTTTATCTACCCTGGTCGTTATAATTG
>JAYEGB010000074.1:0-1635 GCA_034658875.1 Patescibacteria group bacterium | reverse complement strand
ATAGTGACGAATCTCAAGCAAAAAATATGGTTCTTTAATTTTGAGCACATCTACACCACCCTTGTTGTATCTTCCTTCCAAGTTAGCAAGCTTTCTTTCCAAGTTTCCAAGTTCTTCGCTAAATGCGTCTAAACTTGTTAGGTCACAGATATTTTTCTTCAAAAGTGATTGTCTAAGTTCCAAACTAGATAGCGATGTTTTGAGTTCTTCCTGAAAAGTTTTAATATCTTGAACTTGAAGTGCCGTAAGTCTGGAACCTAAATAAAGGCCACCTAAAAACAACGCTATGGCAGCAACCAGAGCGATAATAAAATTTCTATAATGAATCTTTCGTCTTACCATTTTACCTGCAGCCTTAAAACTTTATAAAGCACTGTGGTTATCCACCAAAATCCAGAAATCGGGCCATAAATAAATATATATAATAGCGTTGTGCCAGGCAAATTTGCTTTGTCTTTAGAATAAATTTTAGCCAAAGCCAAAATTGTTAGCATAAATGTGATCATCAAAACTACAAGTACAGAAAATGGATTTATTAAATTAATTAACGATAAATTTTGAAGTGACCTTGTGACTACATCGAGATCAAAACCTACCAAGTAAACCTGATAGATATTGTGCCAGACATTACTAAAAATTGACGTTCCATAATAAATAAGATATGTAAGCGACATAGCAATGGATAGAGCCATCACCGGCATCACAAACACCCCAAGATTCCCGGTGTGTGCCCCAAACAAACTTCTATAGGCCCAAACATTTTCGATCATCCCAGTATACCAACGCATCCTCTGGTGAAGTAACGCCTTAAAATTATTTGGCGCTACGGTTGTAACCACAGCATTTATAGAGTTTTCTATCTCATATCCCTTGTGCTGAATTCTAAGAGCTATTTCCATATCTTCCGTCAAATTATTTTCGTCGAACCCACCATGCTTTTTAAAGAATAAAGCTCGGTAAATAGAAAAAGGTCCTGGCGTAACATAAATACCACCAATATAAGAAAATATTTTCTTAAGTATTACCGATATCAAGTATTCAATATATTGAAACCTCTGCAGAAAACCTTTTGGACTATGCACCTTCAAGGTTGGGGTTACTGCCATTACCTTTTCATTTTCAAAGTAACCAATCATGCGCTTAAGCATGTGCTTACTCACAAAAGAATCGGCATCCATAATTGCCACAAACTCACCCGTGGCTTTTTTTAACCCTAGGTTTATTGCACTACCCTTACCACCATTCTTTTTAGTAAAAGATTTAATTTGAGGAAACTTTTTAGCAATTTCAAAAGTATCGTCTTTCGACCCGTCATCTATAACCAAGATCTCCAAAAGCCTTTTTGAGTAATTAAGCGAAAGAAGCGATTGAATAGTTCGCTTTATAGTTTTGCCTTCGTTGTAAGCTGGAACGATAATGCTAATTTTAGGAAATCTCTTTGGTCGAGGGTCCAATATCCGCTTACGGTTTTCAAAAAAGGTAATCAGGTAAAAAATTCCTACAAAAAGCGTAAAAAAAGTTCCGAAATAAAACAAAATTGTATCTAGTGTAAATGTCACTGTTTAGGCATTAAAAGTAACCTATAGGGCTATTACTACAAGTGATATTGCAATCCCCAACACCATAATCTGTAAA
>JAYEGB010000073.1:0-1639 GCA_034658875.1 Patescibacteria group bacterium | reverse complement strand
ATCTTATAAATTAAAGTATGAAAATATTGAGGGCAAGCCTATTACAATGTCAAGTATTGTTGGGCAACAAGCTCACGAAGAAAAAATGCACTTGGCTCGTTTAGGCTGGCTACAAGCGAAAGCAAGCGGTGCTTTAGGTAAATTAGAAAATGCACAGGCTTTAGCGGACAGAGCGGTAGACCTTAAATATTCTGTAATGGACACAAGAATAAAAGTATATCAAGCTCAATTAGATTTATTAGAGGGTACGCTAGATAGAGAAGATGAAAAGGTAAGAGTACAAAAACAGCTAATGTTAGATGAATATACGCAAAGCATAACCGAACAAAAAGATGAAGAAAAATCTATAGACAATTTAGCCTTGTTGGTTCAAAACAATGGTGGTGATGGTAAACTTGTTGATATGATTAAAAATTCTAGAACTTTATTAGAGGCTAACGGAATTGCAGGAGAGCTGGGGCAATCAGACGGTTGGGCTTATGTATCAACAATACCTGAAAGAGATGCACTAAAAGCCCAAGGCTATGAAATTACTCAATCAGGTGGTAGGACTTATGCGAGGCAACCATCGGCTGATATGAGCAATTATACATCAAATATGAAAGAATATACCTTAGCTCAAGAACAAGGATATGCCGGTTCATATCAAGATTGGGTTAATTTTGTAAAAGCACCAAGAACATCAGCACCAAGTTCATATCGTGAATGGTCTTTAGCTGGCGGAGAAGATGGAACAGGTATGAATTATAATGAATGGATGCAAAGAAATAGTGGTGAGGGCGATGATGCTGATATTCAAGCATTTGAAGAAAAAGGTGCAAAATTAATAGAAAAACTTGATAATGGTGGAATAGATTGGTATACAGCTTTTGATAGTTTAAAAGCTGAATTTCCACAAGCTACAAGTGATACAATTAATTCTATTTTAGGTGGTGGCATCCCATATAACGAAGAAACTGGCGAATGGGATACTAAAAATGCCTGGGGTAGAGCAGAATAAATGGCAACTTGGGAAGATTACAATAAAAAGAAGACAAAACCTACATCTGGTTGGGATGCTTATAATGTCAAAAAATCAGAAGAAGCGTATAAGCAAGAAGCTAAACAATATAACATTGACCCTAAAGTTTACACAAATTTGAGGCAAGCTGGTAATAATGCGTTTACTATTAAACAAAATTTAGCGTATGAACCCGTGTCTTATTTAAAAAATTTAGGAAGCGGTATTTTACAGTCAACAAAAGATTTGTTTGCGGGATTTTTTCCTGTTATAAGAAGTACTTCGCAGGCGGTAGCTACACCGATAGCTGGTTTGTTTGCGTCCGTTCCTGGCGGTGTAACACCACAAGATGCAATGAAAGAAAGCTGGAATATAGCTAAGAAAGTCGGTTCAATGAAAGAAGACCCAGAAAAAGCTATGTATGATGCTGGCACACAATGGATGCAAAAAAGAGGGATTGGCAAATATGGTGGGAATGAACCAGATGCTATTGATTATGCGGTTTTATCAGGACTTGGTTTTGCTAATATATTTGGCGACCCATTATTAGAATTTGCTTTAGGATTTAAGGCAATAAAAACGGCAAAAGAGATTTTAAAATATAAAAAAGTCGGTTCTGCCACTAAACCATTAAAAGAA
>JAYEGB010000072.1:0-7557 GCA_034658875.1 Patescibacteria group bacterium | reverse complement strand
TAACATCTTTATAATTTACTTGCTCTAAATTTAAAATAGCTTCAACTACAACTAAATTTGTTTTACTTTTCAAATCAGAATGTCTGTATCCAAAACTTAAATCTTCTGGATCAACAATATCAAACTTGAGCTTGTCTTTATCAAAAAGCGTAACACTTTCTAACACACCTTTTATCTCACTGCCATAACATCCAGCATTCCCGACTATCGCACCACCCAAAAATCCTGGAATATTGGCTAAAAAGTTTACTCCTCCAAGACCTTCCTTCGCCAAACTTAAAACCATCTTATTCAAACTACACCCAGCGCCTATTTTTGCTTTCAAGTCACCTACTTCTATGTCGTCATTGGCGTATTTTATCACCACACCTCGAAAGCCCTCATCGCTAAAAATAACATTACTGCCTCCCCCCAATAAAAAATGAGGAATTTTTAGTTTGTTCACTAGCTCAAAAATAGACACAAGATCGTTTTTGTTAAATATTTCTACAAAAAGATCGGCCGGACCACCAACTTTAAAAGTAATGTGGTTTGCCAAAAGCTCATTGGTCTTTACCAAAACTGGTGATCTATCTATAAATTTTTGATAGCTAGCCTGCACAAAAAGCAAGTCTAAATTTTATGTTCTAACTGAAAATGAAAAACAATGATTTCCAGCTGGGTGAACGAAGCCTTTGTCGCCTTCAAAAATTGGATCAATCGGTTCTTTTACACGCAGCACATCTACATCTTCATCCCTGTTGTCGGTAGCAAAAGTAGCACACAGCTCGTATTCATCAAAATTCAAAACTTTGTAGCTAAACATTTCCTTTGTCAGAGGATCTTCTAATCCACCTGATTTAATAAACACCAACGGATCATTGGCTAGTTCACTTAAAGTTTCTGGAAGTCTTAAGTTGCCACGATCCTTCGCCCCATAAAAGTTTTGAATTCCATTATAGATGGTTATAAGCTTCTCTACACGAATTTCATCCAGTCGTTTGTCTCTTTGCACAGAAGGACTGTCTAATACAAACAAAGCCCCTACAATCGATGCCAAAGCAACAAACAAAACAAAGTACTCAAATACTTTAAACCCTACTGTTGCATGTTCGCAACGATGATTATCAAGCTTTAAATGCCACCACTGATACCCCAAAACCAAGAAAGATATTAATAGAGTAATTAATATATGGAGAAGTAATCTAACAACTAATTTGCCAGATAAATAAGCCATAAATAGATTAATAAATTGCCCGATAATAATCAGTATTACAACTACAAGTGTTATATAGAGAAGCCAGCGCCGTACCCCAGTATTGTGACGAATTTTGCCAGCCTTTAGCATTTTATTGGCATACCAATTTAGATACCAAAACACCGGAAATGCCACAACAATAGCGGCAAAGAACCCAGTTAGTTCATTACTACTCGGAAACGATTTAGCGTAATCCAAAGCATCTGGAATAAATTTGTTCACCAAACCTTTCAGCAAAAAATTAGCAGCCAAAGACGAAATTAACAGCGTCGCATAGCTAAGTAGGTAAATAAATCCGTCCCTAGCATAGTTATAACTCCCCTTCTCCATAATCTTAAAATTTTAAACACTAAATCCCCCTAATTATACTTTTGAACTTTCACAAGGGGTACACGGTACGTACCGTGTACCCCTTTACGCAATCGAAACGATACTATGTATTTATATTGTATGGGATCAAATAAAACGAAAAAATTGAGAGTGTCGCCATATTTATTTATGGAGCACAGTATGTGTCCGGGGTGGGTATACCACGATCAGTTTTCTGATCCCAAACAAAAAGGTGAAATCCCAGAACTCGCGCTAAAACTAATGGAACAGGGCGTACTCCATGAAAAAGAGTACATAAAAGATCTTGAGTTTGAGGAAGTAAAGGCTATAGATAGCGACGAAGCTTTCAGGGAAACTGTAAACCTCATGCAAAAAGGAGTTGGTTTAATTTACCAAGGATCAATCGAAACCGAAATCGACGACATCAAATGGCATGGTCGCCCCGATCTTCTAAAAAAATTTCCGGGCAAATCTAAGTTCGGAAACTGGCAATACTACCCAATAGATATAAAAAGCAGTACTGATTTACGGCCGGACCACAAACACCAGCTAGCATTTTATAGTGAAATTCTTAAAAGAATACAGGGAAAAGAACCAGAAAAAATAGCCATTATAAACAAGAACAAAAAACAAATGACTATTCCTCTATCTTCAGAGATCACTTCCAAGATGTATGCCAAAGCCAATGAGATAATTTCAATTCTTAAAGGCCAAAAACCACTTCCTCATCTAAAAGGCGGTTGCAAACAGAGTCCTTGGGGACATATGTGTCTCAAGGAATCCGAAAGCAAAAATGACATTGCTCTAATCTACAATGTTCGTGAATCTACCCTAAATAAACTTCGAAGCAATGGTCTTGAAACGGTTTTGGAAATTGCCGAGCTAAATCCCAATAAACCACAATACAAAATTGCGAAAAACACCTGGCAAAGACTTGTCTTGCAAGCCCAAGCCCTTGTAAAAAAAGATTTAATTTGGCTACAAAAACCAAACTTCGACGAGGGTAATAATCCAATTTATTTCGATATCGAAGGCGATCCCCTACTTGGCATAGATTACCTTTTTGGTTTTTGGATTGGTAACACTCAAGAATTTAAATACTTCTTAGCTTCAAGACCCGAAGATGAAGAAAAAATGTGGAAAGAATTTTTAGCCTGGCTCCCCACCTTACCCAAAGACTATTTAATGTATCATTACGCCCCTTATGAAAAAATACATGTCGAGATGTTAGAAAAAAAATATGGTGGCAGCAAAGATCTCGATTTATTTAAAAGTAAACTAGTTGATTTATTCGATGTAATTAAGAAAAGTGTTATCTTCCCCCTCTACTTTTACTCCATTAAAGATTTAGCGAAATCCCGCTTCGTAAACTACAAATGGCGCCATCAAAAAGCCGGTGGAGCCCAAAGTATATTCTGGTATGAAAAGTGGCTGGAAACCGGCGATAGAAAGGTGCTACAAGATATCATCGACTACAACGAAGACGATGTTATCGCCACCGAACACCTATTGAACTGGCTAAAACAATACAAATAACAAACGGCTCATCACATGAGCCGTTTGTGTTTTTATTTAATTTTTATCACGGGATGACCACAATCGCACTGTTTCGCTCCAGACTTTACCTTGCAGCCAAAATGCGAGACCTATTAAAACTAAAAATACGGCTCCAGCTAGTGCCCCCGCTGATTCTGAGTATAAAATGTATTCTCTGACATCATCTTTAGTTAAGTCAGCTTGTCCTGTATTAACCAACCCAGCAGAAATCCCATCGGCAGCCTCAGAAGATGCTACCAAGAAAGACCCAATCAAAGAATTGTTAGTAACTGTTGCCGATGCAGCCTGGTAGGCCGGACCTACTTCTGGCGCATTACTATTTGGAAGATCACGAAGCAATGGTTCCGACAAATCACTGTAAGTTACATCACCAAGCACGGCTGCCGATATTGGTTCAATAAAAGCAATTGTTGGAAGTGGATATGGCTCACCAAAATGCTGAACTATAAACACTGCCGGTTTGCCATAGATAACACCTTCAGCTATTCCAATACCAATTTCTGCATAATTTTTATTTACCATATTTGCATAATGCGTTTCACTACGCTTCCAGGCTTCTACTAATTTAATCGGATCGTCAAAACCTCTGGCTAAGTTTTCGCCAGCTCGTAAATAATCGTAACCGCTATTTTTAAGCCAGTACGAAACTCTTCGACCAAGCTTGTCCTCATGAGCAAAATACCCATTCACAGCCATATCGTAAGCCTTGGCTTCTGCACTACGCTGCAATGTATAGTTAACCGACAAAGAATTTAGGCCAGCTTCTGCTCGAACATGGTTAGTTAACCTGACTAACTCGACTTCGCTATTAATAAGATTATTTGCAGCCCTGGCTTGCCCGGTGAGCCCAACAAAGACAACCATAGAAAAAATCCCAAGTAGCAAACTATACACTACTCGATTCAGTTTTTTAATCTGAAAAATATCTTTAAATTTTCTTTTCACAATTGTGTTTTTGTTTTTTTATTATTTCCTGAGTGGAATCGAAGGATTTCCTAATTGTTATCTTATTATACTATAAAATAACCTATTTGTCAATTACAAATAAACGGCCCATTAGGAGGGCCGTTTATTCTTTTTAGTTCTTCTTTTTTTTATACGCCTGGAGTTGGAGTACTTCCCTTACTACGCAACCATCGGTATATCACATACAAGACCAACAGGAGCAAAAATAGTGATATAAATACAATCCCGAATACTCTCCAACCAGAACTTGTACCACCAGCTTCTTCTTCGTCTTCTGCAAGATCATTGGCAGCTACAGTATCACCCAGGATTTCTGCCTGACCATCATCACCAGCAACAAAGCCGCCTTGACCAGTTCCATTACCGGTTTCACCGGTACCTTCGCCGGATCCTTCGGTAGAATCACCAGCAACTTCTTCGTCGCCTGAAGTGTCTCCACCGCCGACTGGTTCATCATTGCCTTCATCTCCACCGAATCCTTCGTCGTCACCACTACCGCCAGCTGGACCTTCTTCTGGAGATGGTCCTGGTGCACCACCAGAGCCTCCGCCACCACCAGAGCTCTCACCTTGACTGTCTACACCATCACCATCGTCATCTCCATCATCTCCGTTATCTCCATCGTCACCATCGTCTTGATTACCTGGCTCTTCGGTAATATCGTGGTTTCCAAAGTCTATTCCTTCGGTTAAACCGTCAGCCGGTACCACATAAAGACCGAGTGGCATTGGGGAAGTTTGATACCAACCTTCTTGAGTTTCTTCGGCAACTACAATGTCACCTTCAAGTTCGGCTAGAATATCTAGACTATAGTCACCATTTACATCTGTAACATCCTCGGCCAATACCTTGTAGATATCAACTGTTAGGAAGCCTCCGTTATTAAAGGCATAGATATCGTAAATGTGAAGCGAAATCACATTGCCAGTACCCGTCATGGTATGCCAATAAACATGCTCTGGGTTAAAGCTACCCCACAAACCGTAGTCGCTATAAATCCAAAGGTCTAGAAGTTCTTCACCATATCCACCATAGTTTTCTACCAAGTCGGTCCACTCTGGACCACTGCGAATAGAATATTGAGCATCGGCAGTGATACTATCACCAGCAGTAAATGTACCGCTAGCACGGATAATATAATCCTGACCGTTTTCTAAAATGACATTGCTTAGAACCTGCTCTCCATCGTAGTCATCGTTTTGAGCGTAAACTTCTACGGTATCAACCTGCTCAGCAGCATAAATTGTCCAGCCTTCCAAACCCTCGTCACCAGCATCTTTTTCACCATCGCTATCGTGATCATTAAATTTCATACCAGTTATAGTTCCTGGCTCTGGTGGAGTTGGAACTGGAGAATTAAAGCCAACACAGTAGTATGTTTCACCTAAACTAATTCCATCAACACGATCATAGTTATCGAAGTTTAAAACATCGATATGGCAGTACAACTCGGCACTAACATCGTCGACATTAGTTCTGTCGTTTGGTCCATGTGTGAATGGAATATATCCTTCTTTAAGTACTTCTCTAAACCAAAGATATACATTTCCACCAATATCATCACTAGTTAATGTAATTTCGGTTTTGCCATTGATATCAGTTGGAACAGAAGTTTCCCAAGGAGAACCAGCTGGACCAATCAATGTATCGCCTGGATCAAATGCATTTTGTGGGCCCCACTGGAATTCCCAGCCTGGAGCAAAATAACAACTATCATGAGAATCTACCCAATCCTGAGCAGTACTGGCATCAATGTTTGGTCCGCCAGTTCCCCAGTTTGGTAATTCGCTTTCGTCTTCACAAATTATTTTGTGAGTAATAATTGTAGTTACATCAAAATAAGTTGGATCGCAAGCGATAGGATTTACCTCGGTAGTTGTATTGGCCTCAGCCTCTACATCTGGAGAAAATACCTGCCACAATTCATTGCCAGTTGTCTCTCCACGAATTTCAACGAGATTATCAATACTACATTCCTCTGGCGCCGAATAAATTGCACGTACACCATCGACATCGTAACCATCGGTAGTGCTACCACCACCGAACTGTGATTTGTCTGAGCGATCAACTAATTTTACGTATCGTGCCCAATCAAGTACGGTGCTACCATTTTCGAATGAGAACATTTCGTCTTGAATGCCTACACCTAGTGAAATCCAAGATGTGCCATTTTGAGAAACGAATAGTTCTATAGCTTCTGGATAAGCAGCATCCGATGGATTACCATAACTTGTTTCAACAACTTCTATGTCGGCACCTGAACCATTAAGAATGTAGTTATCGAAGCCAAGTACTAATTCACCGTACTGAACAGTATCTATCACTTCTCCAAATCCAAGTGAGTAGAAGTTTAATGTGTCATTATTTTCGGCTTCACCCAAAGCTTTTGTAGAATCGCTTCTATTAGCCAAAACTGGTGTGCCGTCTTTACGATTACCTTGGTTTTCGGAAACTATATAGTCTGCCCAAGCTTCTGTGGAATCAACTGTCACTATAAAGCTTAGTGTTCCACCACTACCTGCCACTTGTGTGCCAAGCAACCACGAAACTACTCCAGCAGCTTCGCTGCCAGGAGCAAGTGGACCAGCATCATCTGGATCGGAAGCTGAACCATCTACATAGGTAGTCCCTACTGGAACTTCATCTTCTACTACTACATCGTAGAGGGTACCCATTCCGGTTACCTGCCAGTCGATATAGTAAGTTATTGTGTTAGTTTCGAGATCGTATTCGCCAGTCTTATCAATATATAGTTCTGGAATACATACCTCTTCGTTAATAACCGAACCAACTGTATCTTCATCCGAAATTTCTACACTATTATAGGAAGTTATGAAGAAAAGTCCGGAAATTGCAGCTGTGTTATCGATATAACAAATACCTGGATGCAAAGCCTGAACGGCATCTACATCGTAACCATCGGCACCTGCTTCAAACAAAGCTGGATCAGACATGTTAGTTAGTCTAATGTATTTAGCCGACTGCATAGAACCAGGAAGTGCTACAGTTCCATCACGAGCAATTGTTCCAAGATCTTCCCAAATGGTCATATCGTTACTGGCTTCTATCTTTACCATTTCGTCGCCATAAGGACCACTATAGGTTACCTCGTAAACTTTTATATCATCACCAGGGCCATTAAATATTGGGGTGTCGAATGCAAGATCAATACTTGCAGCATTTCCCGTAGTACCATCCATTGCAAAACCTAGTGAGAAAAACCATTCATTTACTGGATATCCCGGGGTATCGCCTGGGAGACCAGCAGATTGTGGTGCACCAAGTGTATTTTCTGCGATAGACCTTTCAGCTGCTACTGGATCACCATTCTTTTTGGTTCCTTGATTAACTGCTTCAACGCTGCTAGCAAAAGCATCGTCAACCCAAACCGTCAGACTTAGCGTTCCACTATCTGGTGCAAGTACGCTACCTAAGTCCCAGGTAACAGTATTTGTAACATCAGAATA
>JAYEGB010000071.1:0-25296 GCA_034658875.1 Patescibacteria group bacterium | reverse complement strand
TGTAATTTTTGTATGAATATATTCTGTGGACAAAGTGTTTATAAGTTTTTGTGTAAAAGTTATCATCAACTAATCCACAGCGTATAGTTTTTCTCGTAAACTTTTTATTTCCATCTCCATATCATTGTTTTCTAGTAATAAATTTTTAATCTTTTTATAGTTATGGATTATGGTGGTGTGGTCTTTTCCTCCAAGCTCTCTAGCTATAGCGGTGTAGGCCATATCTAGCTCTTCGCGAAGAAGGAAAATAAGAATCTGGCGCGGGACGACTATCTCTTTATTTCTCCTTTTACCAAGAAGCTCTTCTTTTCTAACCTCATAAAATTTACAAACAGTTTTTATTACATCGCTAGTTTTTAGAAATCTCTTTCCTGGGCTGGTTAAAATACCACCAAGAAGGCCCTCGACTTCCTCTAGGGTTGGGATCGTGTTGTTTAACTGTCCAAAAGCGAGAATTCTGGTTAAAGCTCCTTCTAGTTCTCGAATGTTGTTTTGAATTTTCTGGGCTACAGCTACCAAGATCTCATCTGGGAGCTGAATTTGTGAATTTACCATCTTGGACTTTAAAACAGCTAGACGCATTTCAAAATTTGGGGCAGAAATATCTGCAATCATTCCCCATTCAAATCTAGAGCGAAGTCTGGCCTCTAGGGCTGGGATGGCTTTGGGCGGTCTATCCGAGGCCAAAATGATTTGTTTGTTGTTCTCGTACAAGGCATTAAAGGTGTGGAAAAACTCTTCTTGGGTCGATTCTTTGTTCTCTAAGAACTGGATATCGTCTACGAGCAAGCAGTCGACTCTACGGTATTTTTCCTTAAACTCTCTTGTTGTTCTTTTGAAAATGGCATCAACCAGCTCGTTGGTGAATTTTTCGCAAGTTATGTAAACAACCTTTTTCTTTGGGTAAAGGTTTAGTATTTGATTACCAACAGCCTGAAGTAAATGAGTTTTCCCCAGACCAACACCACCATAGATAAATAGCGGATTATAGGTGATGCCAGGAGATTTGGCTACAGCCTCGGAAGCTGCTTGGGCTAGGTGGTTACTTTCTCCTATAACAAAGGAGTCAAAGGTGTAGCGAGGGTTTAGTCTTTCTGGGGTGTCCCCAGTTTCTCTGATAGTTATCTTTGATACTGGCTTGCTGGCAATTGGTCTGGTTTCAATCTTTTTAGGGGGATGTTGATCAAATATAGTTTCAGATTGTTTTTTACCACCCACAACATAGTCGATCTTATTCAAAGCTGGTAAAACTTTGTTAAAGTGTTTTCTGATAATATCCTTCTCGTATTTTTTCTCAAACCATTCCTTAACAAAAGTGTTGGGTACCCGGATAACTATACTGGTAGAATCAGATGTGATTATCTCAGTGTCTTTAAACCAGGTACTAAAAGTAGCCTTGCTAAGGGCAATTTCAGCCTCACCCAAGACGCCTTGCCAGAGTTTCTTATTATCCACTACTAAATTATCCATCCTAAGGTAATAATACTAAAGTTATCCACAATCAACAATTAAAGTTACATTCCATTATAACTAAATTGACGATATAGACGAGTTACGGCTATACTATTGAGGTAACAAAGTAATTAATTTGTCATGAAAAGGACTTATCAACCCCACCAAAAGAAGAGAAAGCGCAAAATTGGCTTTAGGGCCCGTATGACTACCCCTGGTGGGAAAAAAGTTGTCGCCAGAAGAAGAACAAAAGGCAGAAAGAAACTTACTGCTTAACTTAAACTATGCGGCAACAAGACGGCACTAAGGTTATCCATAGCCCAGCCTTTACAGTGAGGTTTCGGTCTTTGGCTTCGGCGAGGGTGAAAAATCCTATTAAATTTGTAGTTAGTACAAAAATTTCTAAAAAAGCCGTGGATAGAAATAAAATTCGCCGCCGACTAAAAGAGATTTGGAAGAAGTTTCAACTTCCCCAAAACAGCGAGACTATAATTTATGCCAAGAAAGAAGTTTTGAATTTATCGTTTTCGGAAATTAACGAACTTTCCAAAAGCGCAGTAAAGAAATTAATGGTTTAATGATAATAATGAACAAAATAGTAAAAAACATTACTCTTAAAATAATTAAGTTTTATCAAAACACCCTTTCAATGGATCATGGGTGGTTTAAAGACATGTATCCAAAAGGATATTGCAGGTTTTACCCTTCTTGTTCACAATATGCTTACGATGCTATAAATCATCACGGAATAATGCGTGGCGGTTTTTTGGCGGCAAAGAGATTGTGCAAGTGTCACCCCTATAATCCTGGCGGAGTCGATTTGGTTAAAAAATAACAAATGGGAAATTTAGCTAACTTTACAATTAATCCAGATTCTTGGATAACCAAGATCTTGTATCAGCCGCTTTTTAATGTGTTGATGCTTTTTTATGTGTATATTCCAGGGAACGATCTTGGTATAGCAATTATTGCCTTAACTCTTTTAATTAGACTTATCCTTTTTCCTTCATATTTAAAGACACTTAAAGCTCAACAGGCCTTAAAAGAAATTCAGCCCCAGATAAAAGAAATCCAAGAGAAGTACAAAAACGACCAAGCACAACAATCCAAGGAGTTAATGAAGGTTTACCAAGACAACAAGGTGAATCCTTTGGGTAGTTGTTTGCCAATGCTTATTCAACTCCCAATACTATATGCTTTGTATCGCGTGTTTGTATTTGGGCTTAATGCTGATAGCTTAACGCTTCTGTACACATGGTTCCCTAAAGTTCCAGAGGTTGTAGATACTCATTTTTTGTCATTTCTGGGGAATCCAAGCTTAGTCATAGATTTAGCTGTGCCAAGTTTGCTCTTAGCAATTATTGCAGGTGTAGGACAACTTTTTCAAAGCTGGCTTTTGTTTAAATCCAATACTACTGGCCAAGAGCAAGGTGTTGCCAAGATGGTGAGTACTCAAATGATATATATCTTCCCTGTCATCACCGTGCTTATAAGCATGAATCTCCCAGCTGCCCTAGCTCTTTATTGGGCAGCAACTGCTATCTTTACTGCTCTTCAACAGTTGTTAATTCTTCGGGTTAAAACCAAACCAGAACCCAAAACTGAAAGTACAAATAATTCTTAACTAATTTACTATGCAAGATTTTGTAACCAAAACACTTGAAGAAATGTTTGATCCCTGGCCTCTAAAGCCAGAAATATCTATTACCGAAGAAGACGAGAGACTGTTTGTAAACATAAAAACTGGCAAAGATACTGATTTTCATCAGTTTAATGGCCAACCGGTGGTTGCTTTGCAGTATCTGTTAAGATTAATAACCAAAAAACAGTTCCCAGAAGAGAACATTCAGATCGTATTAGATGTCGGTGATTTTAGAGAAAAGCAAAAAGACAATATAAAAAGCTTGGTTTATGAATCAGCGCTAAGAGTGAAAGCCAGCGGTGCATCTTTACATCTTAGACCAATGAGTGCCTTTGAAAGAAGGCTCGTGCATACCGAAGTAGCCGAAACAGATGGGGTTGAATCGGAAAGTATGGGGGTAGGACGTGACCGGCATGTTGTTATAAAGCTTAAAAGTCTTTGATCTGTGGAAAAGCGGTCTGAATACTACCAAGATCAACCAGCATCGGTTGATCTATACATAAGAACTCTGTATGGGCACAGGGAGTTTTTTTTGAAAATGGTATATCTCAAAATTTAAAATTAAATACGCAAACAAGGTTAGTGAACTATGATTACGACAAACACACAGAAAGTTGCATTTAATACAATCATCCAATTTTTAGGAAAGGCTATTACTGTAGCTACTTCTTTGGTGATAATTGCTTATCTTACTCGCTATCTTGGTGCAGCAGGGTATGGAGACTATGCGACAATTTTTGCTTATCTAGGGGTGTTTGGGGTGGTTATGGATATGGGTTTGTTGGTAGCCACTGTTCGTGAATTAACGGCCGAGCCAGAGAAAGAGCAAAACCTACTTAAAAATGTTTTTGGTCTTAAATTGGTTTCTGGAGTAATAATATTATTGTTTGCTTTATTGATTAGCAATTTTCTCCCATACGGGCAAATAATCAAACAAGGAATTTTGTATGGAACTCTAACCCAATTAGCCATGTCTATAAATCAGGTTCCGGTAAGTTTCCTACAGGCTAAATTAGTTTTATACAAATCTACAATCGCCGATGTAGTTGGGCGCGTAACCCTTCTTGGGCTTATTTGGTGGCTTATTATTAATCAGGCTGGAATTTTACAGATAGTTTTAGCTACAGCTGCAGCAGGGTTTATTGTGTTTGCAATAAATGCATTAATGCTTCCTCAAAAAAGCTGGCTTATACCAGGCTTTGATATAAATATTTGGAAAAAAATATTAATTAAAGCAGTGCCATTAGGAATAGTGACGACACTTGGAGTCATTTTCTTTAAGTTTGATGTTTTAATTTTGGCTGGTTACTTCGATAGCGCAGTGGTTGGTATATATCAAGCCCCGTATAAGATATTGGAGGTATTTCTATTCGTCCCAAGCGTATTTATGGGGATAGTATTGCCGCTTTTAACCTTGGCCTGGGTTCGGTCAAAAGAAGATGTTGTAAAAATTCTACAAAAATCAGTAAACTTTTTGGCAATTCTATCTTTTCCAATAATGTTGGGGCTCATTGCTTTGGGCACACCGATAATGTTGTTTGTTGCAGGGCAAGAATTTGCGTTGTCGGGTCCAGTATTGCAGGGCTTAAGTCTTTTATTGGTCCTATCTTTTGTTAATGCAGCATTTATATACACCGTTATTGCTGCCGATAGCCAACAGAAACTTATAAAACCTTATTTATTGGCTACGATCTTCAATATTGGAGCTAACTTCATATTTATTCCTGTTTATTCATACTGGGCTGCCATAATAATAACTATTTTGACAGAGGTCATTGTGTTTATAGCTGCTTGGCGTCTAGTGTCTAAGGATTTGGGTTTGAGTGTCAATTGGTCTGTCTCTTCAAAAGCTATGGTTAATAGCTTGATTATGTTTGGGATTATTAGTGCCCTGTCCCCCATGTCCATGTGGTTTGTTATTGGGGTAGCAATCATCTCTTATGCCGCACTCTCCTTGCTAACAAAAACGATAAAAATAAACGACATAAAAGAGCTTATATCTAGAAATGTCTAAAAATGATTATTGGGATAGATGTTCGTGAAGGAACTAGGTTGCAACGTGCTGGTAAGGGCGAATATGTTTACAGGCTTACAGAAAAGCTTATTCAAAATACCAAACATGAGTTTGTTCTGTTTTCTGATTCTGATATTCCAAAGACTTGGGCTGGCCCAAACACCAAATTTATTGTAAAAAAACTGCCACCAATGATGTGGCAGCTGTGGATGGTATGGCAATTAAACACAAACCCTAGGGTAGACGTCTATTTTTCCCCCACCAGCTTAATTGTTCCTGCTTTAGTTTTTAAAATCCCAGTTGTGATGGCAGTTATGGACTTTGTGAGTTTTGTTTTGCCACAAACACACAATACAAAAGCGCGCATACTGGAAAAAATTTGGATGAATAGGGCTTTGCAAAACTCTAGGCATATTATTTCTATATCTGATAGCACTAAAAAAGATGCTACAAAGCTGTTTGAGGTCTTGGAAAGTAAAATTACCACAATTCATTTGGCCGCTTCTTTGCCGAAAGAAGTTACGGATCTAAAATGGAATTACTCAAGACCAATTATTTTACATGTTGGGACATTAGAGCCAAGGAAAAACTTAAAAAGACTGGTCGAAGCTTTCGGTGTAGTCAAGAAGAGTCAATCATCAGCTTCTCTGGTACTGGTTGGGCGCTGGGGTTGGCAAAGTGACCAACTAAAACAAGCAATAAAAGAAAGTGAATACACAAATGACATTCATGTACTTACTAATCTAGACAATACTTACACAAAGTCTATTTACGGCGAAGCCGATTTGTTTGTTTTCCCATCTCTTTACGAAGGTTTCGGTCTTCCACCACTTGAGGCGATGACACTGGGTGTGCCAGTTGTTGCTTCAAATTCATCTTCGATTCCTGAGGTTGTTGGTGATGCAGCTGTTTTAGTAAAGCCTAAAAGCGTCCCAGATATGGCTGACAAAATTAATTTGGTTTTGAGTGACAATAATCTACAAACAAATTTAAAGAACAAAGGATTGGAGCAGGCAAGGCAGTTTTCTTGGGGTAGGACGGCAGAAAAAACACTAAGTATTTTAGAAAATGTTTCAACATAAAATACAAAATATTGCACTTTTGGGTTGGGTGTTTCTGGGTATTGGTCTTATTTTGGGGCAAGTTGTTGAAGTCCCCATACCTATAATTGGTTCATTGTCTTTTTTGGATTTTGTCATTTTGTTTTTAGGGTCTTGGGGGCTTGTTGTTGCTGTGAACTATAAAAAAAAGCTTCCTTTGTTTGTGTGGTTTGCTATTTTGTTTATTGTAGTTGCGATTCTATCGTTAGTTGGGAGTTTGCAACACTTAGATTGGGTTATCGTTATCAAATCCAGTCAATTTTTGGTTCGTTGGGTTTTGTATGCGGGGTTAGTATTTTGGGTGTTTGATACCACTAAATATTTAAGAGTAACTTTTATTAAAAACGGCAGCAATGTACTGGTAGCAAGTATTATAGCGTTGGTCATTTTAGGTTTTGTTCAGTTGGTATTCTTTCCAGACTTCGGGCTGTTAGAGAAGTTTGGATGGGACCCACATCAAAACAGGCTCGCCTCTACATTTTTAGACCCAAACCTACTTGGTGTAGCACTAATTTTAGGTTTAGCTATTATTTTGGGTAGGTGGCGTGAGAAAAAGTCGTATTCTTGGATTGTTTGGGGAGCGTTAGTGTTGCTTGCAATTTTGTTTACTTATTCTAGGAGTGCTTTGGTCGGATTAGCGGTACTTGTTTTGGGTTTTGGAATCAAAGAATGGAGAATATTAATCTTAATCCTATTGGTGTTTCTTGGGGTCTACTCGTTTTCTCCTAGGTTGCAGTCTAGGATTACAGGAGCACTAAATTTGGATGTAACGGCGAGATATAGAATAGAGTCTTTGCAACACGGCTTTGAAATTTTAAAAGACAATCCCTTTTTAGGTGTTGGTTATAATACAATTCAATATTCTAGGGAAAGGTATTATTATCAACCAATCAGCAACTCGTCTACCGGGTTTGATAGTAGTTTAATGACGGTTGCTGTGACCACAGGATGGCCAGGGCTGGTTGCTTACCTAGGCATTATCTTTTCTGCGATTTGGCTAGCTTTCAAGCGCTTTAGACAAAGTTTATACAAAGATGGGTTAGGTTTTGCGGTGAGTTTTGGTACAGTTGCAGTTTTGGCGAGTTCTTTTTTTGTGAATAGTTTTTTATATGCCCCAGTTATGGCAATCTGGTGGGTTACGGTAGGATTAATGTGGAAAGATTACGAAGATGGATTGGTTTAATTCTGCAACATTTTTCTGGGTTCTAATTATTGGTTTTTTAACCTACAAAAATCGTAAAATTGCGATGACGGTTTTAGTTGCTGCAATTCCTTTGTATTTACTTAGGCTGCAAATTTTATCTATTCCGACTACTTGGTTAGAGCTTGGGGTATATGCAGCAGTTTTGGTCGAGTTGGTAAGGCTGTATAGGTTAAAAAAAGTTTTGTCTTGGTTTTCTTCACTAAAAAAATATACTATTCCTCTCAGTATTTTATTTGTCGGTCTGGTTATTGGAGTTTTAGTTTCAGAAAATCAAATATCCTCACTAGGGATTTTAAAAGGGTGGTTTATCGACCCAATTCTTTTGTTGTTGCTCTTGGTAAACGTGTTTAATGGAAACGCCAAGGAAGCGATAAGATATGTTTTTGGTGGTTTGTTTGTATCGAGCGTAATTTTGTCGATGATTGCCCTCTATCAAGTAATATCAGGTAATTTTATTACGATAGACAATAGAGCATCTTCAGTTTTTGTATCCGCTAATTACCTTTCGCTATACTTGGCGCCAGTTTTTGTGTTGGGGAGCGGTTTGTTGTTAACTTTTTACAAAAAATGGCAAAAAATAATAGTTATTCTTGGGCTTTTGTTGATCATTTCGGCTATATACTTTACTTTTTCATATGCTAGTTGGCTTGCGATTGCTGTTGGTTTGGGAATGCTCCTATTATTAATAAAAAAACATTGGTATGTGATTGTCGGTGTTGGTGCCGCAGCACTATTAGCAATATCTCAAATGAGTTCTGTTAAATTTCTGCAAATGTTTGATTTTTCTGGTCGTTCTTCTTCACATGTTCGTTTAGAAATCTGGCAAACTGCCGGGCTTATGGTAAAAGAGAATTGGTTGACCGGCATTGGTTTGGGGCAATTTCAGGACAGATATGTATCTTTTGCTGAGAGGATCTTTCATCCCCCATTAGAATTTCTTGTGCTACATTCCCACAATACATTTATCCATTTCTGGGTAACTGCTGGGTTATTTGGTTTTGTTGGGTATGTTTGGTTTATCGCAAAGTGGCTTAAAGACACATACTCAAATGCAAAAAATAATCTCTTGGGCTTGTCTATTCTTTCGACAATGGTAACCATGCTTGTTCATGGACTATTTGATAACGCATATTGGAAAAACGATCTTTCCGCGTTATTCTGGGTGGTTGTAGCTCTGGGGATGCTAATTAGTAACAATGGAACAACAAAAAATATACAAAATAGGAATTGATGCCAGAATGTTTAGTGCCTCCCAAGCAGTGGGCATTGGTCACTATACAGAGGAACTGATCAGGCATATTTTAAAGCACGACACAGGTAATCAATACTATGTTTTTTTAATGCCAAATTCATACAATAGTTTTCCTATCCATGCTCCAAATTTAACTAAAGTCAAAGTTACAGAACCTCACTATTCTATTTCGGAACAGCTTTCGTATCCTAAAGTCATTGATAGTAAAAACCTTGATCTAATTCATTACACTAATTTTAATTCTCCTGTTTTTTTTGGGAAAACGCCTAGTGTTGTTACGATTCATGATTTAACATTGTGGTTTTTTAGTGGTCGTTCAAGGAAAGATTGGTTGAATCGATTCCTTTATAAACAAGTGATTAAAAGAGCGGCCGAAAAAGCCGAGCGTATTATTGCAATTAGTCACAATACAAAAAAAGATATTGTGAAACTTCTTGGTCAATCTGAAGATAAAATCTTCGTAGTACATGAAGCAGCCTCTAAAAGACATTCTAAACTTACTAGTCCCGGAAGAATCGAGGGCATAAAGGCCAAGTTTGGGATTACAAAACCATATATGCTTTATGTTGGTCAATGGAGGGCTCACAAAAACATCGTTAGACTAATTCGTGCTTTTCATATAGCCAAAAGGAGATATCAACTGGATTCTCAATTAGTTTTGGTGGGTAAAATCGACAAAAAAGCTCCCGAGGTATTGGAGGTAATCAAAAAACTAAACTTAAAATCAGATGTGGTGTTGACTGGCTTTGTTCCGGATGAAGAACTCCCATACCTATATCATGGTAGTGAAGTATTTATTTTCCCATCTTTATATGAAGGATTTGGCTTGCCACCGCTTGAGGCTATGGCTTCTGGCACACCAGTTATCGCAAGTAATAGTTCTGCGATTCCTGAGATTCTCGGGAAGGCGGCAAAGTATTTTGACCCAAGAGATGTAGAAAATATTGCAAAAACTATGGTGGAAGTCATGAAGAACGGCGCATTAAGAAAACGCTTAAAAACTGCTGGTCTTAAACAAGTCGGCAAATATTCTTTTGATAAAATGGCCAAAGAAACCATAGAGATTTACAAACAAATCTTGGCGTAAAGAAGTTTTTTATATAAAGTGGTAGATGAATTTATAAGACATATAGATAACTAGTTTGTTATGGAATTGATTGAGCAGATTTTATTGTTTTCCGTTGTTGTTTCGGTTTTAGTGGTTTTGTATGCTGCTGGCTTGGCTTGGTGGCTACTAAAACTCCCTTCTGGGAATGAAAAAATGCAAGAAATTGCCAAGGCTATACAACAAGGAGCCAAGGCTTACCTATCTAGGCAATATATGACCATTGCAATTGTTGCCGCTATTTTGGCAGCAATTATTTGGTTTGCTTTAGGTCAAAATATTGCACTTGGCTTTTTGGTGGGTGCCATATTTTCTGGTTTAGCTGGATTTGTTGGGATGATTGTTTCAGTTCAAGCAAATGTTCGTACAACCCAAGCTGCTCATACCGGTTTGGCACCAGCTCTTGACGTTGCTTTTAAAGGGGGCTCTGTAACAGGGTTATTCGTTGTGGGGCTTGCGCTATTATCTGTCAGTGGTTTTTATTGGATATTTAATGACACAGCAGCCTTAATAGGTCTTGGGTTTGGTGGAAGTCTAATCTCTATGTTTGCAAGACTTGGTGGAGGTATTTATACAAAAGCAGCAGATGTTGGTGCAGACCTAGTTGGTAAAGTCGAAGCAAACATTCCTGAAGATGACCCAAGAAATCCAGCGGTAATTGCTGACAATGTTGGTGACAATGTTGGTGACTGTGCTGGTATGGCAGCTGATTTATTTGAAACCTACGCTGTTACAATGGTAGCTGCCATTATTTTAGGACAACTATTGTTTGATAACCCTCTTGTAGGAATCTATCCGCTACTTTTGGGTGGCATTTCAATAATCGCTTCAGTAATTGGTACCTGGTTTGTTAAGATGGGTAAATCAAAAAATATTATGGCAGCACTATATGCTGGTTTATCTGTTAGTGGCATCCTAGCTGTTATAGGTTTTTACTTTGCAACTAATGCGATTATGGTCGGGTCTGGTCTTTCGACTATTTCTCTTTTTTGGGCAGCTGTAGTTGGCCTAGTTGTAACTGGATTAATTGTGGTTGTTACCGAATACTACACATCTACAAGCTACAAACCAGTTAAATATATTGCTTCGGCTTCCGAAACTGGACATGGGACAAACATAATTGCTGGTCTTGCAGTTGGCATGAAATCAGTTGCCCTGCCAGTGATTGCTATCATTGCTGCTATTTGGGTGGCTTATAGTTTAGTCGGTCTATATGGTATTGCCATAGCAGCCGTGGCAATGCTTTCCATGACAGGAATTATTGTTGCTATTGATGCCTATGGTCCAATTACCGATAATGCTGGTGGTATTGCAGAAATGGCCAAACTTCCTTCTAGTGTTCGCGACGTTACCGATCCGCTTGATGCTGTTGGCAACACTACAAAAGCCGTTACCAAGGGCTACGCCATTGGTTCTGCTGGTCTTGCCGCAGTTGTTTTGTTTGCAACATACGCAGAAGATTTAAAGCATATCTCTGGTGAGGTTTTTGAATTCTCTCTTGGTGACCCGCTTGTTTTGATAGGTCTATTTATTGGAGGTCTTCTTCCTTACTTATTTGCTGCTATCTCCATGGAGGCAGTTGGTAAGGCTGCAGCCGAAGTTGTAAAAGAGGTTCGTCGTCAATTTGAAGCTATTCCTGAAATTATGACCGGACAAAAGAAGCCAGATTATGCCAAAGCCGTAGATATTGTTACTCAGGCCGCAATTCGCGAAATGATTATTCCTGCTTTAATTCCCGTGGCTGCCCCTATTTTGGTTGGACTGTTCTTGGGGCCAGTTGCTCTAGGTGGGGTTTTGGTCGGTAGTATCATCACTGGTATATTTGTAGCTATCTCTATGACAACTGGTGGTGCTGCTTGGGATAATGCCAAAAAGTATATCGAAGAAGGACACTTTGGCGGCAAAGGTTCTGAGGCACACAAAGCTTCTGTAACCGGTGATACAGTTGGCGATCCCTACAAAGACACTGCTGGTCCAGCTATTAATCCAATGATTAAGGTTGTTAATATTGTTGCGCTACTTATTTTGGGTCTAATTGTAAAATAATTTATTGTGCGATCAGAGTCTTTGGTAGACAGACAGGTAAAAGTTAAAATAACTTGGCTTAATGGGGTTGGTACTGTCATTTTGCCAAATGGAGAAAGTTTTACTTGGCCAATAAAAGACGAATTAAAAACAAACACAGAAGAAGAGGTTTACCTTGTAACGTCCCCTTCTTCTGTTTTGCCAAGCCAAAAGGAATTGGCTAAACTAGTCTTGAAAGAGATCTTAAAATCTCAATACAATAAAGAAGTTTAGCTTGAAAAATACTTGGCACAAAAACACAAAGATGTGGTGGGTATCTGCAGTAGTATTCGCTGTTGTTTTTTTAGCAGGATTCTATTATTGGGGAGAGGTTAGTTACATAGATAAAGTACACGCGGGTTTTACGGTTGGTGGAACCCAAATTTCTGGTCTGACTGAATTAGAAACCTATGAAAACATACAAAATTTTTTACAAAAAAATAACTCAGAGTTAACAATAATCACGCCCAATAAGGAGTATATTTACTCCACAAACGATTTTGGGGTTACTTGGCATATCCAAGAAATGACAAATATTGCGATAAATTATGGCCACAAAGGCTGGTGGGGTAAAAAAATTAGGCAAAGACTGTGGCTTCTTTTAAACCCAAACGACATGCCCTTGGGTTATAGTTTGGACAACGAAAGATTTCAAGAAACCTTAGATAAAATTGTCGAGCAAACTAATCAAATTGGCCAAGACAGCTCTTTGGCGATAGATAGAGATAGCCAAGAAGTGGTTGTTGTACCGGCTATATCTGGCAAAGAAATAAACAAAACATTACTAGCCACCCTACTTAAAAAACACTGGCTAGCAAAAAGCTGCGGAGTGGTGCAAGCTCCTGTTGTTGAAACCGATCCGACGTTAACAACAGCCATGCTCGAAATGGTTAAGAATAAAATAAACGATAATTTAGCAAAAGACTATATATTAGAAATAAACTCCAAAGATTATTCAATAAACAAAAAAGATCTTTGGGATTGGCTAGAAGTTACTAAGCAAAATAATGGTTATTTAGTTCGTTTAAGCCCCCAAAAACTAGACGATTTCTTAACTGAAATTAAAAAGCAAGTTGATCAGGAGATGGTTCCAGCCATATTTAATATGTCTGGTGATAGGGTTGTAGAGTTTAGACTACATAAAAGAGGAGTTAATTTAAACAAAGATAAAACCCACGATCTTATTCAGAAGAATCTACTAGAGAGTAGTTATAATCTGCTGGCCGATGTAAATTATACCGAACCAAGTTCGCGCCTACAAGACTTAAATGATCTAGGTATAACCGAATTTGTGGCCAGAGGAGAGTCTAACTTTGCAGGTAGTCCCGAAAATCGCCGTCATAATATAAGGGTTGGGGCATCCAAATTTGATTTAGTGCTTGTTGCACCACAAGAAAAATTTTCTTTTAACAAAATTCTTGGTGAGGTGGACGATACTACTGGGTACTTGCCAGAATTAGTTATCAAAGGAGATGAAACTACTCCAGAGTTTGGCGGCGGTCTATGTCAAATATCTACCACAACATTCAGAGCAGTTCTAAATGGTGGTTATCCGGTTGATGCTAGACGCAATCATAGTTATCGAGTTTCATATTACGAACCTGCTGGGACAGATGCAACCGTTTATCTTCCCTATCCAGACTTTAGGTTCACCAATAATACAGACGCGCATATACTGGTCGACACTTGGGTAGATGAGGAAAATGATAATTTATATTTTGATTTTTATAGCTCACCCCTAGAGTATAGGGTTGAACTAGAAGAACCAAGAATTTACAATATTACCGAACCGCCTGAACCGGTATTTATCGAAACATCTGAGTTGCCCGAAGGAGAAATTAAAAAAATAGATAATGCACACAGGGGGGCAGACGCTCTTTTGATTAGACATATCCATGATCTTGAGGGTAAAAAAATTCGTACCGACAAATTTGAGAGCCATTACGTGCCTTGGCCAGATAAATATTTAATAGGCGTCATAGAGGCACCAAAGCTAGAGACCGATTTAGAAAATGTTTTACCAAAAGAAAGTGCCGAAGAAGAAATAACATCCTAACAATGATTAAACTCTACTATGGGGACAACACATTTGGGATTAAACAAAAAATAAGCGAAGACTTAGCGGTTTGGCGTAGTAATAATGTTGTCGTTGATGTAAGGGATAGCTCAAATAGTTGGGATGAATTATATATTGCTCTAAATACTCAAGATTTACTTACAAATACCAATCGGGCCGTGTTAGTAAGAGACATATTTAACTCAAAAGGGTCTGTTTTAAAAGACAACTTATTCGATTGGTTAAAAGATAACCAAGCCACGGAGTCTTTAGATGTAATTTTTATAGAAAATGGCCTAAAAGCCTCTGATCTAAAAACGATTTTAAAAGCAAAGCCAGATATTGTTGTTGAAGAGTTTAAAGAAATAACTATCAGAGATGTTGTCAGCTGGATAGAACAAACTGCCAAAGACCAAGGATATAAATTGACCAATGGTGTTAGTAGTTTTTTGTCGCAAAGCTTTGGTAATGATTTATGGAGAATCAGTAGTGAGTTAAAAAAAGCCAATGACTATACAAATGGTAACGCAATAACCCCAAACGTCATAAAAGAGCTAATATCCCCCACTTTAGATGACACGATTTTCCAATTTATTGATGCGCTCGGTGCTCGTAATATTGTAGCAGCCAATAAATTATTAAATAGACAACTTCATATGGGAACTACCGAACCCGAAATCGTTAATATAATCAGCTACCAGTTTAGAAACATCTTGAATCTAAGGATGTTAGACGAAGAGAACGTTTCGCCTTCCAGCTGGGCATCAAAAACCAAGCTTCATCCATATGTAATTAAAAAAACTACCCCACTTTCAAGAAAATTTTCCAAAAATCAGTTAAGGAAAATATTTAACTTCATTCACAAAACCGATCTTGCATATAAAACTGGCAAGGCACCATCAAAAAACAGCCTTGATGTGCTGGTTGCACAAATAGTAAGCTGTTAAGCAATCTTTTTGAAAAGCCTCTTTTTTAGGCGAGCTGCTTTATTTTTGTGTATCACATTAGTTTTCGCAGCCTTGTCTAACGCCTTTTGAGCGACAGAAAAATTCTCTTTTGTAGGCTCTTTATCCATGGCCTTCAAAGCTTGTTTAACTGCAGACTTGCGCCGTAAGTTATGTTGTCTTTTACGGCTGTCAGAGCGCATTTTTTTCTGAGCAGATTTTATAATTGGCATGATATGTATTTAATTACTCTGCTATTCTAGAGTAAAAAGTGGCGCCAGTAAATACTTTTTATTAATAAGGTTTGACAGTGGTTGTCTTTATCAATTATGATAACTCCTTAGTTAAGCAAAATATTTATGGAATTAACTCCCAAACAACAAGTAATTGAACTAATAAATAAATCAAAAAATATTTTATTAGTTACCCATGAAAGACCGGATGGCGATGCATTAGGCAGCCTTTTGGCTATGAACAATGTTCTGAATAAACTGGATAAAAATGTCACCGCAGTTATCGATGACAATCTAGCTGATAAGTACAAATTCTTAAATGGTTCAGAGGAGCTTTCGACGGAACTAAAGGCACTTCGTGATTTTATAGTCAGTGTTGACTGTAATTCTGCTACAGCAGATAAACTTGCTTATAATTTCCAAGAAGAAAAATTAAATATTGTTATTACACCAAAAGAAGGGTCTTTTAATGCTCAGGATGTAAGTTTCTCTGATGGAGGATTTCATTTTGATTTGGTATGTATGTTAGATGCAGCCAATTGGGAACAGCTTGGTAAATTGTATGTCGATAACCCAAAATTATTCCAATCTATTCCAGTTATAAATATCGACCATCATTCAACTAACGACTATTACGGCACGGTAAATCTGGTTGATTTAACAGCAACTTCTACAGCCGAAATTCTGGTGGGGTTAATTGAAGCCCTGGGAACATCATTAATAGATGAGGAGGTGGCAACGGACTTACTTACTGGGATCATTAGTGATACAGGAAGTTTTCAGCATAGCAACACAACACCAAAATCTCTTACGATTGCTGCACAAATGGTTGGTTTGGGGGCCAAACAGCAAGATATTATCAAACACCTGTTTAAAACTAAGCCTTTTACTACCCTAAAACTCTGGGGTCGTATTTTGTCTAATCTTAAATTTGACGAAGCTGCAAATTTGGGTTGGGGCACTGTTCCATTTAGCTACTATGCTGAAAGCAATGCTTCTACCGAAGAAACGGGGGGTCTTATAGACGAACTTATGACAAGTCTCCCAGGAGCAAACATAACAATACTTTTATCAGAAAAGGAACCAAACATAATTTCTGGTAGTATTCGCACCAAACAAGGCGTTAACGCTGCCGAGATCGCTGCTCTGTTTGGTGGTGGTGGTCATCCTGGAGCTGCTGGCTTTAAATTAACAGGCATGACAATCAATCAAGCCGAAGACGTTTTGGTCGAAAAAGTGAAAGAATTTCAAACTAAAAAAGGCCAATTGTCGTCAGAAGAAGAGCATAATGCTACAGTTATGGTAAACAATAAAGAAAATACCCTTCCAGACAGCAATAAAACAGATCCAACAGGTATGCCAGATTCTTTTGAAAACGGCCTTGATAAAAATAACTAAACATGATATAATCATCTCACTATGGCATTAACGCATACAAAAAAGAAAAAAATAATTAATAGCTTCCAGAGCCACAAAAAAGATACTGGCTCCTCTGAAGTACAGATTGCCTTGCTTAGTCAAAAGGTAAAGGAGCTTACAAAACATCTCAAAGCCCACAAGAAGGATTTTCACTCCAGACAGGGTTTGTTTAAGATAGTTGGAAACCGCAGAAGACTTCTGAACTATCTTAAGAAATCACACCCACGTAAATATTCAGCATTAATAAAAGAATTAAAAATTAGGAAGTAAGGGTAAGAAGCTGCATAGAGCATAGGGTTAAATTAGTTTTCTATAAAAACTGATTTACCTCTAAGCTTTATGTCAATTAATTTGCTTTTCTAACCCGCAAATCTTCCGGAAAGGAAACAATGGAAAAATTTGAGACCAAAATTGGCGATGCCAATTTATCTATCGAGACTGGTAAGCTTGCCAAGTTTGCTTCAGGCTCTGTTACTATACGCTTAGGCGACACAGTTTTGTTAGTTACATCGGTTATTGCCGATAAACCAAAGGATGGTGCAACATACTTCCCTCTTCTGATAGATTTTGAAGAAAAAATGTATGCTTCTGGGAAAATTTCTGGAAGTAGATTTATAAAACGAGAAGGTCGTGCATCCGACAATGCTATTTTGACTGCTCGTTTAACTGATAGACCGCTTCGTCCACTATTTCCGAAGGGTTTTTACAACGATGTCCAAGTGGTTGTAACGGTTTTGTCTGCCGATCTTATATATGACCCGGACACACTATCTATAATTGGTGCTTCCGCATCGTTAACGCTAGCTGGCGCACCATTTTCTGGTCCAATCGGGGCTGTAAGAGTTGGTTACATTGATGATAAATTTGTTATTAACCCGTCTTATGAACAGCTAGCTAGCGAAAGCAAGCTTGATTTAATTGTTGCTGGAACCAAAGACAAGGTCTTGATGATAGAAGCAGGTATGAATGAGCTAGACGAAGCGAAGTTATCTGAAGCAATAGAGTTTGCTCACAAGTCTTTACAACCCTCCATCTCAATTCAGGAAGAAATGGTAAAGAAAATGAAGATTGCTAAAAAAGAATATCCGTTGTTATCCCCTACAGACGAAATGGTTAATGAAATTACATCTAAGATTGGTGGTGATTTGGAAAAAGCTGTCTATGACTCCGATAAAACCGAACGCAACACAGCCATGAACGACTTAAAAGACAGTATTTTAGAGGAATATGTCAACGAAGACACTCCAACTATTGTTGTGGAGGATGCTTTTGGGAAAATTGTGAAAAAGATCTTTCGTGAAAATATTCTTAAATCATCAAAGCGTCCCGATGGTCGCAAATTAGACGAAATTAGAGACCTTAGTTGTGAAGTAGCTACGCTTCCTCGTACACATGGTTCGGCAATATTTAATCGTGGTGAGACCCAAGCACTTACTATCGCTACTTTGGGTTCAGTTGGTGACGAACAAATGATCGATACAATGGATCAATCTACAACCAAAAGATATCTACATCACTACAACTTCCCTCCTTATTCTGTGGGCGAAGTTAGACCAATGAGAGGTCCGGGACGTAGAGATATAGGACACGGTGCTTTGGCTGAAAAAGCTCTGATTCCAGTGGTCCCTAGCCGCGAAGAATTTCCATACACAATTCGTTTGGTATCTGAAATTCTTGGAAGTAATGGAAGTAGCTCTATGGCAGCTGTTTGTGGAAGTACATTAAGCCTTATGGATGCAGGTGTGCCTATTTCAAATCCAGTTGTTGGTATTGCCATGGGAGTTGTAAATGACGAAAAAGGTGGGTTTAAAGTTCTTACCGACATTGCTGGTATGGAAGATTTCAATGGTGACATGGATTTTAAGATCGCTGGAACTAAAAATGGTGTTACCGCTCTTCAGCTTGATATGAAGGTAATTGGCATGGATATGAAGGTCCTACAAGATGCTATAGATCAATCAAAGAAAGCTAGAAAACAGATTTTGGATCTAATTACTAAGTGTATTTCTGAACCACGTAAAGATGTTTCGAAGTTTGCTCCACAAGTGGAGATAGTAACTATCGACCCAGAAAAGATTAAAGACGTTATTGGTTCTGGCGGTAAGGTCATCAATGGTATGATTGATCGTGCTGGTGGTCGCGATGTAACAGAGATCAACATCGAAGACGATGGGGCTATCTATGTTTCATCATCAAAGCCAGAGTATGTGACTCAAATTGTAAAAGAAATCAAAAACCTTACTCGTGAGGCTAAGGTTGGTGAAATCTATGACGGAAAGGTTACTAGAATTATGGACTTTGGTGCATTTGTTGAAATTTTTCCTGGCACAGAAGGGTTAGTTCACATTTCACAGCTAGACAATAAGCGTGTCGGAAAAGTAACTGATATAGTAAAGGAAGGCGACGCAGTTACTGTAAAAGTTGTAGAAATCGATTCTCAGGGCAGAGTAAATTTATCTCGTAAAGCTATGCTGGGTGGTCGCCAAGACAAAAAGTAATGAATTGACCAAATGAGATGTAATGAATGCGCTCGTCGTAACCCACCAAGTACAAGATTTTGTTTGCACTGTGGGTATGATATGAACCCTGCTGATTCCAAGGGGTCTTATCGTAAGCTCACTCCCCCTCAGGAAAGTTTTGTTAGACCAAGCATTGTCTCTAAAACAAAAGGTTGGGTTTACCCAAGCATGGCGATGCTAGTTGGAGCACTAGTTATAACCTTCGGTGCTTATTACTGGTTTGTTTATTCAGATAATTTTGAGATCTTAGCTGTAGACTACGAAAGAATAGAAGATATTAATGACAAATAAACAGACCAAACTACAAGAGATTGCTAACGAGGTAAAAAATCATAACTGTTCTCTACGGAGCGGTTGTATTCAACCTGTTCCAGGAGACGGAAGCGCAGAAAGTGATTTAGTTTTTATTGGTGAGGCACCAGGTAAAAAAGAGGACGAGCTAGGCAAACCTTTTGTTGGCCCTGCCGGTAAAATTTTACAAACTCTTCTAGAAGAAATTGGCTTGAGTCGCGAAAAAGTTTATATAACCAATGTTGTAAAATGTCGTCCACCTGCCAATCGTGACCCATCACCCGAAGAAATAACCGAACATCAAGAATTTTTGACCAAAGAATTAGAGTTGATAAAACCAAAACTTGTAATCTTATTAGGTAGACATGCTCTAAATCGGTTTTTACCTGGTGAAAAAATATCTGAAGCGCGCGGGAAAGCCAAAAGAAAGGGCGAATATATTTACTTCCCTATCTATCATCCAGCAGCTGCCCTTCACAATCCCAACTTGCTTAAAGATTTGCGTAGCGACTTCATGAAACTCCCAGTACTAATAGAAAAAATTAAAAAAGAAGAAGAATTACCAAAAAGTTCAAATTCTTCCAAAAAGAAAGAACAATTAACCATTTTTTAATATGAATAAAACAAAATCAAACAACAAAAAGCCTAGGAAAAGGGTAAAACACGGTTACAGTAAGAACAAAAGTTCTAAAAAGAGTTTGCGTGTGGTGACTCTTGGCGGTTTAGAAAGTGTTGGTATGAATATGACCGTTTTGGAATATGGAGACGATATAATTGTGCTCGATTGTGGGCTTATGTTCCCAGACGAAGCTATGTTGGGTGTTGATTATGTTATCCCCGATACAACTTACCTAAAGAAGAACAAAAAGAAGTTACGAGGGATTATAATATCTCATGGTCACGAAGACCACATTGGAGCTATCCCACATATTGTTCCAGAGCTTGGTGTTCCTGTTTTTGCCGGAACCTTAGCAAAGGCCCTGATTGAAGCACGCCTTGAGGAATATTCTAATGTGAAAGCAGTAAAGTTAAATACCTATAAAGAAAAAGACGAACTCAAGCTTGGGGTATTTAGGATTAAATTCTTTCAAGTTAACCACAGCATCCCAGACGCATATGGAATGCTAATTTACACACCAGTTGGCTTGGTAGTATTTACTGGAGATTTTAGAATTGATCATGATTCTCCCGATGGTGTTATCACAAACTTTCCTAAAATTGCCGAAGCAGTTAAAAAAGACCCATGCATTTTGCTTTTGTCTGAAAGTACCAATGCCGAAATCCCTGGTCGAACAATTTCAGAACAAGAAATTTCCGATACATTTGACCAAATATTTGCCAAAACTAAAGGTCGTCTTATCATTTCTTCATTTGCATCTAGGATAGATCGTATGCAATACGCTATATCTTCGGCTGTAAAACATGGTCGCAAGGTTGCTCTTTCAGGAAGAAGTATGGTGAAGTATTTCGAGGCTGCTTCTAAGCTCGGGTTTATTAAATATCCTAAAAATTTGTTGATTCCAATCAAACAAATTAAAAAATATCCTGATGAAGCACTTGTTATTTTGAGTACCGGAAGTCAGGGTCAACAGGGCTCGTCGCTTGCGCGTATGGCGTTCAACGAGCACTCACAGGTAAAGATTAAGCCTGGTGATACTGTAGTTCTTTCGGCCTCCCCTATTCCGGGTAACGAGAAATCTGTTGGTGCAATTAGAAATAACCTAACTAGAGCTGGTGCTGAAATTATTCATTACAAAAATATGCAAGTTCATGTGACAGGGCATGCCTACAAAGAAGAACTTCGTGAAATGCTGGAAGTTGTAAAACCTAAATATCTTATTCCAATTCATGGTGAATATTTTATGCGCGACGCTCATAGAAAACTAGCCTTAGAGGCTGGGATACCAAAAGACAATATTTTACTTATAGATGATGGCGATGTTGTTGAAGTCGATAAGCATGGTATCAAAAAACTAGCACAATCAATTCCTTCGGGTCTTATTAATGTAGATGGTCTTGGTGTGGGAGATGTTGGAGAAATAGTTTTGAGAGACCGTCAAACAATGGCACAGGAAGGTATGGTTGTGGTTATTGTCACACTGGAAGCTAAAACCGGTAAGGTTATAAATTCACCCGACATTATTTCGCGTGGATTCGTTTATATGCGAGAAAATCAGGAATTAGTAAATAAATTAAGATCTCAGGCAAAGAATATTCTTTCTGGTAAAAAGGGCAAGACTTCCCCAGACAGTCGGAGTAATGCTAAAGAAAAGATTCGTGAAGAACTAGGTAAATTTATATACAAAGAGACCAAAAGACGGCCAATGATTATCCCGGTTGTGCTTGAGGTATAGTCCCATTTTTGTATAAATTACAGTGTGATATAATTAACCTATAATTAGGCAATTTTTGTATGGCTAGACGCAGAAAAAGAAGAAAAAAATACCAAACCAGATCTTATCAAGCTTCGAATTTTGTCGAGGGTCTTAATTTTGATCTAGAGTTAGAGCCGCATATTGTGCGCGAGGTCTTAGCGATTCTTTTTATGGGTCTGGGTTTGTTTACTCTCCTTGCTATTTTAGGGGTTGCGGGCAATGTGGGTAGTGTTTTTTTTGCTACAATTCGCCTTGGTTTTGGTTGGACTGGGTTTGTTTTTCCTCTTGTTCTAGCAGGTGCTGGAGTCGCAATGTTTTACCCAGTAAAATACAAATTTAGTGCTATCAATACCGTTGGTCTTATCTTGATGGTAACTTCTATATCTACCCTTCTTCACCTTTTCATACCCCAAGAAGAAGCTTTAATTCAGGCTGGTAGTGGTGAATTTGGCGGATATGTCGGCTGGGCTGTCGGCTGGGCTCTTACTAGTTCGGTCGAGATTTGGGCCGCACTACTTATAGTAGTAGTTTTGTTGGTCGTTTCGGCTCTCTTGGTCTTTGGTCAACCACTTCGAGAGCTTTATTACAGAGCTAAGTTAAGCGTTCCAACTCTACCAGAATCATCAAAAGTAATTGTTCATAATATTGCTAGCCATCGTGGCGGTCGCAAGTCCAAAGATGAAGATGACGAGGACGAGGATGGTGAACTTGTTATTGATAAAGGGTTTGTTACTAAAAAAAGAGCTGATAAAGATTCTTCGAAAGACTTTATCCCTCAAGTCGTTCCATCTGGAGAATTTGCTCTACCAGACATTACCTTGCTTAGTGATGTAGTTACCAAAGTAGATAGCGGAAATATTAGACAAAACGTAGGTATTATTCAAGAGTCTTTAGAGGATTTTGGTATCCAAGTTGAAATGTCAGAGGTAAATGTAGGTCCTACCGTTACCCAATACACTCTAAAGCCAGCCGCTGGTATTAAGCTTTCTAGAATTAGTAATTTAGCCAATGATTTATCACTGGCTTTGGCTGCTCATCCGATAAGAATTGAGGCGCCAATTCCCGGTAGGTCTTTAGTTGGCGTAGAGGTACCAAATAAAAAATCTTCCATGGTTCGCTTACGAGAAATTTTGGAATCCGAGCTATTTCAAAACATTAGATCCCCTCTTCGTATGCCGCTTGGCCGTGATGTCGCTGGTTCGCCCATAGCCACAGACCTTGTTCGTATGCCTCATCTGCTCATTGCTGGTGCTACAGGTATGGGTAAAAGCGTTTATCTAAACTCTTTGATTGTTGGTCTCTTGTACCAAAATACTCCAGCCGATCTCAGGCTTGTATTGGTAGACCCAAAACGAGTAGAATTTACTCCTTACAATAATATCCCCCATTTGCTTGCTCCGGTCATTGTAGATCCACATAAAACCATAAGTTCTCTTAAATGGCTGGTTCGCGAAATGGAACGTCGCTACAAAATATTTTCAGATCACAATGTTAGGGTTATTGAAGCCTTTAATAAGGCCAACCCAGACTCAAAAATGCCATATATTGTTCTTGTGATCGACGAGTTAGCCGACCTAATGGCCGTTTCTGCTCGTGAAGTTGAAGCCTATATTTGTCGTCTAGCTCAAATGTCTCGGTCTGTTGGTATTCACTTGGTTTTGGCCACCCAAAGACCATCGGTAGATGTTATTACAGGTCTTATTAAGGCCAACTTCCCATCTAGAATTGCTTTTGCTGTAACTTCTGGTACCGACTCTAGAACAATTTTGGATACCGTTGGTGCTGATAAACTTCTTGGTAATGGAGATATGTTGTTTAGGCCTTCTGATGCCAGCAAGCCACGTCGTATTCAGGGTGTATATGTATCCGACAAGGAGATTAAATCTGTCACAAACTTTGTTAAAGACCAAGATAATCCAGTTTACGTAGAAGAATTAATCTCAGAAACAAAAGAATCCAAGCAAGCCGAAATTGAGGCCGATGGCGATGAATTAATGGAAGAAGTAATTGAGCTTGTGGTTAAAACTGGTAAAGCCTCGGCATCATATCTTCAGCGTCGTTTCCGGATCGGCTATGCCAGAGCAGCCAGACTACTAGACTTATTAGAAATGAAGGGCGTTGTTGGGCCGGGTGATGGTGCCAAAGCCCGAGAAATTTTAATTTCCCGAACTGATTTGGTAACCGAGCCAGATGACAGCGGAGAAGAGGAAGAGTATGTAGAAGGAGAGGACTATTAATTATGGCATCTGAATTCTCATTCGATATAGTTTCAGAAATAGACCAACAAGAGTTGACTAATGCCCTAGATCAAGTTCGTCGTGAGATAACAGGACGGTATGATTTTAAAGGTCTTTTTGTTGAGATTAAACAAGAAGAAGATAAATTAATAGTAAGTGTTCCAGACGAGTATAAGTTAAATGCTGTAGTTGATATTTTAAAATCTAAATTAATGCGTAGAAATCTAGATTTAAAAATATTAGGTGAGATTAAGCAAGAGCCAGCCTCTGGTGGCACAATTAGAGCCACTATTCCTCTAGTTGAAGGTGTTTCTCAAGACAAAGCCAAGTTAATTAACAAAATTATTCGAGACGAATTACCTAAAATTAAATCAAGTATCCAAGGAAGTTCAATTAGAGTTAGCTCAAAGAGCAAAGACGAACTTCAATCCATTATGGATTTACTAAAAGAACATTCTCAAATAGATATTCCACTTCAATTTACAAATTATAGATAGTTTAAACTTGTTTTTATGAGCCCAGCAAAAAAAGCAGTCCCCAAAAAGATAACAGAAACAACAAATCTTACCGATACTATTAGCGAGTTAGAGAAAAAATATGGTCAAGGTGCTGTTATGCGTCTTGGTGACGCCAAACAAACAGAAGTTGAAACTACTCCAACTGGTTCGCTTACACTAGATCTTGCATTGGGTGTTGGTGGTATACCAAAAGGTCGTGCCATAGAGGTTTATGGTCCAGAGTCTTCTGGAAAAACTACCCTAACCTTACATATGATTGCTCAGGCTCAGAAAAAAGGCGAAACAGCTGCCTTCGTAGACGCCGAGCATGCGCTAGATCCAGAATATGCTAAAAGAATCGGTGTAGATACCAAGGAGTTGCTCATTTCTCAACCAGATACTGGAGAGCAAGCCTTAGATATTGTGGAATCACTCGTTCGCTCAAACTCTGTTGGGCTTATTGTGGTTGATTCGGTGGCTGCACTTGTACCTCGTGCCGAAATTGAGGGTGATATGGGTGATTCTCACATGGGTCTTCAAGCTAGGCTTATGAGTCAAGCCATGAGAAAGATAACGGCTCATGTGAGCCGTTCGAAAACCACGGTTATTTTTATAAATCAGCTTCGCATGAAGATTGGAGTTATGTTTGGAAATCCAGAAACTACTACTGGTGGTAATGCTCTTAAGTTTTATTCTTCAGTCAGGCTAGATATCCGTCGTATTGAAACTCTCAAACAGGGTGACAATATGGTTGGTAACCGTGTTCGTGTAAAAGTCGTTAAAAATAAAGTAGCTCCCCCATTTAGAACGGCTGAATTTGACCTAATGTTTTCTCAGGGCATCTCAAGAGAAGGCGAACTACTGGATCTCGGAGTTACGCATGGCATTGTAA
>JAYEGB010000070.1:0-7631 GCA_034658875.1 Patescibacteria group bacterium | reverse complement strand
TTGTCATCCTGAGCTTGTCGAAGGATCTTCTTTTTAGATCCTGAAATAAATTCAGCATGACGCGAAAGGATCTTATAAAAAATTGGAGGTCAAACATAGACACGCAACAATAATTTTAAGAGTGCCTGTCACCAAAACTTCAAGAGCGAAATCAACATATTCTTCGAACGGAGTGAGAAGTTAACTTTAATGTAATAGTTCTCGCTTCGCTCGAACAATAAAACCTAAACGGCTGTATCTTTCCCTCTTACTCCCCGAGCACCTGCCTGCCGGTAAGCAGATAGTCGAGGTGTTACCATCTTATTTATTCCCCGAGCGTAGTCGAGGGGTTACATTTTGTCATTTCCAACTCTTCCTTCTGTCATTCTCGATCGACTTGCCCTGTGGGCAAAGTTCGGGTCGGGAATCCAGAAAACAACATACTGTGGATCCCCAATCCGAATTTCATCCGACAGGATGAATCGGTTGAGGATGACGAGTGGAGAAATGACTCTATCCGATGAGCCGTTTAAAAATTGCAATAAAAAAAAGCCGGAGAATTAATTCTCCGGACATAATTGGACACCTGCGCTACATAGAAGCCCTACCAGCCATCCAAAAACCTTTTATTAAACCGGCGGGATCCACAATCGATCCAATCACAATTACTAGTATAGCAACCAGCATAAAAACAGGTCCTGGCCACGAGCCATCTTTAGCTCGGATGGAATCGACACAATCTTTAATCGAACACCCGATCACAAAAATAACAAGCAAACCGAGAAGAATAATGTCAATCATGCCGTCCTCCTTAATGTACGAGATGTTTTACTATATCATAAAGTTTGGTTAGAGTAGGTTCTATTATATATAGTAAGTATATGGTGAAGAAAATATTACAATACAAAAATCCTAAGCTTCGCAAAATTTCCAAGGAAGTTAAAAAGATCGATCCAAAAATAATGGACATTATCCAAGACATGGTCGATTCAATGCGCGAAAGTGGCGGAGTTGGAATCTCTGCCCCGCAAATTGGAGTGCTTAAACGTATTTCAATTTATGAGTACATAAAACCGAAAGGATCATCGGATCCAACTCCAGACATTCCGTTAACAATTTTAATTAACCCAAAAGTTACTAAGAATTCGCGCAAAAAAGAAAAGGCCGAGGAAGGTTGTCTATCATTCCCAACAATGTATGGACATATTTCACGAAGCGCAGAAATTACTGTGGAAGCACTTGGCATTAATAATAAAATGATAGAATTCGATGCCAAGGGTTTAGAAGCTCGCATTATTCAACACGAGATTGATCATTTGGATGGAGTTTTGTTTATAGATCGCTTACACAAAAATGATCGCATATACACTTACCAATATTAATTTAAAATTTAAAAACCGATCTTTCTTAAGTTCGGTTTTTAGTTAATGGATGTACTCAACTAGTACCTTCCAAAACGAACAAAGGACATTGCGTATTGGTTTAATAATATGCTGTACCGTTAAATGCATAGGCATAACGACAAAGCATACAAACAAAAAACTAACGAATACAGCACAACAAAATTCTGCGGCCCTATAGCCTTTATTGAACTTTTTAAGGAACATGATCAAAATCTGTCACCTCCAATAGATTTTTCGCCCCAAGTTTAAGCTATTTTGCTGTCCTAGTCAATAGTGTTGTGATTAAAATATAAGTACTTGTCCCGTTAGAGTTGCTATCACAATCTTAAACTATTCTCTCATCAATACCTGTTTATATGTTATAAAATATACTTGTTGTTTATATCTACGGACACCTTTGGTGTCTTAACTCTAACGGGATGAAAACACAAAAGATATATCGGGCAATATTTATGGGCACACCCGGGTTTGCAGTCCCTATTTTGCAAACCCTAATAGATCACCCTCAAATTGAAGTAGTTAGTGTTGTTACCCAGCCCGATAAAAAAACTGGTCGCGGTAAAACTATGAAAGAAAGCGAAATAAGTAAGCTTGGCTTTACTAATAATATAGAAGTTCGAAAGCCTGAACGAATTAAGAAAAACCCAAAGCTTCTAGATCAGATTAAAGAATTGGGATTAGACTTTATTGTGGTCGCTGCCTACGGCAAGATCTTACCTAAAAAGATATTAGATATCCCTAAATTTGGAACATTAAATATCCATGGTTCTATTTTACCAAGATACCGTGGAGCATCTCCGGTAAGCGAAGCTATTTTAAATGGCGATAAACAAACCGGAGTTACACTTATGAAAATGGATGAAACCATGGATACAGGCCCAATAATTAGTACTAGCGAAGTAATCAAGATAGACCCAACAGACACCACCGCAACTCTGAGCAAAAAACTATCTAACCTTGGAGCCAAACTTTTAAATGAGTCTATCGTTCCCTATCTTGAGGGTGAGCTAACACCCAAATCCCAAAACGATGGATTGGCTTCGTATACAAAACTAGTTTCTAAAACCGATGGTCAGATCAATTGGCAAATGGATGCAAACTATATTGAACGCCAGATTCGAGCTTATACACCCTGGCCTAGCACATACACATTCTGGGGTGATAAACGAATCAAGGTACTAGAAGGAAAGACCACCACTTTACCCGACAATCTTAAACCTGGTGAAATTTCAAATGATGGTGATTTAATAATTGGTACAAACGAGAGTGCATTAAAAGTTACCAAACTGCAGCTCGAAGGAAAAGGCAGTGTATCTGGTAACGAGTTTTTGCGAGGTTACCCAGAAATTATTGGACAAACCTTAGAATAATTCGCTGAGCGAATCCGCCTCCGACCAGTTGGCGGATGGCGGAGAAGCGTTACATTAGTGTAATCCTTCGACAGAGTTTATCCTGAGCGGAGTCGAAGGGCTCAGGAAATAGAATTGCTATAATATATATAGGTTTTTACAAGTTAAATCGAAAGGAATAATTATGCCTTATCTTTATTTACTTATTGGTATCGTTGACCTCATTTTGGTGTTTGTAAACAGAAGTTGGGGTACAACTTTAGCCATTATCCTCGGTATCATTTATGTTGTCTTCGGCCTCTACGAAATCTTTATGCCAAGAAGATAAATTCGCTGAGTGCAATCGAAGCGTTACATTAGTGTAATCCTTCGACAGAGTTTATCCTGAGCGGAGTCGAAGGGCTCAGGAAATAATTTTACAAATCTGTAAACGGCTCATCCACGCCCAAGGCGGGCAAGCCATGAGCCGTTTACAGATTCTTATTGTTCGAGTACTATCGAGAACTACTTTATCTTTACTGTCCGAGTATAATCGAGGACTACAAACCTAATTAGTTCTCACTTCGCCATCCGCCAGAGAGCCTTTCAAAATCCTCTTTTTTATTGTTCGAGTGTAATCGAGAACTACTTTATCTTTACTGTCCGCCTGCCCGTCCGCAGTCCCGACATGTCGGGACGAAGGCGGGTTTCAGAATCTAGATCCTGAAATAAATTCAGGATGACGCGAAGGATCTTATAATTGGCACCACATTCTTTTTTGGTGTCATCCTGAGCTCCACCATTGTCATCCTGAGCTCCACCTTTGTCATCCTGAGTTCCACCTTTGTCATCCTGAACCCCACCTTTGTCATCCTGAGTTCCACCTTTGTCATCCTGAACCCACCCTTGTCATCCTGAACTCCACCTTTGTCATCCTGAACTCCACCTTTGTCATCCTGAGCTTGTCGAAGGATCTTATAGATTAATTTATACGATTCTGGATCCGTCTATCGACAGTCAGGTTCGAACAATAAACCAAATCATAGCCCCTACCACGATTATCTGCGGCAGCAAACCCCAGAACCAATTTACATATCGATTTTTGTGCTGAATGACTTTAGAGTGCCATTGATGCAGATCTTTTATTACTGGATAATCATATAGTTTAGGCCAAATTAAATACGGGAAAGCTAACCAATCTGGAAGTACTGCTACGAATCCTATCAAAAGCAGATATAACCAATCCCCCCTGTCTTTAGTCAAATACCAAAAGAACAAAACCATTATAAAAACATCTATACTTCGGATGGTAATATTTGGTTTATTTAGTTTTATTTCACCAATACTATCTTTGTGTGGGATTGCGTCTAAGATAAGATGGCTCATTACCGCCATAACGGAGGCCGGCCACACTTCTGGTACAACTGTGGCTATGGCCATTCCGGTTAAAAAATGAGGTGTCATCAGCATATAAATATATTAACACTGGCTTTGGAACTTGAGTGTCATAAATACTAAAAATCACCGTTGTGAAGCCCGTTGTCTGTTAGGGCGAGAGCAGTAAGGTGATTTTTTGATATGAATAGCCCCGAAGGGGTCCCCGTTGAGACAAAAGTGACTGTCAGTGGTTTTTGCAATACTTTTTCTAAAAAAGTGACTAGAGAAACTTTCTGCTCTGGGAGCTAAATAGTACTATTATAACTTTTTACTCGTTGACAAAAAGGTCTGTTTGACGTATGATATTATAATTTCCTGATGATGTTCTTTAAATTTAGGTCTAATAACAAGCACTTGGTTTAGCAAATATTTGGTAGATCAAATGCTTGGCTACAGCGAGCGGGGCCCGATCAGCCCCAACACTCAAAAATAAAACAAAAGATCGACTTGTACCTTCGTTTGTTTATCAGGATATCTCTCAAAATAAGAGACTCCTCAAGAGTGGCTAAGGCAGGTTTAAAAATAGTGATCGGATATTAGACCATAATGTTCCTTATGGGAACTGGTGACGGAGTTGTCGTTTCGACGACTACATAGCCAGCTCTCAATAAAAAAAGGCTGGCGACACCATTAATTTAATTACGGGTGATATCGACCAGCCTTTTCTTTTTGAATTTATCTTTGAGAAATTCAGCCCTGCATAGCTTTACGCGAAGCACGGGTATTCATTTCTTAAACCTGAATCAGGTCATACTTGGCTAAAGAAGCCAAAGAGTAGTTTACATTATTAATCCAGTGACCATATGGTTTTACATACTTCCACTTGGCAACCATACCGCTTGCGGTTGGTTCACCGTCTTCTGGGTCGTACTTAAATAGAAGCTTAGAAGTATATTCTATGGATTCTGCCCAAGAGTTAAAGTCTCGAGTTTTACCAAATTTAGTGCTTCCCTTTCTGAAGTCTTTGATACCCCAAGCATTGTAGGTACCGGCTCTATGTTTGCCATAACCACTTTCGGCATTAGATAATGCTACGATCATTTCCCAGTTAGAGTATTTAAGTAACTCGCTTGCTGGCATAGGGCTATTTTTGTCTTCTAAGAACTGCTCTAATTTAGGCAGTTGCTTTTGTTTCTCACTTATAGCGCTTAGGTCCAAGTCCAAGCCTGGTAATTGGAATGCGCTAAAGTTAATAGTTGTGACCAAGATGGCCGGTAGGACAAAATTAAACATTTTTTGTACCCCTAGATTAAGCTAGTATGCTAACTAAAAACACCTCTTCGGTGTTGCCCATAATATATAGCAAAATCACCTTTGTGTCAATAGTTTTTTCGCTCCCAGAGCGGCTTTATCAGATTAGGTCCAGATACGAAAAAACTCGCCTTTTGGCGGGTTTTTGTGCGATTTCTGGATAATTTCACTTACTTCCTGAGCCTGCCTGCCCGTTCCGTAGTCCCAACATGTCGGGGCGAAGGCGGGTCGAAGGATCTCACTAATGTAACGCTTCGACTCCGCTCAGCGAGTAGTTAATATTTTATTTAAGCGATTTGGCGATACTCTATTGTCGTTCCGCCAATGGTGACTTTGTCTCCCACCTCTGCGCCCTTTTTAGCTAATTCAGCCAATACTCCCATCCTGCGCATTACTTTATACATACGTCCAAGGGCTTGTTCATTATTTAAATCGGTCTTTATTACCAACTTTTCTACCTTGGAGCCAGTTACATAAAAATTACCATCTAGATCTTTCTCTACTTCAAAGCGGCTATAGGGTAAATCTTTTATAGTAATAGTTTCTTCCTCTATCTCTGGGTCTGGCAGTTTGTCTAGCTCTTCATGGATCACACTGAGTAATTCATCTAACCCTTTATGCGAAGCCGCCGATATGTAGAACACTTGGGTGCCAAAATTTATCTTTTCTAGTTCGCCGCGCTTTGCATCATCTAAAGCATCTATTTTATTAAATACAACTACTTGTGGCTTGCCTGCCAGGGCTTTGCTATAAAGTTCTAGTTCGTTATTAATCTTTTGCCAATCCTCGTATGGATCTGGCTTTAGAGAATCAAGTATATGAACCAGCACTTTGGTGCGCTCTACATGTTTTAAGAAGTCTATACCCAAACCTTTACCCATATGAGCGCCTTCAATGAGGCCTGGGATGTCGGCAAAGAGAATGCGCCTGCCTTGGTGCTCGACAATGCCTAGGTTGGGTTCTAGTGTAGTAAACTCGTAATCGGCTATCTTCGGCTTAGCACTAGAGATAACGGAAAGAAGGGTTGATTTACCAGCATTTGGAAGACCGATAAGCCCTACCTCGGCAATAAGCTTAAGTCTTAAAATTACTTCCTTTTCTTCACCCGGTTCGCCAAACTCGGCAAAACGTGGAGCCTGGAAGGTTGGCCTAGCAAAACGAGCATTACCAAAACCTCCGCTACCACCTTTGGCTACTTCAAGTTTGTCTCCATCTTTATTCAAATCTCCCACTAAGCATTCTTCATCACTGTCTGGATCCATCTCAAAAACCTGAGTGCCAATAGGTACTTTTACAATTAAATCTTCTGCCGATCTGCCAGTGGACTTTTGAGTTTCGCCAGCCTTACCATTTTGGGCCTTTATAACTTTACTGCGAAGTAGGTGGGATAAGCTATTTTGATTGTGGTCTGCCGATAGAACAATACTCCCCCCTTTGCCACCGTCACCGCCATCGGGGCCACCACGAGCAATATAGCGTTCTCTGCGAAAGCTGGTTAACCCATTGCCACCGTCACCGGCTTTGAGCTTTAGTTTTATCTCGTCTGCAAAGGCCATAACTTACCTTAATTATAGTACCTAAAGGGTATATCCTAAGCCTATTTTTGTAAAATATTAAACGGCTCATCTCATGAGCCGTTTACTTTTTGGGTAGAAAAAAGCCCCGGTACACGGGGCTTGTTAAGCCAACCCTTGTTTTTGTTATTTATAAGATCCTTCGTCCCGACATGTTGGGACTACGGAACGGGCAGGCAGACTCAGGATGACGGAGGAAAGAATGCTTCGTCAATTTAAGCGAATAGTTTGCGTTTGGCGACAAAGGCCAAACCACCGTTCACTGTAATAAGACCAAGCCATGCGACTGTTGGGAGTCCAGTATCTGGAGTAGTCCCTGTACCATTAGTAGCACCACTGCCGCCGGTTGAACCAGGAGCAAGGTATGTGTAATAAGAACTTGCCGAGTCGCTACCCTGAGTAACCATTACTGGATAAGTGACATCGCTTGAAATAGAACCAAGTACTGGAGCATTTACTCTAATTTGACCATCTGTCCAAGAAACTATGGTTGCATCCCATTGACCAAATCTTACTGAACCCTGGGAATCACTAAAGCCGCTACCGTAAATTGTTACGACTACAGTTTGGTCGGCGCGACCAGAAGATGGACTTAGGTAAGAAATTGTCATATTCCCATCACCATCGTCTGTGTCTTCATCGATATATGTGTAATTTAC
>JAYEGB010000069.1:0-1731 GCA_034658875.1 Patescibacteria group bacterium | reverse complement strand
CCAATAAATTTAATTGATTGTTTCTCTGATAATCCTAAAATCTTTCTTGATTTATTCGCAGCTTGTTTTTGATTAGACGGAGTTAAATCTCCCGCACCAAATAAACCACCAATTAAAAATCCAATCTTGCCAGCTTCATAAGCGTTTAAATCCCATTGTCTCCCCATCGTTACATTTTGAATAACCTCTTGACCAAATTCCTGCATTCCTTCCATTGAAGAAGTCATCAGTAATTTTCTTAAAAGTCCTTTTTTGTGTTCGCCAAAAAATCCCAATTTATTTGTTATTCCAATTAAAGCAGCGTTAGTCCAAAACACTTTTTCAGCTCTTTTATCTGCTTCTCTTTCTCCAAGTCCCAAGTCTTTTGTTTCTTGCCAAGTGCCTCCTGCTTCTGTCATTGCTTCAAAGGCAGTCATAGTTCCACCACCTACAAGTTTTGCGATTTTAGGAGAGACTTTAGCTACCATAGACGCTCCTTTTGTCGCACCTAATCCAGGAGCATAAAAAAGAGACATAGAACCAATACCTGAATAAAACTTTTCAACAAAAGTTTGATTTTCAACTTCAAGACTTTCTTTCCATTCTTGAACTTTATCATTAAAAGGTTTCATCTTGTCAAATCCAAGCCATTCTAATCCTCTGCCAGTTCCTTCCATTGTGCCAGCAACGCCTCCTTTAAAACTTTGACCTATTCGTGAAATTTTTCTATTTGTCGGTTCAAAATAATCAGTAGTCTTTTTGTATGTATCTTCAACTGGAGACCTCAATTTATCCAAGAAAAAGCTACCTGTTCTTTTAGGAACTTCATAAGCGGTTTTTTTGTATGCGTCAAAAGGCGACTTTGCATACGGTAAAGCACGCCCTATTTTAGCAACATCTTCTACGGGTGGTCTAAGTATATTAAATGCCCAAGAACCGACTTTCCGGGCATCACTCGTCGGGAATTTGAATCTGTCTAACCAATTTGTCATAAGTTTAATTAAAATTCTTCCATATAACTATTTTGAGTATCAATATCTAATTTCTTAAATTCTTCAATAGTCATTCCTGCGTTGCTTGCTCCTTTTGCTAATTTAGCAAAAGAAAATTCATCATCTTCTTCGGGTCTTTTCGCTTTCCATTCTTCATAAGCTCCTTTTCTTGCCCATCCCCACGCTTCTTGTCCTGTAGGAAAAGCAGTGCTCATTCCTTCAGGATAAATATCTCTTGTGCCACCGCCTAACGCTTGGTCTATTTCTTCATTAGTCATTTCTGGGAATTGACTTCTAATTCTCTCCCAAACCTGTCCCCAATCAACACCTTGTTCTAATCGTTTAATACCGTTATCAATTTCTTGCCAGAATTTATTATCTCTAGCTATAATTTGAGAAGGAGTTAGTCCTCCTCCACCTGAGCTTTTATAATAAGGTTTATTTAATGATTTTACCTTAATCTGTTTATCAAGCTCATCCATATCTCTTTCAAATTGCAACTCACTTTCAATGTAAGTGCTTGCTTTTCTATAAGCATCTTCCCAGCTATCATTTATATTTATTCCAGCACCTTGTCCATTATACATCATCATTAACTTCTTAACTTCTTCTTGAGTATCAAGTCTATTCTTTTCATCATTTTGCCAAATGTCAAATTTAATTTTAGCTTCTTGTAAATTTTCCGCCTGCTCTCTGTTTAGTTCTCCCTCTAACATATTTATATTCATTTGTGCGGCTTGCATTTGGAATTGCATCGCAG
>JAYEGB010000068.1:0-1741 GCA_034658875.1 Patescibacteria group bacterium | reverse complement strand
TAGCAGCCGGAGAACAGTGGGAGCAGCGTCAAGTAGAAGCTGTCCAAAGGTTAGAGGCGCACACTCAAAAGGTGCACGAAATGCAGGCTATGTTTGAAGAAAGACTCGAAGATGCTGAAACCGATCAGCAAAAAGCACGCATTCAAAACAGGATTGACCATATGAATCAGATGGAAGAGCGTCGCACAGAACATTTAAATGAAATGGGTGAACGCGAATTTCCGGGTGTTGAACACATTCAATCTCAATTAGATAAGTTGGGAGAATGGCAGAATATGACTGAAGAGGAGAGAGCTCAAGTTCGTGAGGAGATGAGAGAAAATTGTCCAGAGGGCGAATCTCGTGGCCCAAAGGGGACCGGTATGGGTTCGGGGCCTTTTAAGGGTGATTCTGCAGCTGGTCAAAATGCATAAATCTTCCCCAAAAAAGATGTCAGATTTAAACGGCTCATTTATGAGCCGTTTAAATAACGGGTAAAAATAAGGTGATTTACAGCTTAAAACATAGCTATTGCGTTTTTGGGGGATATTGTCTATACTCAATGGGTTCAAAAATAGCCTCAAATATGAGCAAATTATCGGGTTCAACCAGGAATAAGTTATGTTTATATATTCAGCTCCCAGAGCTGAATATTGGCGTATCCTGTAACAAATATCACATATATTCGTTTAATTAACTGTAAGGTCTTATGACTTCTACATTGAAACAAGTAAAGATCAACACTCCGGATGCTTTGATTCGCAAGGCTTCTAGGGGTGACAATGTGGCCTTCGGTGAAATATACGAATTATGGGCCCAACCGATCTACCGCTTCGTTTATTTAAAAACCAGAGATGAGGGCGTGGCAGAAGACTTAACTGCCGATGTCTTTCTAAAGGCTTGGAAGGCCGTAAAAACTTTTCAGGCTACAAAGGATGCTAAATTTTCTACTTGGTTGTTTGCGATCGCACGAAATAGCGTGATCGATTACTACCGCACTACAAAGCAGACCGTATCTTTCGACGAACTTCCAGAAATATTCGATGTTGAAGGGCAACAAGATCTGTATCCCGAAACAACCCAACTAGAAGACAAACTGCAAAGTCTGAAGCCAGAATACAAGCAAGTTTTAATTCTTCGCTATGTCGAAGATGTGTCAATAAATAAAGTGGCACAAATAATGAAGAAAAAAGCTAGCAATATTCGCGCTCTTACTCATCGAGCTCTTACCGAGCTTCGTAAAAAATTATCTTAGCTAAGTGCTGTCCCAATCCGCCGGCTGGCGGATCAGGATATAGCGACTGAGCCAGCAATAGTTAGGAGACTGGGGGATTCACTCAGTTAAAAATACAGAATATTTAACTAAAGCTTAAAAAATTAAGCATTGGTTTTTATTGTTCGAGCGAAGCGAGAACTGCACGGGTTAGTTCTCACTCCGTTCGAACACTAATTTATGGCCTCAAACGAATTTAATAAACTAGAAAATCACCTTAAAGCTCTTGGAAACAAGGGTGATTTAGGTATGCCTAAAAAGCAGGCCATCCGCGATCGTGTGTTTAGAAGCATTGGCCAAATAGAATTAGCTGATGCTATCGCAGAAGGGGAGAACAAAGCATCTGATATGGCAGTCTCACTAAATGCCTTAAAGAAGGCGCTTATCCCGCATCGTCTATCTTTTTCCATGCCGGTAACTATAGCTATGGTTATGACAGTTTTCTTGGGTTCTATTGTAACTGGGGCTGTTGCCCAAAATGCTAAACCA
>JAYEGB010000067.1:0-7996 GCA_034658875.1 Patescibacteria group bacterium | reverse complement strand
GTTTCCCAGTTTGTGGGTTTACACCATTTCTAGCAGCACGCTTGCTGACGCTAAAAGTACCAAACCCGGTAATGGTAACACTCTTGTCATTTGCCAACTCACTTTTGACAGTATTAACAAAAATATCCATGGCATGTGTCGCAGTTTTCTTGGACACATTAGCCTTGCGGGAAATCAACTCAATGATTTGTGATTTATTCATTATTTACCTCCCTTAATAAAACTGCCCACATTGTAAAACACTCTTCTGGGGCTGTCAAATTGACTATTTCAGCTTCCAAAGTAGCTTTGCAGCAAAAGAACGGCCGCTGCTTGATCGATATCTTCTTTTTTCAAATCGGTTCCAAGTGAAGCCAGACTGTCTCTGGCCATTTTGGAAGTTAGCCTTTCGTCAACAAAGTCAATTTTTACACTTAGTTTTTCATCGGCTTTTTCGGCCCATTTTTTTGTGTACACGGCTTGTTCACCAATTTGACCAGACATTGTTTTGGGCAAACCAATTACCAACATTTCTATGTTCTCGCGTAAGATAATTTCTTTAAAACTATCCCAAGTTTTAGCATTATTAATAATCGTACTTAAACCAACAACGATTTTTTTTTCGCTATCCCCTAAAGCTACCCCTATTCTTTTTTTACCAAGATCAATACCTAATACTTTCATTGTGTGTTGTTTACATATGAGAATACTATATCGATATTACTTTCCAAAAGCGGCATCTTACGAACCCAAGTTGGCCATAAACTAACCTTATGCGATATAACATCGGGAATACTATCGAAGAGTTTTGATACATCTTCCACACTTCTGTTTGCCAAGCTCTCTGAAATTTCTTGTTCGCTAATTTTTGGAGCAACCAAACCTTCAATCATTACCGTTAGGTCGATAATATGCGTACTGAAATCGGCGTGATCTAACTTCAAACTTACATTTTTGAGTGTTTGAGGAGTTAGCTCTTGGCTTTCAGGAACAATTGTTTCGATAGTAGTTTGGAGAATATCGTCTAACCGACCTTTTTCGGAAAGCAAAGTCCAGCTGCGAATATGAATATCGAGATCAAACTTGTCTCTAGCCGATCCTGCTGGTGCCGATGGCACTATGTTAATGATGTCGTTTTGAATAAGCTCAGAAATTATCTCTTCATTTTTATTGGCTTTGGCAAGTAGCATATCTTCAGCTTCATTGAAAATACTTTTACTAATAGACTCTTTGGCGTTTTCTATATCTTTTTTAGAAACCACACCTACTATTTTATCTGTACCACCAGAGAATGTTTCACATACCTCACCAAAAGCCAAATTTACACCTGCCGGGCCCAGGCCGGGAATTGTAAGTTTTATACCCGTTCCTAAATTACCTTGACTACCACCAGTTTCGGCCACGACTTGCACCGTTGCTCGTCCTGGAGTGCTACTATTTCTAGCCGGTGCAATCAACAACTCGTTTTGCAAACGATAAATGTACCCGTCAGGATCCTCGAAACGAGTTTTGTCCTTAAGACCCAAAGGTTTACCGGAAGTCAGATAGTTAAATACAATTATTTCACCATTTGCGGATTCGCCTTCGTTTTTTTCGCCGGTTGGAGTAAATTCTTGGGTTAATTTATGTTCGGTCATAACAAAACGTCCCTTAAACACATTGCTACCAGCGGCTTCTTTATCGGCGATATCGGCCAAAACTAGTTTGAAGTTATGTACAAAGGCATCGGAGCCGATCTCAAGATTTATCGTAGCTCGCGGAATAACCAAAAAGGCGACTACGCCCAAAACTACTAGCGAACTTATAACCCAAGCAGCTATTACGCTTAACCGACCCCAAGCAATTTTTGTAGTTCTATCTATAAAACGCGAGAACATGGCTGGTCTTTGCGAAGGTTCGGGCAGATCTTCAATGTATTCTTCCTCAAATTCCTCTTCCTCTAGCTCTGGCACCTCGGCTTGGCGTTTGTATTTTATCTTTATTGGCTCTCCGGCTTCTTCTAACTTGTCTGGTATCTCGATATCGGGTTCGCTAGTTTCTAGCTCTTCGCTCATTTCTAAGTCGGAGAAGACAGGGATACCAACTTTTTGGGCCAAAGAATGTCCTTTTGGATCTATTGTTACAATGGAAAGCTCTTTATTTCTCTGCGTTGCTTCGGATTTTAATATTTTTAAATTAACTGGACTATGAAATAGTACAGAATCTTTTGGAGCAACCAAAATTACTTCCTCAGCATTAACTTTTTCAACCTTTACAAGGATATTGTATAAATCGTTATTTACATCTAGGTAAATTGCTTTTTTCTTCATACCGTTGTTTTCATATTTGTCATTATGCGCGATAGGATGCTATTTAATTCTGCCGCTCTATCGGGTAAATTCAAAATTAAATTAGCAAGCCCAGACACAACTAGGTCCGACGACTCCAAAGAAAGCTTTTCTGGAAGGCTAATACACCCAACATCTTGTTCTTTTAATAAAATTGCCTTTGGTTTTGAAGTAAATGGAAGACTTGCCGACCAAGCTTTAGTTTGAAGAGACTTTGCAACCTCGGGTAGGGGAGCTCCGCCACCACCAATAAAGATTTCTTGCGGCAATTCATCGAGATGACTAAACTCATCGAGACTTTCGGCCACACTTCTAGACCAAGTTATGGCAATTGCTTGCATAGATTTTTTAATTTTCTCATTGGAACGCTTATCCAGTAGGCCTTTTGCATAATCTTTCTTAATTTTTTCGGCTTTTAGTGGCGTAATATTTAAATCAACGGCTAATTTACGAGTAAAGGCTTCGCCACCAAGTGCAAAACTTTGCATTCCAAAAATACCCCCCTCATGAACTACAGCTACATCGGTTGAGTGTGCTCCGACATCTATAAATATTCCACTAAATTCTGGGTTATCGACCAGCAAACTTTTAGTTAATGCATACGGAGCAGCAGCAACATTAGTTATTTCTAAATCCAACACTTCAGCCAAGTCTTCGAGTGACTTTAAGTGGGATATTGGAGCAAAAGCATTGAACAAACTTAAAGATACTATCTTGCCCTGGAAGTTTAATGGGTTTGAAACCTTATAACCGTCGATTCGGGCATCGACTATGGTGGTATTTATAATTTTCATTTCGCCAAGATCTGCTTGGTTGTCCTGATTACCAAGTTGACGGATCTGTTCTAAGGCTTTCCATTGCGACTTGTGAATTAAATTTTTTAATTCGTTGTTATCAATGTGATCGTTTATGGAACTGCGGTGGTAATGGATAGTAGTAACTAAGCTTTTTACCAAATCTCCGGCCAAACTTACTATAATTTGCTTTGGTTGATCAACCCCTTCTGGTGTAGCAGTGTCTATTGCTCGCCTTAAGTCGGTTGCTACTTGCGGAATGTTAGCAATGGCACCTCCGCGCATTGCACCAGAGGTGTGTTGAATAGTACTTTTGCCCAAACACAAGCACGAGTCTTCTGCTTTTTCAAAAACCAAGCACTTTATATACTCGGTACCCAAATCGACAGCAGTAAAGAGTGCATTATCGAATCTCTTTTTAGATTTTCTTCCGGCAAATAGCGCCATAAATCTTACTCGAGCACAGCTTTGATACGTCTTACCCCAGCCGAACTACTTTGTTCTTTAGTTATTTTAAATTTACCGATCTCGGAGGTATTGGTTACATGCGGACCACCACATAGTTCACAGGATACAACCTTGTCACCATCCTTATTATATATGGAATAAACCGTTACGGGATCGGGATATTTTTCTCTAAAGAAAGAAAGTGCTCCAGAATCAAGTGCGTCACTAAGTGGCATGTCCTCGTGGATCACTTCGTAAGATTTTTGGATTTGTTCGTTAACCCAAGTTTCGATTTGTTCTTTTTCTTCGCTTGTTAGTGCCCGAGGATACGTGAAATCAAAACGAAGACGCTCGGTATTAAGGTCTGACCCGGCTTGCTTTACGTCGTTACCCAAAAATTTAATCAGTGCAGCATGAAGTAGGTGAGTGGCAGTATGATACCGAGTAATTTTTGTTTTATCTTCGTCGGTAACCTCGGCCCCAGAAGCCAAGCCATGACCTCCAAACTTTTCATCCACTCCGGCACGCGAAACTTCTTGGTGTTTTTTAAAAGCTTTTTCAAAACCAGCTTCATCGATAGTTAAATTTTGTTTGATTGCTTCTTCTTTTATAAAATCTAGTGGCAACCCATAGGTCGCAAACAAATCAAAGGCTGCTTCACCAGATATTTTGGAATCGACGGCATCTGCAATTACTTTTTGAAGCTCCTTTTTGCCTTGCGCAATTGTTTTTAAAAACTTGTCACGCTCAAGCGTAGCAAATTGTAAAATATTGTCGCGTTTTCCAACAAGTTCTGAATAAAACTCGCCATAATATTCGATTATAATGTTGATAATTTCTTCAAAACCAGAGAGCGCACCTAGTTTATCTAAATGTAAAATGGCACGACGCAAAATCCGACGCAGAACATAGCCCTGTTCTTTGTTGCTTGGTTGGATTTTATCGGCTAAAAGAAATACGCTACCACGAAGATGGTCGGCAATGACGCGCACCGAGCGATCGGTCCCAATATCTAGCTCTGGAGTATGATCATGGATCCTTTCAATGATATTAGAAAAGAGCTCGATATCATAAACATTATTTGCCTCGGGTGTAACAGCAGTTAAAAGCCGTTCCATGCCCATACCGGTATCAATTCCAAGACCATTAGTTGATGGGGTTAGTGATTTGTCTTCATTACAATAGTATTCGTTAAAGACAATGTTCCAAATTTCGACACCATCTACATAAAATTCGACCGTGGGACCACAGGGCCCAGTGTTCCCGGTTGGTCCCCAAAAATTATCTTCGTCGGTCTGAGGTAAAATTTCAGTTAGACCTTTGTTTTTTAGTGATTCTAGAATTTTTTTAGCTTCCTTGTCTTCGAAAGTACCAATACGATTGCCATTATAATAACTGGCCATAATACGATCGGTCTCAATGTCCATCCATTTTGGTGAAGTTAAAAATTCCCAACCAAATTTTATAGCCTCTTCTTTGCTAACTTCGCCTTCAAAAGCAAAGTTCCCAAGCATTTCGAAAAAAGTTAAATGAGTTTCGTCACCAACCTCATCGATATCTGAAGTACGAAAACATTTTTGAATACTTAAAATTTTATTTCCATAAGGCGAAGCCTTGCCAGTGTAATATGGTTTGAATTGCTGCATTCCTGCAGCAGTAAATAATACCGAAGCATCGTGCTCTGGAATTATTGAGCTAGACGGCACCTCGATGTGGTCTTTTTCTTTAAAAAACTCTATAAATGCTTTGCGCAAATCTCTGTAAGTCATAGTTGTGTAAATAAAAAATAGGGGATTGCTGATACTATCTTACCAAAAAGCCTTTCTCTGAACCAAAAACACTCTCCTATATGAGAGCGCTTCTGGTTTGAAGTAAAATAAAATTTATCTTCTCTTCTTACGACGAACTACTTTTTTCTTAGTAGTCTTTTTGCGCGCTACCTTCTTCTTGGTAGTCTTCTTGCGCTTGACGGTCTTCTTCTTAGCGACCTTCCTCTTGGCAGTCTTCTTGCGGCGGACAGTCTTTTTACGCGTAGTCTTCTTGCGCTTGACGGTCTTCTTACGCGTTACTTTCTTGCGCGTAGTAGCCTTCTTGCGCGTAACTTTTTTACGCGTAGTCTTTTTCTTAGCAGCCTTCTTGCGTTTTGGAGCTGCTTTGCGTTTGACAGACTTCCTGGCCGCAGTCTTTTTACGACGCTTGACCATTGTCTACCCTCCTTGGATTAATGCTATGTTACTTGTGTTCCTTACACACTAAAATTATAAATAGTTATTTAACTAAAAACAATAACAATAAAAATATTTTTTATAAAAAATAAAAAGTTTTGCATTTTGCAAAACTTTTTTGTGCTTAAAATTGTTTTTCGTTATTCTTTTTTCTCTTCAGAATCTTTGGTTGATTCGCCGGCTGGTGGATTCTCAGAATCATCACTACCTTCATCCTCTGATTTCTCTTCGGAAGCCTCAACAGAGGCCACAGCCTCTTCTTCAGATACTACTGGTTCTTCTTCCTCTTCTTGTTGTGGTGTTACTACCGCAACAGTTTCTTCTTCATTATCCAAAACTTCAATCCCTTCAGGAACTTCAAGATCTTTTATTGTAATTGCAGAATCAAGCTCTTCAGCTTTTGACAAATCAACAATAATTTCAGAAATCAAATCTTTTGGTAAACACTCTATCTCAATTTCGTTTTTATTTGTAATTAAAATACCGCCAAGATTTTTAACAGCAGGCGGTTCTCCCTCAAAAGTAAGTGGAAGAGTCACGCGAAGTTTTTCACCGAGTTTGATTCTATAGAAATCTACATGTAAAAACTCACCACGGTCCGGACTAAGCTGTGTGTCTTTAATTAAAACCATCATTGGTTCATCTTTACTGCCATCGACGGTCATATTAATAATTGTGCTTTCGCCAGCTTCTTTAAAAATCTTTTTTAATTCTATCGTTGGGATAGCAATCTGTAAGGGATCGGCTTCTTTTCCATACACAATACCCGGTACTTCACCATCCCTGCGTAAAGTATTTGGAGCAACGCCCTCGGCACGAGGATTAACTGTAAGATTTAGTTTCTTCATAAGCTTATTTAACTAGGAACAACTATACACCTAAAAGCCCCTGCAGGGCAAGGGCTCAAAGTTTTTATATATGTATTTAAGGGTTTATGCCTTGAAAAATTGACCGATATCGTCTTTGGAGGTTTCTAAGGCAGAATGAACATCTAAAACATCATCATGTGTAACTTTTCGAAGGAATGAGGATTCCGCCTGAGGAAGCTTTCTGGTTTTGATTATCTGGTTATCAATCTCTGTACCAACAATCGAACCATCTGTTGCAGCTACAGCAACACTAGCAAAAACAGGTGTAGAACACTTGTGGCAACGAAGATGAAGAAAAGTCATCGACTCCATCTGGCCTAAATAATGGATATCGTCCAAAAAATAAGCAGAGGAGCAGTTTGGACACCTCATTACATCTTGTAAGTTGGTGACGAGTTTTTCGAATTGCTGTTCATTCATTATGTTTTTGTTTTATTTTTAGTTTTGACTATTAGCTTATTGTAACCTAATTATAGCTTCCTGTCAACCTCTTTTCTTCCTTTGGATTAAAAATATAGTCCTAAACAGTAAAACTAGTAACAATCCTGCTAGTGCCATAGTAATAATTTTTACCCATGTACCAGACATAAGCGCAATTAAGCCAAATACAGCTGAAATTCCCAAAATAAGCAAAACTGTTTGCGAGTGTGGCACCCCAAGCGACAAAAGTCGGTGATGAAGGTGTAACCTATCGGGTGCAAAAGGCGATAGGCCACTGCGCCACCTACGAATAGCTGACCAAAATACATCTAATATAGGGAAACCTAAAACCAAAGCAGTGGTAGCTAGCTTGGCGCCACCGATCATAGCCAAGGAACCTAAAATAAGACCCAACATATTACTACCAGAATCGCCCATAAAGATTTTGGCCGGATGCCAGTTCCAAACTAAAAACCCTACCATCGTTCCGGCAACAATTAGAGCAGCCATGGCGACTTGAGGTTGGTTTACTAAAACGGTAAGGCTAAGCGCTACCAATGTAAGTGAAGTTATTAACGTTATTCCGCCGGCCAGACCATCGGCACCGTCGATAAAGTTCATTGTATTTATCAAAAGTAGTAACCAAAAACCTGAAAGTAGGTAATCCCAAAAAACTGGGAGGATAATTATACCGCCAAATGGGTTGGTGATCTGACCAATGTGTATTCCAAAAGCAATTGCGATAATAATTGCTGTAATTTGGGCAATAAATTTAAACCAAACAGGAAGCCCAAACACATCATCCATAAGTCCCATCACAAAAATTACCAACATTGCCGAAAATAAGCCAATAAATTGCAAAGAAACATCTAAACAGAATGTTCCGACAATAATAAGTGTTAGTAAAATTGCGATTCCGCCCAAACGGAGGATGA
>JAYEGB010000066.1:0-26518 GCA_034658875.1 Patescibacteria group bacterium | reverse complement strand
GAAGTAGAAGCCGTCCCTCTTTTCTTGTAATGAAGTCAAGGTCACCCATGGGGACGGATAGGGATTTTCCATTGATTGTTATTTTTGATGTTCTCTGACTTCCAAGCAGGGTGGCTACAGTTTTCTTTACGTCTGTCTTGAGATTGCTCAGCCCACCTTCAAACTTCAACAGCCAGTCCGGTTCTACACCTGCAAGTTTAGAAGCACGGATAAAACTCTTACCGAATATCTTTTGCACTCCTTTGATAGGAGCGGTTACTGCTTCCCATCCCTTCTTTGCAAACTTGCTTTCCATCATCATATGAGTTAACGGCATGTTACGACTTAATGCGTTTCCAGCTACCAGCCCGATTAGTCCTGACATCCTCGGCCCCAGATGTTTTGTACTGGCAATAGTCTTACCCATGAACTTCAATCCACCACGGTCAAGAAGGGTTCTGTAACCGTCCTTAACAAACCATTCACGTGCAGCTTGTGTAGGGGTTCTGCCCATAGCTTGAAGAGCAGTGTCAATCAGTGCCGGCGTCTTTCTCTTTATCAACTCTTCTGCTGACATCCCCGCACCGGGAAGTGTTAACTGTATAAACCCTTCCTTAGCTGCATCCTCAGCTTTCAGTATCTTTGCAAGGTCACCAACATCATCTCCCTTGGTTCCTGTAAGGGTAAGAGCTTTAACTACCCTCTCACCTACTTTACTTGCAGCCTGTCCCTTGGCAAAAGTCTCAGCTACCTCTATACCTGTCTTCACAGATACTGATTTTATAGTAGACGGTAACAACTTAAACGCCCTGGTTGCTCCGAACGATGCATATGTTATCGGGTCTGCAAGTACACCCAAGACAAAGCCCAACGATTCTTTAGTGAAGCTCTCAGCTGTTCCCTCTTCAGGCCTCCACCCCATGATTTCAAGTATGTCGGTCATCCTGACTTGATGTTCTGCATCATCGTGAAAGCCAGCAGCAAAGCCTTTCATACCTGCAACAAACGGGTTCTCTACAGCATCGTCTCTGCTTGCCCTTATCATTGATCGCAAGAAAGAACTTACCGCATATTCACCTGAAGAGAACGCTCGCCCAAGCAGGTGCAACGGTTTCTCCATCATGAACAGCGGTTTCATTAACGTGTCCCACCATGAGGGTGGTTGGGTCTTCTTCTGTATTAACTGCTCTTTAAACTGTGGCTGTCCTACCTGTGGGAAGCTCTGCATGCCCGGTGCTCTTTGCATGTAATTATTATTAAGACTACCTCCACCTTGTATTAGATCGTAAGGGTTTCTCGACAGTCTTGCTAACTGTTGCCTTAACCTTCTGGGATCGATAGTTCCAAGTGCCATTTGTTATCTCTGCGCCCCTGCTAATTTTGCCCGTACAGCCATTTGCTTTTTAAGATATTCAGCTAAAGCTAAAACCTTTCCTGCCGTCTGTGTTTTATACTGCTGGCTTCTTATCCTGTAAGCCTGGCCTGGCTTCAGCTTAGCGTTCTTTCTTGTTAATGCCACAGTTTCGTCAGGAGCGTCTGTAGTATAAAATCCAGTTCGGCCTTCTGTTTTGGTTCCATATGGTGCTATACTTTTTGTCTTTCTCCTATCTAAAACAAACTCAGCAAACAAGTCTCCCTCTTCCGTTCCTTCTTTTTTAAACTCTTTTATCATTTGTTCTTTTGTTTTCTTCGGATTTAATGCCAACCTTCTTCTAAACTCACTCTCCAATAATCTCTCAGCTGCAAGCATTACCGGGTTGAAGTCCTCACCTAAAGGGGAAAGACTGATCTTTAAATATTCAGTTGCTGGGGTTACAGCCCCTTTGGCCATCCCTATTGGCGTTGTTGGGTTGTATTCTAGTGTTCCCTGTCTAACAAAACCTTTGTCAGTTCCTATATCTTGAGGTCTTTGAAGCGTTCCACCAAGAGCAACGCCAGGTGGTGTAAAGAAATACTGCCCACCTTTAAGAGATACGTTCGGGTTTTTAAGTGGGTCGGCTTTTTGCCCAAACCATTTGTTTATTTCACCATAAGCATCAAATATTTTCTGTGGAGACTCGCCAGCTTTTTGTCTTTTAGAAAAGAAGTCCAGAGTAAATGACAGGTCTTTCTGCTGCCATGTCTTCAATGCGTCTACGTCTAATTTACCCGCATCATCCCATATTGTAAGAGCAAGTGGTGCCATTGAATCGCCAGCTCTCCATCTTTTTTCAATCTCTTTCTTTATCCTACCTATAGTCTCCGGTCCCCACTCATCATGCTCTCCGGCAAGAAGACTGTCGTCTCCCTCCCTACGGTTTTTACCGGGAACGTTTTGAGCAATATCCAAGAAGGTAGCGAAGGCATGAGATTTAACTGCTCTTCTTATGTCCGGCCCAAGATTCTTTGTGTCTATCAAAGCTCTTACAGACTTAACTGCTTTATCAAAACCTTCCTCTTCAAGAACTCTTCTTGTGTCTCCACCTGCTCCAAATGCTGGTATTATGTGTGCTGACAATGCGTTTATTGTTTCTGCCTCTATGTCTGTCTTGGTTAATGCACCGTTCTGCTTCAGCATATTAACTCTGTTTCTCGGTTCTGTTAAGTTTTCAGTGGTTTTTGCTGGTGTTCCAAACTTACCAGTCCCAACCTGCTGCCTACCACTCTGGCTTGTTATCATGTTTGTTAGAAACGACATGGCTCCTGGTTTTATCTTTATTCCTTTGATATATTTATCAGGATTCTTTAATACATTATCAAGACCATGTTCATTAACAAGATTACCAAATGCCCTTTTAGCATCTAATTGATTATTGGCATCTTCAAGAGATATGCCCTGAGATTCTAATCTGCCAGATTCAAAATCTTCTTGTATTTTCCTTCTACCAATTTGATATTCCATTTCTTCCATTGCAGCATCAAACCGCTTTACAGACATCTTGTGCTGTTTTACATCTCTCTTCTCCTGCCTCTGTCCCTTCTGATACTGCCCGTACTGAGACAATAAATTTCCAACCTGTCCCATTCCCATAAGTGCAGCCATAAGACCAGCAACATTTTTATTGCTATTCGCTGCCTGTCTAACAGCACCCAACCCTGTTGATACATCTCCGAACGTTGCCATTACATTCTCCTCCCTGGTGTTGCCACCGACTCTTCAGCAGCTAACTGCTGTTGAGTTATACTCATAAGTAATTGGTCAATCATATCTTCCTGCTGCTTTCTCTGCTGATACGCCATCGGTTGGTACGCAGCCACAGCCTGATTCACCATAGAGGTTCTCGCCCGTTGACTTGCAGTCTCTACACCTTGGTAGATACCCCGTGCGCCTCTTGCAGCTTCCTGTGCTTGTAGCAGCTGAGAAAGATTCTGGTTTCTACTTGTAATCATCTGGTTAAAATCATTCGGCCCGAACTCTTGTGTCTGCTGGTTCATTCCTTGCGTCTGTAAGTTCTTCCCAAGGGCTTGTACAGGATCCAATGTATCCTTGCCTAACACCCCTAATGCATTGGCAAGTATCTGCCTGTACGCTTCACCCTGCCGTTCGTACTTCCTGTACCACTTGTCTTTACTCTCATGGTCGGACGGTATTCCTGCAAGGTCTGCCTGTGCAGAAGCAGCCATTGCAGCGTTGGGTTGCGGATAATTGGGGTCTGTAGCCTGAAAGCCACCGTAAGGATTGTTATATGATTGCGATGCGGGAGCTGTGGGATATGTCTGCCCCATAGCCGATGTATTACCAAGACCGTAATTATTAAACGAATCATATGTATCTTGAGGACTTGAACCACCACCAGAATCTACTGGTACTGGTGACTGATAGTTCCAACCTTCTATAGCTGGTGCTCCACTGGCTTGAGAAACATAAGCAGGAACCCCATACCACTGGTTAAAAGTATAAGAGTTCGGTCTTGTGACCCCAGGCATATCAATAGCTCCAACTGGTTTAGGACCAAATCTTGTGTCATAACGTTGGTGTAACGGTCCTGAGGGCAGTTCTAATCCATCATCGGTTAATGAACCGTCAGCACCTAAATTAAGAGTAAAAGCCATAATAAACTCCTATCCGTAAATATTTTTAAATCGCTCTGCCTGATAAGATCCGAGTGAAGCTATCTTCGCAGCATTCTTCAAGTAATCCTGTTGTGCAATATTAGAACTCTGGTTTATACCTGCAAAGCCTTGAGCCAATGCTTGAGGATTAACCTGTGTCGCTCTCGACATCTGCCCCGGGGTTCCTACAGAACTCATAGCCTGTCTGTTTATCCTCATCGGTGCAACAGCCTGGCTCTGATTAGCAAGTGCAACTTCAGCAGGTAAGCCGTAGTCTCTTTCCAAAAACTGTTGGTACACATTTTGCATGGATGGATCCATCCCGTTCTGCCACTGTGCGCCAGCATATGGAATACCCATGCCTTCTGCCCATGGTGCGTAGGTAGAGCTTTGCAACATTTGCTGTGTCTCATCTCTTGAGCGTTCCCAGATATGCCTTGCCCTTTCGTTTGCACCGTCACCTGACAATGCACTTGCAAGCCCCATGCCGAACTGTCCAGCCTGGCCGATACCACCCATTAGAGAACCCCAGCCTGCTGCTGTTGATGGAAGAAAGCTTGCTGCACCTCCAAGTAAGCTCATTAGTGCTGAGAACATGTTATACCTCCTATTTATTTATGCTGGTATTTCCTGAACCATAAGGTTTATATCTCTCGCATATACTGTTGCTGATGAATCATTATATGCATCAAATATAATTGTTGTAGAACCGGTTAGGCCAATCCTTACACATGATACAGTTAAAGGCACAACATCCGCAGAAGCACCATATGCAAGAGCATCAGGATTGTATCCTATTGTCGTTGATGCAGCTCTTAAACGTAAAGGACAAGATGTGGTTCCAGTAGTTGTTGATGTTATATCTAATTTAGCAGTTCCAATTGCAACAAGTCCATTTGAACCACTTGCCGGTGTTATTGTTACCTGTGCTATAGAATCCCATGCACCTTTCGAGAGAGATTCATCAACTGGTGAATGTACTCCTGTTGGTATACCGGAGATATCTGTCCAATTATTATTATCAGCAGTTACATCTGCATTGTTATCCGGCTTGTTACTGTCATCATCTGAAACTTCTGACCAGTTATTATTGTCAGCTGTAACGTCAGCGTTAGCATCCGGTCTGTTGCCATCATCATCTACTAATTCCGACCAGCTCGCAACAACATCTCTTGCACTTGTCCATGAAGAATTATTATAAATATACATCTTATTTGAATCGTCAGTATCTATCCAGATATCTCCATTAGAACTTTCCGATGATGTTGGTTCACTGGCTTGAAAGAAGGTTACTATCTTTGAATCTATTTTTGAATCTATATCTTTCTTAGCACCGTACAGACTTGTTTTGAGATTGTTTATTGCCCTTGATGCAGCATCGTACCCTGGAACATGTATGTTCTTTATCCCCCAGCTCATCGTCTACCTCCACCTCTAGGCCTAATGGATGAGTAGTGTAGTCTGAGATCCCTCAACGGTGGCAAGTCTGATGTTGTGTCAGATTCAAAAGTATAATACCCACGGTAGCATTTAGACTGGATGGGAATCCTCACAAGGTCATTAACAGATAATGTAGTGTTGGCAACTGATGTTGTGTTTGTTGTTGTATTCTCACCTATGGTTTCTGCTACAAAAGATATATCTGCCTGAGCATCAGAATCATTCGTATCCCCGAACACCAGTTCTAACAGTTCTGTGATCTTCATCTCTGCTCTGGAAAGAAAATACACAAATTGACCTTTATAATATACTGGGAATTTGTCTATGAAGAAGTAATCAAGGTCATCTCTTATAGTTTTAAAGCACATCTTTCCTTGAGCACCAACCACGTTTATGCTTGCTGCCCAAATCTCACCATCCGTTTTAGACCATTGAGTAAAAATTCTTCCCTGCACATCAGTTGTCGCACCCAACCATGATGATGTCTGTTCAGTTGTTAAGTCAGTATCATAGTCAATGCCAATTCGCTCCGAACCACTGTTACCCTCGCCATCTGTCCAGTACCAATCAATATCACTGATTGTACTATCAGTTGTATCTACCGGGCCGTGGTTCTCAGACGAAGTTGTACCGTTAAAATCTAAGGTTTGTACCGTGGATTCTGAATCGTTCTTCCAAATCATTCCATCAGAACCATACAATGCACCTGAATAACCTGAGGTTGATATGTCGAGATAGCAGGAATCTGGACAACCTGATATACTGGCTCCACCGTTTCGAGAGTTAAAACTTATCGCTGCTCCATCGCAAGAGAAAACAATTTTCCAATTCCTCTTGTCATACCAAGCTTTGGTTTTTCTTGGATTAACTTCCCATACAAACCTATCAGCACCGTCAAGGCTTTCCGACACGTTGGTTAACTTCTCACCGTCGAACACATGTATACCATCATCACTTGCATACCATAATGCCCCTTCGACAAAGATTGCAGCATCAGCAGAAACAACTCCACTGTTTGGTATTAACTGTTGAGCGAGAAAACCATCAGCTGTGTCTGAGTATGGAATTATCCATATAGACCGTTCTTTTAACAATAACAGACCACCGAAACCGGGTATCATACCAAGGATATCTCCAGTTAATCCCTCGTCAGTCCAAACTACCTGTGTTAATGGACAGTTACCGAGGAAGAACGGTTTGGAGAATCTTACCCTTGAAGGATTTTCAGCATCTATGAACCATGACCTACTGCCCCAGATTGTAGAGTACGTATGTCTTGGCACCTCATCATTATCATCTTCTATTGCAGTTCTTGCAGCAAGGGAAGTTGTTGACAAACCAAAGGCAAAGGCTGTGGTTGCTGTATAATAATCACCTCTGTTTGACCATCCGCTGATGTTGGAAGAACCTTCATAACGATATACACCTGAGCCTGATTCATACCTATAAAAATTTGCCTGACAGTTCTGTAAATCCTGGTTGGTACGAATCTCAGAATAGATAAGAAAGCCACATCCCTCATCTCCATATGTGCTGCCAGTGCCAGGATCAGCATCTGTAGTAAACCTGTAGTAACCGTAAGGATTTGTTTCGTTCCCAGTTATGGTGTCTTGAATTGTTACTTTAAATTTATACTCAGTCGCCCAGTCCAAAAAACCTTCATAGTCCAGTGTACTTGCGTTTTTACTTGTCAGATACGGCATAACCCAAGGTGGATGTATACCAACAATTGCCCCAGAATCTCCAGCCCGTTGAAACGGTGCAGCACCGGTTACATACCTATGGGTTCCTACCGAGCTGATTTGCCTTCTTGCCATTGTTCGTGAAGCTTTTAATGGCCATGGGTCACTGTTTTCTTTATACCAATATGCATCTGTTACTGCGTTTATGTTCTCGTCACCATCAATCTGCATATCCTCAACTGTGGTTTGAAAACTGTTAAGCTGGTCCGGGACTCCGTTCCATGACCTCCAGCCTAATGCTGGTGGTGAGGTATACCGAAATACTCCATCCACTCTGTCTGACAGCGCAAAGTCTCCTGTTACATAGTCCCCGTTTTTAGGAAACGAAAGTGTTTTAGCATTTTCGTCTTTGTGAAAGGTTCCGTCCTGATTCATATTCATCCAACAGATTGTACCTGTTGGGATTCTTTCTGTAGGACTGTCGCCATCATGATTTGTCTGCCAACTTGAATCGCCTACAATCACACGGAAGTCGTACAAAGACATCGTGCCTTCATATGTTTGACATATAGCCCATTGGGTTGAATCCGGTGCAATAATTCCGCTGCCGGATGTAGTACCGGTTGGTGACAGTGTAGCCCAATGACTGCCTGACCATTGATATATATTGATGTTGTCTTCACCAATTTCATTTGTCGGGTCTATTTCAACAGCAATCCATAGGTCATCTGTACTGCCAAGGTCAGATTCATCTACAGAACATAACGCTTGTCCACATCTCTCATCGTCACCAAGACTGAAGTCTGACGGTGTCCAGTAAACAGCTAATTCGCCTGCTGTGTGATATATAGCAAAATTGCAATCTCTTGACCGTAAAAGCACGGCTTCATCATCAACATCATAGTTAAACATGAATACGGTTTTTTGACTGAAAACATCCTTACCTGTCATATCTAATAAATAACCATATCCATTCTCAGCATAAAGCCCTGTTGCATCAAGAGTATCACCCGCACTGGCTTCTACCTGTGTTATGCCTGGTCGTGGGAAATATACCCAGGAGTTTTTATCAGTAGAGGAGTCTATCTCTGCCGGAATAATACTTTTTCTTGTGTCCCGTGGAGTGAATGTGGCATCCATAACAGACCAGGCATCAAGACCTGCGTTCCAACTTTGCCATGGTTTTCCGGTCTGCGATCCACTGAACGACCAAATAGTACCGACTCCAAAAAAACTTATAGAGCCACCGTAGAAACTATCTGTTTGTGACTTGGGATATCCACCGAGATATATATTGTAATCACCGGGAAAGGTTTTGCCTGACAGTGATGTTGAGGTATCTATCAGCTTAGTGCTATCTACATCATACAGTTCATACTCTACTCTGGTTTGAGAATGATTATAACTAAGATAAAGCCAATACCACTCGCCAACATCAAGATCCTGTGCAATTGTAATTTCTTCTGTTATGCTAATGGTTTTACGCATCATTATATAAACACGCCATGCAGTACCAGTATATTTAATCCCTATATCCCAGGCAGATTTTTCATTAGCAGCATCATACGCTCTTGCAATATATCTAATATCGTCTGTTGCTTTAGGCGCAAGGTCATCAAACTTAAATCCCATGTTGATGTCTGGAGCGTTTGTAGCCCCACCGTATCCATAATTAGGATCTGAAGAATTTCCCTTAAGCATGTAATATCCACCGAGTTCACCGAAGTAAGCAGCAGGAGCAGGCATAACATTTGACAGGTACGGTTTTTTAGAGTTTAACCGTTTTAGATAATCTTCTCCAGGCTCAGTGTTGATCTCTATCTGAGATGTCAACTCATCGTTTCTACCTGGAGATTTCTTTGCTATACCATGCCATTCTCTTTGTTCAAATATCTTCATTACGGACTTGTCGAACTCACATTCTGTAATTTGTAGAGTACGTATTTAATCATCATGGACTGGTTGAACTCACATTCTGCGGTCTGTAGAACATATGTTTTTTATCAACGCCACCACGTCTGCCAAATCTATGTGAAACACCTCTTGACCGGTTCTGCTCCCTCCATAATCTCTGCAATCCTCTCTGCGCTTCTATCTCATAATTCTGAACCACATCAGCATCTTCCCTCCGCTCTTTCACCAGTCGTAACTTTGCCATAGATGCCAATACTCCATGATGCTTTGTAGGTAGCAACGGGGAATCGGTATCGTTGGATAATGTTGCAGGAAATGCTATATACTTAACAATATAATCAATCTCTTCACTTGGCGGTGGATTGATTCTTATTTTCGATACCGTACTCTTATCTGCTTCACGGAACACACAGAATGAACTTGCATGTTCAACAGCAGATGAATAGACATCCGGTCCTAAGGCATCAATAACTTCCGGTGCAACTTGTCGCAGTAATCTCCGATCCGGGTTACTACGTGGTGAGACGGATATAACATCGTCAAAGTCTGTTGGCATATTAAAGATATCATTCCAGATATAAGCTGTTGCATCTGAATCTGTATCTTCTATCCAATCTGCATCAAGCTCTATATCACCGTTAGAATCAGAAGCGTCTATTATTCTGTATGTATGCTCACCGGTTTTTAACCAACCGCCATCATAGTCAGTTGTCATCGTCGCAGAAACTGCCGGTGTCAACGTATCACTATCGTCAGTTGCATCCACCTCTATCTCTTGAGCATACCCTAATGTTGTAAAGACATACTGTGTTTCTAACCACCACCATCTGGTGATAGAAGCTAATTCCTGGTAAGAATCATTTATTACCCTGTTGTAGTACGATTCTTCGCTTGTTGCTACTGGCCCGTACAGATCCCCCATCCTTGTTCTTAGTTCCGACAGGTTCATTCTTAGCCTCCTCGCATGTCTTTAAGTGAATTTTCACATCGTTCATATTGAAGAACTTTTCATTGCAATGCTTACACGAAAACTTACCAACAGGTACAGGCATTCTATTAAGTAATGCGGTTCTTACTATATACTGTTTTTCTTTTGCATTCATCTTTTTATCCTTTTTAAAACAAAAACAGGGAGGAGGAACATCCCCCTCCCTTATACATAAAACTAACTGAAAACTGGAAGCCGAAATTTACTATCAACTAAATCCCAATGCCAATTATATGCGGTGGAATATAAACTGCACAAAGCGGAACTCCATCAGCAGTAGTAGTAGCTGCTTCAACAGCCATACATACAGCCTGAGCTGTAGTTGTACTTGCTTCGCCCAGTTCGCCAGCACTGGCAGCTATAGAAAGCCTCATGCCTGCTGTCGGGTCTGTGCTCGCATCAACATATCCATCACAAACACCTTCTATACAAACATTAACAGCTTCTCCTGAAGATGCCGCATTCATTGCAATCCCAATAAAAGACTGAGGTTCGCTTAATGCACAAGCTACAACAGTTGGAATCGGTCTTGAAATATCTAAACTTGGAACTGGATTCGCCTGAGTAGTTGGCGTTCCCAGCTGTAAGGCCTGACCTTTTAAAATGGTTCCAGATGCCTGGAATACAACAATTTTCGGTGATCCTGCATTATATACCATAATATTTTCCTCCTTTCTTATGCAAAGTATGCTGTACCGTCAACCACACCCTGACGTTTCATATTGTCACAAATAAGCTGCATATGTGTGATTACAGCACCAAGATAAAGATCCTGGTTAACATCATATTCCGGTGGAATAACTTGGAAATTCCGGTCTGTACAGACAGCAATGTAAAGATGGTCACTGTTAATGTGGAAGGTTGTTCCTTCAGCAGAAGCGTTTCCACCCTCATTGGGTATCTTCTTGTCGTACATGTAGGTAACACCGTTGTAGACTACGTTAGAGAAGCCAAAGTTAGCAGCTTCAGCATTAACGAAACGTCTTTTGTCAAACACAGCGTCTTCTATCTCCTGATAACTTTCAGAATCACAAAGCCCAAGATCTGGACCGTCACTACCATCAGTACAGGCAATAACATTAGCACGAAGTCCTGAAAGCAAGTCAGAAGATTCAACAAGAGCAGTATACTGGTTTACCCAATAGTCTTGAGCTTCAGAATCATACTTTAAGATTCCACCGATAATACTATCCTGTGATGCATAAGCTGCTTTTTCAATCATGTAGAAAAGAGAAGTCAACTTGTTTGCATTCCCAGCATTAGACGGGTCTGTACCGGTTGAAGAAGCACCAAGAAGATCATCATTCAATGCTTTCTCCAGAGATTTCGTTGCCTGCATTTTCAGTTTTTCAATCAGGTTATAAATCTGCGCTCTTCCTGAATTAGCAGAGAGAGTTGTAGCAGCATACATAATTGGTACACGATACTTAGCTCTCATGTAAACAGCATTCTTGAACCCATCCGGTGGGCCTACATCCAAAAGCTCATAATCTTCATAAGCTCTGGCATATGCATTTCCAGCAACCATTAATGGGACTTCGTAACTTTCACCCGAATCCCAAGGTTTAATTCTTCCTTTGTTCCGCATCCAGAAGAAGAAAGGCAGGTCTTTGAAAAAGTTATCTGCTACTTCTTTTGAAAGGCGAGGCAGGGTACTTGCAATCAGAGCATTCTGATTGTCAACAACCGAGCCAGCTGAAACACCAGCAAAACGTGGCATGTTTCCTCCTATTTTAAATTATAATTTAATTCCTAAATCAGCTTCAGCAGCAGCTAATGCAGATTCTATTGCATCAGTTCCTGAAGAATCTCGTCTTAGGGGAGTCACACTTGGACCACGACCAGGAGGTGGGGTGAGTTCTGCCTTCTTTTGCATTTTAGTCTGAAGATTCGCCTCGGCCTGCTTTTGGTAAATACCAGGAAGGTCATCCTTTATGGCGAGAATGTAAGCATCCATTACCGTTGTCGCACGTTGGCTTGATACTTTTTCTCGTATACTGCTCAACATGTCGTTCGGATTTGGTAGTCCCTTACTCTCAGCCCAAGAGGTGACATCGGCTAACTGTTTCTTTGCATCCTGCTCAGCCATCTGCTGTTGCATATTAGATAGCTGACCATTAAGCGGAGACATAGCATTGCCGATTTCTTTCTGGATTAACGCACCAATAGCCTTCTGGGCATCTGGTTCAAAACCATAATCAGATAGAGAGGTTGCAGCCTCCTGTGCTGACTGTTGGTTTTGACCACCCTGCCCACGAGTCTGAATACTCTGAAGAGCTTTTTGAATCTCTGGTTGCTGGTTTAAGTAGTCGAGAAATTCAGACTTTTCCTGCAAATGTGCAGTCTTCTTCGCACTTTCCTGTTGTCCACGTGTGAAATCCCCATGGAGTTTCTTTATCCCTTCTAATGCGGTAGTTCGCACTTCGTCAGGAAGTTCGCCCCAAGGTAAGACATCTTTGTAACGTTCATACTCTTTTGGTAAGGCATCTTGTGAGTTACTTGTGGAGTTTTCCACTTCAGGGTTGGGCGAAGAATTATCTTCGGTATCCAAAGTCTGTTGCTGGAGTCCATCAAGGTCAGGCATTTTACCTACCTTTCTTTATCGCACGACAAACAATTTTGAATAATCTTTTTTAATATATAAGTATAATTAATTAGTTGTCAAGTAAAAAATAAAAGAATTTATTTCTTAGGCTTGTCAACAGCTAACCTTTCAAGCTCATAAATAGCACCCTCATGGGAGGCTATCTGTAGCGTGGCTGTAGTCAGCATCTGCTGGGCATCCGCACGTAAGCGCAACTGTTCAGCCAATTCCTTTTTCAGCTCCTCGATTCGTTCTTTCATTATTCTCCTTCTCCTGCTGGTGCTGCGTCAAATTCTGTAAGCACAGCTTCAAGATTTTGCTTCGCTGCTGTTGCCTTGGAAATATCCGCAGTGTAGGTATCAATCTGAGTCTGAATATGTTCCTTGCTTATAGTGCTCACCTTCGTAGAAGTAACCTCTACTTCCGTATCACTCAATCGTTTGTAAGTATCTGCCATAATAATCTCCTTATAATGCGGACCAAGAACCGTTCGTATAGCCCTCTATTGCGTTTGTGGTTGTATTGTAAAGCACCATCCCGTTGACAGCGGTTAAGTTGTTACGTTGTGTGGTTGTTAATCGTGGTAGTAGCAATGCCCCGTCAGTACCGGTCACCTCAAGTTTGGCCGATGTGTTGGCCGGTGCTGCCCCGATGGATATGCGGTCTGTACTCAAGTCACCAAACAGCGTGTCCCCAATATTCAACTCATGATCTGCACCCGCTGCGGTACCATCCACGTCATAGCCAATCATGATGTTATCACCACCGTCGGTGAGTGAGTTGCCTGCTTGGAAGCCGATGGCGGTATTGTTGGAGACTGTGCTGACTTTTAACGTCTCTGTCCCCACAGCAACATTACCACTACCAGCAGTATTTGTTAGTAAGGACTCTGTCCCAACAGCAACATTGTTGTCTGAGTTTATATTATTTGCAAGAGCAGCATAACCTAAAGCCATATTGTTATTACCACCTAAGTTATCAGCTAATGTATAACCACCCAGTCCAAGGTTCTTGGTCCCAGTTGTGTTGGTATTCATAGAGTTATAACCAATAGCTGTATTGTACATACCATTAGAACCATCACCAATATTTTTATATAAAGCTCTATACCCAAGTGCTACATTATAATCACCGTCAACATTTTCCTGTAAAGCAACATGGCCCAAAGCTATATTATAATTTCCTGTAGTATTCTTTTCCATTGCCTTATAACCAATAGCAAGATTCGGAGAGCCTTCAGTATTTGCTCCTAGAGAACCTTCACCAATAGCGATGTTATAAGACCCAGTAGTCAATGATCCCAACGCCCCACTGCCAGCTAACAAGTTGCTTGTGGCTTTACCCTTTAAAAGCCCCCAAGATGTCGGCTTCAACATCACATTTCCCAATAAATCAAATGCTATATTATCCATTATGCCACCGCCACTGCAACGGACCACGAACTTACCATGCCGTCGGTATAAGAAAAGTCAAAGGTTTTCTCCATGTCAACACCGTCTACCTCATAGGTTAAAACCAACGTGTCGATGGTATCGTCTGTGTTTCTGGTTATCACCCCGCCTTTCGCACCATTGGCGGTTAATAGCTCGCCCAGTTCTGTAGCACCTACTTTTCTAATCTTGCCATCGTCAGCTTGATTGTGAGCAAACAATGCAGGGTCTGCACCCCATTTTGCTGGCTTGCCAATTGTTGCCATAATTATCCTCCTTGCGGTATAATCTGTTTGTCTTTGGGATAGCCAAAGCTTCCCACGGTATTATTTGTTCTTACAGTTGCTGTGTACAAATCCATGTCTGTTATCGCCTGATGTTGATGTTCCGATTCCGGTTTCAATTCCGGTTTTTGTATCATATTAACTCCTTAATAGACACGGTTAATGCCATGTCTCTTTTCTATATCGTGTTCCTGCTTTTTAGTTGCAATATATCTCGGTGATGTTGATAAACTATCTGTCCAATACGGTGTAAACGGGTCCGGTCGTCCACATCCCGTCCAATCACGGCAGGTTGTCTTTCCACAGGTAGGACAGGTAGAGGTTTCTTTGGGTTCGTACCTGTGAGAGTAGACTTCATGCTTGCCATGTTCTTCACACTTATATACATATAACGGCATTAATAACCTCCCTGCGGTCCCTGTGGACCGGCCTGATTAGTTGTACCCCCTACTGGTGCTGAACCTGCCTGTCTCTGTCCTGACTGTATGCTCGGTGATACTCCCGGTGTCGGTGGTCCCTGCTGTCTGCCCCCTGCCTGTTGTTGTTGCTGTTCGTAATGTCTGGAGGTCATCTGGATGTGCTGCGAGAATATATTCCTTATCTGCACCATCATCTGTTCAGGTATCTGCGCCCGTAACTGTTGAAATGTTGGCGAGTCTAAGAACTCACTATGCACTCTTAAGTGAAGTGAGAAATCCTCGTTAGGATTCACCGGTACCTCTGTCCCCTGTACCATCTGACTGTTTTCAAACATCGGGTCAACAGGCATCCCCATGGGTGGGTTCATAAGTTCATCAGTGTTGATATGTCCCCGGGCCTCTAAGTACTTTTGTATTAATGCTCTGTTCTTGGTCTCTGGAAACGGTGCAAGAGCAGTCAAATCATCATATGCAAGTTTTATCTTTTCCTGCCGTGATGCCTCAGACATGTCCTCCACCAGGATGTTGAACGTAAACTCCCCATCCAACATCTTTCTGTCGATAGTGGAGATGTCAACATTAGGGTCTGAAGTTATTTGTACAGATACCGGATATTCCTGATACTCCCTGATTATCATAAACAAGTCTTTAGCACAGTCCTTGATGAAGTTCTTAACTATCTGTGCAGCATGTTGAAATCGTACTGCTGAATGTTGAGCTGCTATTGCTGAAGTTGTGGCTGCAATTTTAGAGTATGGTATTGAACCGGAGACCAGTTCTGAGAATCCGGATATCTCTCTAATCGTCTGAATAATCTTATCCTCGCAAGCATACAAGTTCGGATCCGGTTGCAACCCTCTGAAGTCTTTTATCTTTTCTATATCTCTGACCTCAAAATATTCACAGTTTGGATCGATAAGCTTTTTCATTTCCTCTTCGTCTATATTATTCTCTTCACAGCAGATTTTGTTAACCATTTTTTCCATATGGTCCATACGAATTGACCGAACAAATCCGAGTTCATTAACCATGGGTAGCCATGCGAGGATTGGAGACGGAGGAAAGAATTTATCTATAGCAGTGTTTAGAGTTAACAGTTTAAAGGGAAAGCCTTTTAACCCATGATACGGCCATCCGTTTTGTACCCGGTTAAACTTTTCTGTGCCTTCGCAAATTGTTAATACCTTATCCTCCTCCTTGTCCCATATCTCATAAACCCTTGTCCATTGTCGGACTTTACCCTCGGTTGGTTTCTCAAATATACTGGGAATATCATCGTCTCTCGAACCGTAAGTCATAGCTGAGATATTTTTCGTATGCTTCAGAAACGGGTCCGCCTTTACAGCGTCTAACGGATGGAAATATTCCTGCGCCACCCATCGAACATCTTCATACCTTGTAGCCTCAGGGTCTACAAGCATCTGCTCCGGTGAAACTCTATAAGCATATGCAGAGTCATCAATCAGTCCTGAGTTAATATCTATCTCTGACTGTTTATCACCACCGGCTTGGCCTGCCCCAACAGGTAGTTGACCATACTGGGTATACCATCCCAGTTTTATCCATCCATGTCCATACACTAAACAGTCTACTATTGAACGTTTCACTTCTTCTGAGATGTTAATCTCATTCATAGTAGCATTGATGTTCGCCTGCACATTCTTGGCATTCGCCTTATGCAACGGTTGGGTAGGGAAGACATAGACCTGAGGATGGCGGGAATATACAGACGGTACAAACGCTTCCTTATATGCCCATGGCCAGTTTACATAACCGGAATCTGAATGCGGTGTTTCTATCTGTTTAAACGAGCCATCAACAGTTTCGACATACATACCAGCGGTATTAATAGTTTCCTTTAACGTGTCCCACTCGTATTCTTTGGCGGTCATTGACCGTTTTTTTCTTGCTCGCTTTAGTTCTCCTACATACCATGCAACATCTTTTTTCATTATCGAGACCCTTCCTTATAGTCCTTAACAAAACTGTTGGAAGAGAACTCGCCTTCGGCTGACATCCATAATGAGGCATCGTCCATGGAGACTTCTTTCCTCATCTCTACAGCTATGTTTTCTATCAAATCAGCTTCGCTTGAGTCCCAACTTTGTGACCATTTGTCTTCGCTTGGTCTATTAAATTTCATAATAAATCCTTACCCCCATACACGGGATTTTGGCATTGGTCTTTTCTTACGTGAACGCTTTCTGCCATTGCGTTCAATCATGTTATTAAAGATAACTGTACGTCTGTCAAGAACTTTTTCACTTTTTTTACGAGTACCTTTCGGATAAGACACCATTCTTACAGCAGCAAGAGCTTGTAGAGCGTCGTCATGTCTACCCTTAGGAAACGTTGATATTTCGTCCAGCAACACGTCCCTGCCCTTCATGTCGTTAGAGAACAATACCTTCCCCTCATGCAGTCTAGGCTGCAACTCCACAATGGTTCTTGTTTCCTTATTCATATTCGTGGGATTTCTCATCCCCTTAACAACATATGGCATCTTCTTATTCCGCATCTTCTCTTTAACCCAGTATAGGAATGTTCTATGAGCCGAGTCGGTTTCTATGATAATTTCCCTTGGCCTGTGGATGTTGGCCAGGGAGATTATCTTGTCTATCAGCTCGTCAGGATTAAACTTTTCAACCAGGGATTCTGTAACAACAAATGTTTCGTCTGATAGGGCATCGCCTATAACAAATCCAGATGGACAAGACCATTCGTTTGTAGTTGTGGCAGGGTCAACAAGGATGTATGTCCACGCTTCAGGTGTTGTCTTATAGTCTACCCAGGAACATTTTTGTAGGTTGAACGGATTCACACCCTGCCCTGTTGGATTGTTTAGATAGAAGCAGGAGAACCGGTAATCGCCTTGAGATTTTCTTATCGTCTCAAGCTTTTCTTTAGTAAATAAGGTTGGGAAAATTAGATCTCCATTCTCTTTATATACGCTTAGAATCATCTTATCCCAACCTTGTAGTTTTCTTATTCTGCTGTACGGGTCGTCGTGATGCCAGTGAGTGTTATGTACAACAAGGCCGTTTGCAATGAAGTTATGGTTATTGGCAACGGCAAGGTCATAGACTTCTTCTTTACCCACAGGCTTAACACTTTCAACTCTTTTCCATGAGAAGTCTGTAGCAACTTCATACAAAGTAACAACCTTGTCGCCAACGTTTAAATCCTCTGCTTTTACCCATTCTGTGTTCTTGCCTTTTATCACAAGAAACGGATGATTGCCTGTTGCCTTTAATTTTTTCTTTGTTGTCTTTACCTCGAATACCTCAGCCTCGCCCTGCGGTATCATTGCATCTACTTTTTGTTTTTCAGGAAACCTGTATTCATAAGGCCCGGCATAGAACTGTTTTTCCTTTTTGTTGAAAGTCCAAACTTCTTCACCAGGTGTTATTGTGTTTATGTTCTTCCAGCATCCATCGCCCATCAGAACTTTAGAGTCTGCTGTCAGACATCCAATGACCAAAAATTCCCCCGATGGGTCCAATACTGATTCCTGCCTACCAAACCAGTCCCATATACGTTCTAACTGGCCTCGAGACCTGGTCTTCTCATCGTCTACCATGTCGTCAATTATTATGGTTGAGAAGTGCCGGCCTGTTTCTGACGACTCGACTGATGTGGAGAATAATGACGGTCCGGTTTTTTTACTCTGCCTTGGTATCATAGCTTCAAATGCACGTTTTACTAACCAGGTGGATGATGCTGGTAAGTCGTTTGAGAACAGCATCTGAAATTTTGAATAATCTATTCTTGATACTATCTCCCTGAGATTGTTCTCAGCCAACGTTGATGTTACAGATGCAAGGGATATCCGTTCATCGTTATCATTAAGCAGTTTCCATATGGGATAACATATAGAGCCGATAGTGGATTTAAAATGTCCACGGGGTATTAACAGTAACTTTCTCTTACTCTTCTGGTTGGATACAAACTTACACAGCGGTTCATGTAATGGACGGTACATATCAGAGAACCCCATGATGTGCTTACAGAAGTAGTAGAAATCTGTCTTAGCATGTTCTCTTATCTCTTCCTGCTTCAGTGTACTTGCTATTTTAGAAAGCTTAGACTCGAGGGTTTTCTTTTTTGATAACAATCCCTGAGCTTTAACCCGTTTCTGCATATCATGCTTTGGCTTCTCAGCATTATACTTTAGTACCCGTTTCTGCATATCACTGTTGGAACTATATAAGTGTAGGGGAGGTTGTTTGTCGCACGTATTTTTATTAATATTATTTACGTCCTCCCCTACAACAGAAAGGTTTCTATCGTTACGGTTGTTATCGTTGATATGCCTAAGCCCGTTCAACTCTTTTTTATCTTTTTCACGCATCGTTCAAGCTTTGGAAAAGATGAAAGGTTTATACCGTTGGTTTCTCTACAGGCATCTTCTATTTTGGTATGCACTGCTTTTATTTCCTTGGCTATGTACCTACCTCTGAGCCTCATGTTCAAAGTTAAATCATAGAGGTCGAAGATTAAATCTGCAAGATCATCAATCAACAGGTGTAGTTTGTCCGCCTCATCATCTAAGGAAGCCACATCCGGTTCAACCATGCGACAGGAGTCTATCGATGGTTCACCCTCGAACAGTTCTGATGTCTCGTTATCAGTTGGTTCTGAATTATCATCACTTTTTCTTTTTGTCCCGTCTGCTTCGTCTGCTTCTAACCTGTTCATCGTCAACTCCAATCTGTCTTAACTCTTTTGCGATTACATCATACTCCGCTAACAGTTCTTCACGCTCAGCCTTAAGGTCTGCACCACCGATGGTTACCTGAGTGGTTTTTATGCTCTGGGCAGAAAACTTGGGATGTCCTCCTCTATCGAGGATGTCCTGTGCTACCTTCACCTTTAGAGCTGGCGAGGCTTTACTGTCGATGAGTATGTTCTCTAACGCCTTAAATGCTTTTTCATTAAGTTCTGATGCTTTCATATTACCAATCTATAACAGTTCTATATTAACTGTCAAGTAAAAACTTTACTTAGTTGCAATAACTTCAAAGTCCCTGTTGGACCTTCCATGGCAATTGCTTTGTTTTGTTTGTAAAATTTTAAACCCTATATCCTTCAGTTCTTTTTCCATAGCCCTGCCCGTCCAGCCTGACTTGTGCATCATCTGTTCCCCGTATAATTCCCGATGCTCTTCGCATCCATACAGATGCAAAACCACCTTAACCTCATCCTGTTGTTCTACCCAATATCTGTTATAGATTCCAAGAACATCAGGACCGCAGACCACAAATATTCCCCCTGGTTCTAACAGGTTGTAGCAAGCCTGTAGTACTTTAACCGCATCTTTCTTGTAGAAATGTTCTATTGTATGTTCACATATTATATATTCAAAACTCTCTGGTTTATAATATTTTTCAACTTTAAGTATCTCGCCTACCTTTGTGACTCCCTTGTTAGGCCTGCAATCAAAGTTTTCATACCCCTTTTTTATCTTAGTTCCACAACCGAGATTTAATTTCATTGTCTACCTTTTCTGTTGTAATTTCCTTAAAACATTTTTTATCAAATGGACATCTGTCGGGTTTGTAGCATGGAGCAAGCTTACAGTTATTTGATATGATATTTATCTGGTCTTCATATCCATTCCATTCTGGAATTGCAAATCCTCCGTAGATTACAATACAGGGGATATCTAATGCTTTGCACAAATGTGACAGACAACCTTCTGCACAGACTATGAGCTTAAAGGACTTTAGTACAGCAACAAGATTTTCTATGTCCTTGCACTTTGGGATTGGACTGTACTTCTCTGCCAACTTGTTAAACCCTTTCCATACTTTATTTCCAAACCATTGGTTTTTATGTATTGTCTGAACACCGACAGGGTTTGTAGGAACGATGTCTTTTGTCTTTATAAAGATTTCAGGTTTCAGCTCGACATTAGACAGTTTCAGATTGAAATGATTTTCAACAAGTTCTTTCATTGCAACAATATGATGTCTGTCAGGTTTCTTTCTGCTGATAGGGTCTGCATATTGAGGCCAATATCCGTGAAGCCTGTTATTCATTTTAGATACATACGGGTTATTTAGAAACACCTGAGGATGTATAGTGTTTATATTTATCCTCATCTGTGAATCGTATTCTCTCAACAGTTTTAATGTTGGGGTTATGAACAAGTTGTCACCTATCCCATGATTAAGTTGAAATGTTATTGTCATTTTTTAACCAGTCTACATCTCTTGGCCTTGGCTTACAATGAAACCATAAGATTTTACATTTCCGTGGGTTTTTACGATACTGAACTTTATAGTTGAGAAAGGTATTAGGGTATAAGTCCGAGATACAATCCCAGTCTGAAACGTTCGGCTTGAAAAAGTTTAAGGCAATACTTTTATTCTCACCAGATATAGGGGGAACCATAAATTTATTATATTTTCCTGTTTTGTACTCTTCCCACAGGTATGACATCTTCTTTGGATTGAAAGACATGAATGATGTTGACATGTCTTTGTTTCTATTGAATCTATGTAAAGCCCCAAAGGTTCCAGTATAGCTACACAGTTCATCTATATTGCCGACAATTATCTGGTCAAGATCAAAGTAGAACACTTGGTTCTGAAACAGTTGAGGTTTGAATATCTCTATCTGATTCCACCAGCCGGGTAGATTTTCGGTGAGAGGTAAGTAATCACAGTTAGGCTTTGTATCTGTCAGGCAGGTAAAGTTGTAAGGAATGGACAGGTTCTTGTCGATACCATCTTTTAGATGCTCTACATAGTCTACATCAAAATCTTTACTCTTTCTCAAAACACATACAATATCAATCATAGTTCTATTATTTCCCATGGCCTGGGTTTCCCGTGAAAGCAAATGATTTTCGCTTTCTCTGGTATTGATTTAAATCTTCTCGGGTTTCTACCCTCACAGCAGTGAGCTTTATAGGAGACAACATCGTCTGGGTAGAGATCCTGGAACGTGTCGGTACATCCGGATGCCTTGGCAATCATTCTACCATCTGCTCGCAACGGTTGCATAGATTGTAATTTCTTCCACAGTTGTAATCGTATTGTTCTGTTCTGATTGAATAACATCACGCCTGAGTTGAGATGTTGTGGAAAGTAGAAATCCCTCAGCATACATATATCCCCGGTATATCCTGCGAAATGCGATATATCCCTAATAACAGTTGTGTCTAAGTCGAGATACAAGCAGGGAGACGTATAGTTTAATGGGTTCGGCTTAAACAGTTCGAGCTTGGAGTGCCATCCCGGTAGGTTCTCAGTGAGAGAGATTGTTCTGCACAATGAGATGTCCATATCTGTGAGACAGATAAAGGTGTATGGGATTGACATGTTGTCGGATATTTGAGATCTCAGCCGTACTACATGTTCCGGCTTGAAGTCCCCGCCTGATTTAAGTACCGTTGCTATGGTAAACATATAGGGGGATTATAGGGATAGTTTGTATCTTGTCAAGATTATTGTTGACAGAGATTATAATTAAGTTATGATATAGTTTATGAGAAGAAAAGCGATACAGATACCGGGGACGATAAAGGCTGAGGATATTACAGTTATAATAGATACGAGGGAGCAGAGAGAGTTGAGTCTGCCCAAGTTCCACGTGGAACATGATGGGTTACCTACCGGGGATTATTCTGTTCGAGGGTTGGAGGATTACATTTGTATTGAGAGGAAATCTCTACAGGACTATGTATCCTGTGTTGGTAGGGATAGGATTAGGTTTGAGAGAGAGTTGAGAAGGATGATGGGATATCCCGTGCGGGCAGTTGTTATAGAGGCCAGCTGGAGGGATTTAATGGAGGGGAACTGGAGGGGGAAGATAACTCCAGCATCAGCGGTGGGTAGTTACCTGGGATGGTGTGCGATGGGAATACCTATTATACTTGCGGGTAATAGGAGAGGAGCTACCCGGGCGGTTACAGGATTGATAATGTCGGGAGTGAGAGGGATGCATAAAAAGCTGGAGGGGTTTGCTATAGCTTCAGAATTAGTTACAAAAAGGAAATAACATGAGAAAGCAAATTAAGATCAGACCCATGACTACCAACGAGGAGCAATATCTTCTTGTAAAAACCGCTCTTAAAATGACCGAGGTTGAGGATAAGCCCAATTATGTTGAACTTGGAGTAATGGGATGTTGGACTTCAAGGGCTGTTACTGAAGCTTTAGAGAAAACAGGTAAAGATTATAATTACTATGGAGTTGACAAGGACAGAAGATGTACTACTCCATGGAAGGAGCATATAAAGGATAATGGCAAGAATGTATTATTTCTTGATAACACATACGATGCCTCACATCACTTTCCCAAAAAGTCCATCCATTGGTGTTTCATAGATGCCAACCATCAATACAAGGGAGTTAGGATGGATATTAAGACCTGGTTGCCGAAGATGAATCATAACTGCTTTCTTATATTTCATGACATTGCCACTTATACTGGGAGTAAGAAAAAAGAGTACGGGGTTTTGAAGGCATTATTAAAATCATGGGAGGTCCTCTTTAATGCTGGATATAAGATTTATGCTATTATCGAAGGAGGGAGCAAGAACAATTGGAGTATGAAAAACGGTAAGGCGAAACCAATCCAAAGACCATCCGGGGGGCTGCTGGTTCTGTCTAAAGGGATGGAGTTGGAAGATTCAAACCCCTATCTTGGTGCCGCTTCTTTAACTATATAACGTGAGGAGGACTGACGGGATTACTGGTTCGTCCGGTATTAACCATTGACGAATGTTATCGTTTAAAGAGCGAATGCTCTCAGTTGATAACATAGATGAGCCTGTCAGTCCGAATCACTATACAAGCTGGATACGGTAAAAACCTCCCCCGCCCCTCAGAAATAAATAACCGTTCTAAACCGGCATTTGCCGAGCCGCAATGTCTCATCGACAAATCATACCACAAAAGCAGGGGAGATACTAATTGCCCCCTTCCCGTAGGGTTGCGAGGCTCAGAATCAAGCCTGGGGTAGAAAGAAGCATGCAGATTCAAGCCCTACCTTGCGAGCCTTTGCGATCTTCTTGGTTATATCCCCACGTTTTCTGACCCAGCCCTCTTCAGCTTGCAGGCAATCGTCCCTATCCGGGTTTATACCCAGCGTCCCCTTTTGTGGTGAATAAATAACAGCAAGCATATTCTTGGTGAAATATCTATCACGGTTTCTTGCTATTCTGTCCAGTTTCTTCTGTATGCGAACCCATCTCACCTCAGTACAAGCCCCACTCTTGCAGCATATAGGGTCACCGGGATACCAGATACGGTCTCCAATATCAGAATCTAATGGACATAACGGAGCACCGCAATAATCGAACCGGTGGCAATCTTCCGGTACGGGGGTTTGTACGGTTGTGTATTCTTCTGCGCTATCAGCGAGGAGTTTAACGTCATCGGGTAGGGTCTCAGTATTATTCATGTGTCCTCCCGTATCATTTCTGCTCTCTCTTTTCTGCTTTCTACTTTCTGTTTAAAAAACTCCTCTACGGCTTTCCTCACAATCCAGGATTTCGGTGCACCGGTATCCGAGGAACATTTCTTCAAATCAATCATCGTCTCTTCCGTTAAACTTACAATCATTCTTGGCATAATCATAATCAAGTCCTTTCTGAATTTCGGTTTCGGTTACTACAATCACAGTTATACTCATATGATATAACCAATCATCATCATTGTCAAGCATAATGTCCGATTACGTTATTTTAATCTGCGTAAGAGATGACACAGGGGGAACAGGGTTAATACCGGTGGTACGGTTGGTACGAATAATAACATCGTCCCTATTATCATCGTCTGGGGGATACCATCATCGTCGGGTACCAGTTGGTACGGTCAGTACAAATCGTAACTACCCCTTCCATTATTACCGGGGTCCCTGTCATTACCGGTGGGGAGGATGTTAATATCCACATCCACATCCATATCAACATCCACATCCGAATACCGAAGGTACTATATAATATTCAGGTTATCACCCTAGGGGGGGGGATGGGGGGTGGGTCGCATCGGCATCGGCATCATGAGTATTGTTATCAACATCATATGTATCCACATCATCACCGATGTGACTACATTAATACTTAATCACATCATCGACATCGTATAACTAGTATATAGATAACATCTAGAAAGAGAAGGATAATAATATCCTTATCAGTAATCCTTGGATACAAGGATTACCCTTATATCAGAACACCTTGGTAACAAGGTGTTCACTTATCATCGTTATCCTTGGATACAAGGATAACCCTTATATCTAATCTATTATCAGGAATATAGGGGATTACGTAGTGTAACGTAGTAATCCCCCTATATTCCCCTTATTAACTAGAGAAAATAATCAATTAATTAGGGAAAATAATACCTACTACTACGTTAAAACTACGTAGTAGGCATTATTTTCTAATATAATAATAATATAATAATAATATAATAATAATATAATAATAATATAATAATAATATAATAATATATCATCAATAATGATAACAATCCCCATAAGAACAGTAGAGTATAGAACTATTAATGAGAGTATTATTAATCCTTATATCCTTATCCCCCTTGATATTATTGTTATCGCTATTGTTATCCTTATTAATATTATATATATCGACATCATCCCCCCCTATTATTATCGGTATTATTAATATATATTGTTCTAGAAGATATGAAATATCGTTAATATGATACACATCTACCATGATAATTGTACCGATTCTGTACAAACCCTGTTTTTAGCCCGTTAGAGCGGCTCATATCGATGCAACAATACGCGGTAGATTATTTAATTTATTTTAATGTAGCTATTTTAGGCAATGAGAAGGGGTTTTTAGTGAATTGCAATTCATAATTGCTTAATGAGACACTATTTTTGCCTCTAGGTAGAGGCTATTTCATACAGCAATAGATTTAATTTTAACCTTATTTATGAAAGAGAGAGAACACAATGAAAACTTATTTAATTACTTGTAGGTTACACAATAGTACCAGCATTTTTCTTGAGGATTTCATATCTTTAGAATCGGCCCGAGACAACTACATCGGATTCGAGGCCGATATGAGACTACAATATGATGTTATCCCGGCATCATTTTACGGAATTTTTACACTATAATGAAAGAGAGAAAACAGATGACAAAAACAGAACGAGACTACGGATGCGATCCCATCAATATGGGAGAGATGTTCAAAATGATTCCTTCCGGCGATATCGTTACACCAGAGGAAAAGGAAAAAAGATTAAGATATCGGGAGGGAGAGGCTTGTCAGGTTGATTGTATCGGATTAACTTGGGAACAGATAGCTACAATGCAAGGGGGTTTAAACACTTTGGACATATATACATTAAAACCGTAATAACCCGTTTATACGGCATCTTATCCTCCGATGGTCATATCACACCATTGGGGGATACGGATGCTCTTTACGGGCCGGAAAAATACCTTAAAAACAATATTAATAGAAAAGGAGAACAGGACCGATGAATAAATATTTTTATAGATTAACAGACAATGGCAATGCCCGGATACTCCATGTAGAAGATGGCGAGGCTGTCACCAGATTTGAGGAAGATGAATATCCTATTGGCTGTCAACATGTTTATCCAATTATAGGCGGGGAACTCTCCGCTGGATATGAACACCTGGAGGGGATTATATTGACCGTAGAAGATGCCGAATTTCTTGGCATTAAGGGGGAATGTACAGCTTTTTAGCAGGTGAGAAAACACAAGCATGGAAGAATTATCAGGAATTTCTAGAAAAAATACGGG
>JAYEGB010000065.1:0-26603 GCA_034658875.1 Patescibacteria group bacterium | reverse complement strand
ATGGAATCGTCTGGTCATAATTTCTTTACCAATACTTTAAATTGATCGCCACGATCATATGCACTCTTAAACCATCCAAAGCTTGCACAAGCCGGAGACAAAAGCACAACTCCATTTGGCTTAGCTAATTTATAGGCCTTATTTATTGCCATTTTAAAATTATCAGCTTCTAATATTTCAAAAGTAACCTTTGCTTCCCGTAAGGCTTTTTTAATTTTTGGAGCCGTTGCACCAATTAATGTAACTCCAAGAATATTGTTTTGTTTTTTCATATACTTAGCTAATCCAGAAAACTCAGTTTGTTTATCAGCTCCTCCCAAAATCAAAGAGACTGGATCACTTATAGCATCAAGTGCAGCCATGGTTGCGATTGGTGTAGTGCCCATTGAATCATTAATAAATTGCACATCATCTTTTTTGTAAGCAGGCTCCAAGCGATGTTCAAGTGACTTAAACCTCTTTATTTGATTTTTTAGATTCTGTGGTTTAACCCCAATGATCAAAGCTATCAAACTAGCCGCTAAAACATTATTTATATTATGTTTTCCCGCCACCGGCAAATCACTTACCTTTATCACCTCATGTCTGTGACCACTTTTAAGTTCGCGATAAATAATTTGCCCTTCATTTACATATAGACCCTTGGGTAAAATTTTATTTTGAGAATAAGTAACAAGCTTACCTTTACTTAACCTTGAAATCTTTCGTGCCAATGTAGAATCTTCAACCACCATAAAATCCGATCGACCTTGGTGCTTAATTAAATTCATTTTTGCCCTAGTATATTTAGCCATCGTTTTATGCCTGTCTAAATGTTCGGGAGAAATTGGTAAAACTACCGCAATATGCGGGCTTTTTTCTAGATCCTCAAGCTGAAAACTAGAAAGCTCTAAAACAACCAGGTCGTTTTTGGTTAGTTTCGGTAAATACTGAAGTGGAGGAATACCAATATTACCTCCAAAATATACTTTACCTTTAGGGTAGTTAGCTTTTAACAGATGGAAGATTAAACTTGCCGTCGTACTTTTACCCTTGGTTCCCGTAACACCAATAATCCTAGCTGGACAAGTATCAAAAAATAATTGCGTTAGCGAACTAAACCTAACTCCCTTTCTTTTGGCCTTTCTAATTTCTGGTAAATCCAACGGCACCCCTGGACTTCGAAAAACTAGATCAAAATTCGACAAATTTTTTAAATACTCCCTACCTAAGAATAATTCCGAGGCAAATAGAGCCAGCTTTTTATACTCTGAACTCTTTTTGGGCATATCTTGGTTGCTCAGACCAACTGGTTTTATTTTTAAAGTTTTTAAAAACTTTAAAAGAGCCAAGCCTTCACGACCCAATCCTAAAACTGCAATTTTTCCATTAGTTTTTACTTGCTTTTTCATACTTTAGTTTAAGTTGGACCAGAACCGATTATACCAATAATCACTCCAACGGCGGCCATAAAGAATCCTATAATCCAAAACCTCATCGTTACCTTTGTCTCGGGCCAACCAAGAGCTTCAAAATGATGATGCAATGGAGCTATTAAGAATAGTTTCTTCTTATATAACTTTCTATATCCAAGCTGTAAGATGACTGAAATGGTTTCCATCATTGGAACAAATGCAATCAAAGGAAGTATTGCGATCCCAACATTACTCTTTAAAAGCATTGCTACAACACCCAGAGTTGCTCCCAGCGAAAGAGCATAGGTATCTCCACCAAAGAATCTGGCGGGATAAATATTAAACCAAAGATAAGCAACAAGCGCTCCAGTAATTGTTATACAGAAAACTGCCAAGCTTACCTGTCCACCCAAAAATGCTAATACACCATAGGCGCTAAACGCAATTGCCAAAAGACCACCCGAAAGTCCGTCTAGACCATCGGTAATATTAACTGCGTTGGTAGTTGCAAGAATAATAAAAATAAACACAGGGATATACCACCAGCCAATAATTAGCTCTCCGTAGGCCGGAATATGCAAACTATCGATCCCAAGCTTACTAAAGAACCACCAGGCGCCAAAAATGGCAATCCCAAGAAGCCATAAAAATTTATGTCTAGCTCTCACTCCTTTTATTCCACCAACTCCTCGAATATTGTACCAATCGTCAACTGCTCCAAGCAGCCCAATTGTAACCAAGAAAAATAGCGGCAAATAAGTTTGATTACGAGTCAGGTTAAACAAAAGCGTAATAGCAAACACAACCACCCAAACCAAAACACCAGCCATGGTAGGAATATTTCTTTTATGCTTTTCTCCATGAAGTTTTTGGAAAACACTAGCATAACCACCATACAACGTTTCTTCCTTGGCCTGTTTCCAGAATTTATACTTATACAAAATATCCGTCCACATTGGAGTAAGAAGCATGGTAACCACAAAGGACATCAGCCCCAAAACCATCACCCTAATAATCGCGCCATGTTCAATAAATATTTTAGCCATATCGTTCATAATGCTCCTTTATTTGCTTCACTGTTGCGTCTAAATGTACCGCACGCGAACCTTTAATTAAAACTATATAATTATCCTGTAATATCTTTGGTATCTCGTCTTCACTAAAAAATCTAACCTTTCCCTTTGGCATCCCCGAATCTATAGCTGCCTGACGAATTAATGAACCCCCTTTACCTATTACCCAAAGCTGATCTAATACCTTAGCTGCTTCAGTGCCTACTAATCTATGGCCTTTTTGATGAGCACTACCAAGCTCTCGCATATCTCCAAGTACTGCCACTTTTTGACGATTAACACCAAGGCGACCCAAACTTTTAAGCGCCATCGTTACCGAAGCTGGATTAGCATTATAAGTATCATCGATTAGTATTGTTTTACCAAGCCTCATAATTTCAAACCGACCTGTAGGTACTTTATACTGTTCTAGTCTTTTAGAAATTAATTCTGGCGATACCCCAAAGTACCTACCAACAGCCCAAGCAAACAAAGCAGCATATACAAACTGGTATCCGAACACTGGCAAATCAATATGTGATATCTCGCTGCCGCTATTTATATTAAAATGAATACCCTTTCCACCAAAACCAATATTGCCGGCCCAAACATCGGCTTCTTCGTTTGCGCTAATAAACACTTTCCTAGACTTAGTACGTCTAGAAACCAACTTACTAAAATCATCGTCTTTATTTAAAATAGCCAAGCCTTTTCTCTTAACACTAGCTATAATACAACCTTTTTCTTCTACCAACCTAGACTTTGAGCCAAAGAATTCTAAGTGAACATCGCCAATATTGGTTAAAATAGCCACCTCTGGCTTTATAAACCCCATAAAAAACTTAATGTCGTCCGGCCTATCGGCCGCCAATTCTAAAACTAAAATTCTTGGGTAGTCTACATTACTAACTACCTTTCTAAAGCCACTCATCGTTAAATCCCAAACATCCTTTATACTAAGTTTTGCCTTACCATCTTCAAAACTTGGAGTAAACGCAGGATCAATGATAGTTGCCGATACTCCAAACTCGGTATTCATGTTGCCTTTTGTCCCCGCAATATCTTTGCCAGACATTACAGTTGAAATTGCATCTTTGGTGCTAGTTTTGCCAGTGCTACCAGTAATTGCAATGATGCGCGGTTTATACTTATTTAAAACCTTGCTTGCAATAATTTTTAGCCAAATTTTGAGTGTATTTCTTAACATTTATTTATCTGGGGGGTATCTGATAATAATTTACTAGAAACTTTGCTATATCACCAAATAATGGTGCTGCTGAACTTTCGGCAAATTTCGTACCTTCGGGACGATCAATCCTAGTGAGCATAACAAATCTTGGCTTTTCTACGGGAGCAAAACCAACAAAAGTACCAATAGTATAATCCTTCTCATATCCACCAGTATTTTTAGCAATCTGAGCCGTACCAGTTTTACCGGCTACCCGATAACCTGGTACACCAGCCGATTTACCATGACCTTTTTCAACTACATTCACCATCATGGCCGAAACAAGCTGTGCCGTTTGTGGCTTTATAACTTCTTTTACAATTTTGTCGTCAATCGATACAGCCCCCGATGGGTAAACTATTTTATCTACAACATGAGGTTGCATTAATTTACCCTGATTGGCTATTACTCCAACTGAAGCGAGTAATTGCATCGGAGTTACAGCAATAGCTTGCCCAAAGGACATCGAAGCCATATCAAGTTCTGGCCACGAACGAAATGGACGAACCCCAGCTGCTACCTCACCAGACAATCCTACATTGGTAATTGTTCCAAACCCAAAATCGATCAAATATTTATAGAAAAGCTGACGACCAAGTTTTTCTACAACAAATACTGCTCCTGTGTTTAAAGATTTTTCCAAAACTTGGGTCATTGTTTGTTTACCATGCGCCTTGAGATCAGCATTTCGGATGGTATCCTCACCAATTGTAAGCTCACCTTCGTCGGTATAAACAGTATTTGGTGCGACCAAACCGGCATCAATACCTGCTGCCATAGTAAGAACCTTAAAAACCGAACCCGGCTCATACACCAAAGATACATTTGAGTTGGTAAAGTTCTCTAACGGAAATTCATTATAGAAATTAGGATTAAAGTCTGGATAAGCTGCCATGGCAATTATTCGACCAGTATTTGGCTCCATAATAATTACCGTCCCTCCTGTAGCTTCGTGTTCTTCAACCGACTCTTTCAGCTTTTTCTCAACAAAATACTGAACTGCCCTATCTATAGTCAAGACAACATCGGCCCCATCTTCGGCCAAGGTTATATTGCGTCTACCGATTGTGATCTGTGATCCAAGCGAACTTTTTTCTACTTCGGCAATGCCAGAAATACCACTTAATTCTTGTGTTAGATATCCCTCTACTCCATATTGGCCAACTCTATCGCGATTAACAAAACCCAAAATATGAGAGGCCAAATTATCTTCTGGATAATATCGATATTCTTCTGTCCTAAATACTACTCCATCCAAATCAAGCTCTAAAATAGCATCTTTTTCTTCTACACCCACCTTACGCTTTAGGGGTGGTGCCCATACTTTGCCAGATGTTAGAACTTGTATCAACTCCTCATGAGTCACACTTTCCAAATAAGGCATCAACTTAGCCGCTACCAATTCTGGTTGTTTAACTTGAGTTGGCACAACATTCAAACTATATAAAGACACATTAGTAGCTAGTGGATAATAACTTTCTAATTGAGGATCATAAACCAAAACCTTCCCTCGTTTGGCCGGAATATTTTCGTTTACCAGATGTTGTTCTTGAGCCAAAGCCTGAAAGGTGGGATATTCTATAATCTGTCTTTGAAAAGCTCTCCCCAAAATTAACATCAAAACTATGGCAAAAATCAGTGCCAACAGATTCATTCTTTGTATTTGGAGAGGCTCGTTAGGAGCGTTATACGCCATATGACTATTATAAACTACTGTTCTAGAGGGTAAGATTGGTAAATAATCTCTATTTTTTTAAAGGCTCAATCAACTGAGCCTTTAAAAATCTATATAAATTTAAGATAGTTTACCGAGAAGCAATTACATCTGTATCTTCGATATAGTTAAGCCACTCTGTTTGCACCATTTTAGGAACAAACTTTATCTCTTCTTCCAAATCTTCATCGACAAAAGATATTTCATCCACTTCGTCCAAGTTATTACCTATTTCAATCTGCTCGGTAGCTCCTTCCTCGATAACAGCTAAAGACTGAAGTCTAGCTGCTTCCACTTCCAATCTTTCATTCTCAGCCATCAAACCTTTTTTACTAACCTCTAATGATTGGATTTGGGCACCTTTAGTGGAAACAACATTGATCACTACAATATAGGAGACCAGAAGGGCAACAAACAACAAAATCGAAGTCGTTGGGACTGAAGCATTCCCAACTTTGACATGTGTTCCTTTTTTAGGTGAATTAAATTGTTTCATATTATATCTTTTCTATAGCTCGGAGTTTCGCACTACGCGATCTTGGGTTATCTATAATTTCTTCTTTTGTTGCAGTAATTGGTTTTTTAGTGAGTAATTTTACTAAATCCTGTTCAGAAGCTTTTTTAAAAAAGTGTTTGACTATTCTATCTTCTAAAGAGTGAAAGCTTATAATAGCAAGTCTTCCGCCGGGGTTAAGCAATTTTATTGCTTTAGGAAGGACTTCTTTTAAACCTCCTAGCTCATCGTTAACGGCTATTCTTAAGGCTTGGAAAACTTTAGTTGCCGGATTAATCTTGCCGCGTCTACTGCCCTTAACCTTGGTAATCAAGTCTACTAGGTCGGATGTTTTCTCAAACTTTTTCTTTTTGCGTTTTTGTATAATTGCTTTGGCAATTTTTCGACTACTTCGTTCTTCCCCAAGCTGCCAAAAAATATCAGCCAATTCCCTTTCTGTACTGCCATTTAATATGTCAGCAGCGGTAGGAATGTTTTCATCCTCGCTAAAGCGCATATCCAAAGGTGCATCTTCCAAAAATGAAAAACCTCGGCTCGCTGCTAGCTGATCAGACGATAAACCAAGGTCAAGTAATATTGCGTCAACGCTTCGGTATCCGACACTCTCCAAGAGGTCATTAACATCACGGTAACTACCGTGTACAGTATGAAATTGAATGTCGGGTTTTGTATTACGTAAATTTTCATTTATTTTGTTTATCGCTTCCTTATCGCGATCGATACCAATTAGTATCCCCTTTCCGGAAAGTTTGTTTATTATTTCTTTTGCATGTCCTCCTGCTCCAAGCGTTGCATCAACAAAAATTTCACCCGGCTTGGGGCTTAAGACCCCCAAGACCTCATCTTTCAGTACTGCAACATGCATAAGCTTATTTTTATTGGCAGGCAGCCAGGCGACTTTTTATTTGCCTTCCCTTGGGTGGAGGGAATTTGTAGTTTCACTTAGGAGGTGTGAAATATTGTTGGCTAATTGTTGCAAGGATGGAATAATTCCTAATTGTAGCCTTGCTACCTGCCCTAAATTTCAAAAGGTTAATTACTATATAAAGAGTTGCTCGGCCAAATCGTCACTTTCTTTTTCTGTCTTGTCTTTGTATTTCTCCCAAATCTTTGTGTCCCAAATTTCTAAACGATTAAATAATCCTGTAACGACTACCGAGTTTTTTATCCCGGCATACTTCAATAAATACTTAGGAAGGATCACACGACCTTGTTTATCGAGAGCTACATCCATAGCCCCAGCTAAAATTAATCTGGAAAAAGCACGAGCATTTTTTTGTGATATTGGCATCGTATTTAGCCTATCGACTAACTTCTGCCATTCACCGAGTGTATAAAGGAACAAACAGCCATCCAATCCTTTCGTTGCTACCGCACCTGAGGCCAGTTCTGGACGAAACTTGATAGGGATTGCAAGCCTGCTTTTCTCATCAACCGTATGCGAATATTCTCCTATAAACATTTATCCACTTTTACTTACCACTTATCCCCACCTTTCTCCACATCGATAATATTATAAACCACCTCGCCCCCTTGTCTACCCTAGATATCCCCACTAAATAATTTTACGCTCCCAGATAAGAATATTTATCTTTTGACAAACCTGTAAAATAGGCCTACACTTATGAAAACTATCGACCACCAAAGGAGGTGAAGAAATTTGATAATAAAAGAAACCACGGTGCTTCCTGGAAACAAACTGGAGATTCAGTATGGTTTCATTGGTAAACCAATCGGCTGGACAGAACCTGGACCCGGCAATCCATCTCTAGATCCAGCACATGGAACCAAGATTAAAAAACTACTACCCATTACAGAACCTGGTGTAGTATTGGTACCAGGTAGCGACCATACTGGAATCATTGCTTTCATCGAAAGACAATTCCCAGTAAACGAATTGGTTGATCACAGACTCAGATACTGGTCTGGAGACAGCGTTGTCTTAAAAAATGCATTTTCGGAAGGAGTTATCAATTTTCTCACCGTAAGGGTGAGAGATTGCGTACCAATCATTGGCGGAACTTCAGATGGTACTTTATTTACGGCCCATCTTAGTAACCAAACCTTGTTTGGTTACGGCGACCAAACTAAATTCCGAGGATCCATTTTAAAGGATCTGTTTCATCTTGTTGATTCTTCAAAATGCTGGTTATCTATAGGTCCTTCGGCCGGTGGTGGCGGATGTAAGTGTTACGAATACACTGAAACCAAAGGCCAACTAGATGCATCAAGATTGAAAAATAGAATCAATTCAGAATACCCAGATTTCGATGTCGATCCCTTTATCACGAATGGATCTAACGAAAGCAAAAAAGCCTTTTTGTGGGGTAAACTTATCCATGCGATTCTTTTGTACCATGAAGTAGACGCAAAAAACATCAATACCAGTCACAACATTTGTACAATTTGTAACTTAGATGATTGGTACTCTGATAGGGTGATGCGCGATTACCCTAAAGATCCAGCTACCCAAATTGGAGCAAGCAACTTTGGATACATAGCACCATACTTTAAAAATCAACGAGCGCCTTAGCGCTCGTTTTTTAATACCATTTCTATTACAATAAAGGCGTTGTTATAACATCTTATTATTTAATATGGATATTTTAAAGAAACACGCGTTAGAAATAATTGCCGTTTTACTGTTAATTATCATTTGGGTTAGTCTAACCAACCTAGCCAGCGCCCAATTTACTTCAGGGACGATGAATACCGGCAATAATTTAACTACTGAAGATTCGTGGTTTTCCGGTGAACTATTTGAACAAATAAATTCGATTGCCCCAGATACTCTCGACGATGAAGACGAGGAATATTATTGTAATATTTGCAGTGGAACTAGCAGCAACGGTGGCGAAACAGCTTGGTCATGTGTTAGCTCAAAGTTCGCTTACGAATGTGAAGACGTGTGCCAATCTGCCTCAGACTGCGAAGGCAAAAGAGGGGGCGGCGATTCCGATGAAGAAGATGGAACCGATCCCGACGGAAGCAATCCAGACGATAACCCAGGTGATAATGACGGAGGGTCACCAGAACCCGACGATCCATTTAATAATACTCACTGGGAATGTGGATCTGGCAATAACTGTATAGAAATTGAAGGCGAAGGCACAGATCAATGCACCAAACATTCTGATTGTGGTGGAGAAAGCCCAGGAAATGATGGTGGTGGAGGCGAAGTTGTGCCACCAGACTACAGGGAAACTCATTTTGTTTGCCAAGGACAAAGTTGTACAGAAGTTGAAGGGGGTGGACATGACCAATGTATAACCCATCAAGATTGTGAAGCCCTAAATGACGGAGATGGTCCATCTGGTTTTAGCAGTCCATCACCCGTTATGCAAACAATTCAAAACATAGTCAAACCAATTGGAAACTTCTTTGTGGGGATCTGGACAGCTATAAAAAGCTTCTTTAAACGCTAAAACTTAAAAAAACATTAATTATTTAAACGGCTCACCTAGTGAGCCGTTTAATTTAAAGTTATTTAAGCATCTACAGCTTGTCTTTTAACCAGTTTTTTAGATCTGATACATTCATCTTTTCCTGAGACATGTCATCACGATGACGAATTGTCACAGTGTCATTTTCCAAAGAATCTCCATCTACAGTAATGCAAAATGGAGTTCCTATTTCGTCTTGTCTTCTATATCTTTTACCTATTGTTCCGTCTTCGTCATATTCTACAAAAAATTCTGACTTTAAATCGTTATAAATATTAGCTGCGAGTTTTACCAACTCTTTGTCTTTTTTAACCAAGGGCAAAATTGCTGCCTTTATTGGAGCAAGTTTTGGGTGGAGAGAAAGCACAACCCTTTTACCGTCTTTTACTTCTTGTTCGCTGTAGGCATCTACCAAAAACGCAAGTACTGCCCTATCGACACCACCCGACGGCTCAATTACAAATGGCATTATTTTTTCACCCTCGTTATTTGTGTAACTTAACTTTTCTCCACTTACTTCTTGGTGCTGCTTTAAGTCAAAATCGGTACGATTGGCAATCCCCTCCAGTTCCGACCAACCAAATGGGAATTCATATTCTACATCGCTCACTGCTTTAGCATAGTGAGCCAAATCACTAGAGGGATGATTTGTAAGTTTAAGTTTTTCGGGATTTATACCCAAGTCTTTATACCAATCTAGTCTTGTTTGTCTCCAATCCTCAAAAGCCTTATCTGCTGCATCTGGATATACAAAGTATTCGAGCTCGAACTGTTCGAACTCGCGAGTTCTAAAAGTAAAGTTACCTGGTGTAATTTCGTTTCTAAAAGCCTTGCCAATCTGGGCAATTCCAAATGGAAGTTTTACCCGGGTAGAATCTAATACATTTTTAAAATTAGTAAAAATACCTTGAGCAGTTTCTGGTCGAAGATAAACTGTATTAGTTTCATCCTCCACAGGACCTGCAAAAGTTTTAAACATCAGGTGAAACGTCCTTGGTTCTGTCAGCTCGCCGCCACAGTTTGGACAACTCTCTTCTTTAATATCGTCACCTTTAAAACGCTCCTTACATTTTTTACAGTCCACCAAAGGATCACTAAATTCTTTAAGATGACCAGATGCTTCCCAAACCTTTGGATTCATAAGTATAGCGCTATCAAGACCAATAATATCCGATCGATTTTGCACCATTTCTTTCCACCAAGCCGCCTTTACATTGTTTTTTAAAAGTACTCCATATGGACCGTAATCCCAGGTATTTGCAAAACCTCCATAAATCTCGGAGTTTGGGTAAATAATCCCGCGACGTTTCGATAACGCCACTATATCTTTCATAACATCACTCATTTGCTTCGACCGTTACCTTAAATTCACCTTTGTGAGTATCGTCCAAATTTAATCCAACCATATGCTCACCTAATTGTTTTACTGGTAACTCGGTAGATATAGCTGTTTCAGAAATTTCCACACCTAAATATTTGCTCAAACCAGCTGCCATATCCTTAGGAGAGATAGCTGCAAATAATTTTCCTGTTTTACTAGCCTTCTTTTTAAAGTTTAGATTTGCTTTTGGAAGCTTAGTCAAAACCTCATCCCAAACAGACATTTCGGTTGATTTAGCCTCCTCTTTTCTTTGAGTCTTGGTCTTTAATTCCTTAACTTTATCTGAAGTAGCAAATTCTGCCAAACCTCTTATTAACAAAAAATTTCTGGCATAACCATCGGCCACATTCTTGATATCTCCTGGTTGACCTAACCCAGGGACTTGTTTTGTAAGAATTACTTTCATACTCTATTGCTTACTAATTAATTTCTTAAGTTCAGCAATTGCCCCCTCTAGCTGAATATCTGGTGTATCACTCTCTCCTTCTTCTATTAATATATCAGGTAAGATCCCCTCTTGGCTAATCGAACGCCCCAGAGGTGTATACCAATGAGCTACCGTTACACGAAGTGAAGATCCGTCTGGTAATTGTTCAATTTCCTGAACACTGCCCTTACCATAGGTTGGCATACCCATCACAGAGCCACGATTATTATCCTGAAGAGCACCAGCCAAAATCTCTGAAGCCGAAGCACTACCGTTGTTAACCAAAACCACTATTGGCAAATGCGCAAGTCTCCCTGATCCATCAGAATAAAATGGAATGGTTTTTCCGGATTTGAATCTTTCCTCTACAATCATGCCGGTGTCCAAAAACTCATTTGTAACCTTTACTCCAACATCTAAAAAACCACCGGGATTATTCCGCAAATCTACAACCACACCCTTAGAACCCTTCTTTAGAATATCGCTAACGGTTCTATTAAATAATTTTTCTGTGTCGTTGCTAAATTTAGCAATTTCCATAATTGCCATATCTCCCCTAAACTCAACTAACTGTACACTTGGAATACGAATAACATCACGCGTAACCGAAACCTCGAATGGATCTTCGTCTACCCTATTTATAATAAAATCTACCGCCGTTCCACGAGTACCATGAATTGCTTTAACCGCTTCGGGGAGTGTCATACCAATTGCGCTTACCCCATCAATTGATAAAATTTCATCTTTAGGAAGTAGCCCTGCTGTTTTGGCTGGCGAACCTTCTAAGGGAGACACTATCACCAAACGATCATCAATTATGTCCAATTCTATCCCTACCCCTTCGTATGTACCGTTTAAATTGCTAAAAAACTCTTTGCTTTCACCAGGATCGGCAAAAGAAGTATAACTATCTCCAACCGAATCAACTGCTCCTTTTATACTTCCATACAAAAGATCTATGTAATCGATATCGCCATAGTATTTGTCTTCCAAAAGATCGATTACATCGGAGTAAAGACCAATATTTGGTACACTTTCGTAACCAGCAATATTTTGGCGCCAACTAAGCCAAAGATTTTGACTGTCTATTCTTTGGTAATAACCTTTAGTTACCCCAAACCAATAACCACTACCCCAAACAATGGTTAAGATGATTATTATACCAATCCACGATGATTTCCCATTATTCCACATAAATCTACCCTACCAAATAAGCCAAAGGATTACGAGCAATTCCATCAAGCCATACCTCGAAGTGAAGGTGAGGTCCGGTAGTAAGCCACCCTGCCCCAGGTGTACCAGGCGTTCCCCCGCTATAGGCAATCACCTGACCTGCGCCAACTCTTGCACCAGTAGATACAGCGAATCTTGAAATATGCAAATAAACTGTAGCTAAACCATTATCGTGATTAATCACCAAATAGCTTAACCCCATACCGCCATCTCGCACCTTTGATACCACCCCACTAGCTGGCGATCTTATTGGAGTACCCTGAGGTGTAGCCACATCTATAGCATTGTGCTCTAAACCAAAACGCCTAGCATAACCTTGGTCATGGAAAGTAGCTGTAATTCTACGAGAATTAATCGGCCAAAAAAGCTTTTGTTCACCAGTATAGGTACTACCCTGACTAATTTGCCTGATTATCTCTGCGATTTCGGCATCTATTTTTTGCTGTTCCTTTTTAGCCTCTTCGAGTCTTGCTTGATATTCTGTCTCGCTAAGCTTAAGTTCATCAACGATTCTGCTTTTGGAATTGATTTGAATTTGCAAACTTTGCTCTTCAATTATTTTTTGCTGTTTTATTTCTTGAAGACGCTTATCCTTATTCTCCAAAAGCTCTTTTTTAATAGACAACTCTTTTTTTGCCTCTTCTAAAAGAGATACGTTTTCCGAAATTTTGTCTTGCACTATATCAAGATACTCAACTTGACTCATGAAATCTGCAACGCTATCGGCACCAAGTAAAATCTCTATCGGGCTAGCCTGACTATACATATAGTTTGCCCTAATTGCTTGCTTTAACTCTAACCGACTTCGTAATGCCTGTTCCTCCAATTCAACTAAATCTTTGTTTATAAAATGTTTTTCTAAAGAAATTGTACCGATCTCGGCCTCTACGCTTTCTAAAGCTAACTGAGCCGAAATAATTTCGGCATCAATTATTTGTATTTGATTATTTAATGTAAGTTTTTCTTGCCTAACTTTAGATAAAACCTTTTCGTGTTCGGCAATTTTTTCTTGAATTTTTTTTAATTCATATTGTTTATCTGAAAGTGTATCGGCAGATACGAACGAAAAACTCGATACCCAAAAAAATACCAAACTTAATCCTAAAACAAAACATCTAGTCTTCACCCCGTTAGAAATAGGATGTCTTGAATTATTCACTGTACTAAATTTACTAAATAAATTTTTCATATCCGTAATTTCCAACGGGGTGAATTTTATATTCGCAAATACCTTCTTGTTGAAAAATAACTACTTATAGCGCCAACTAAGATACCAAATATGAACTGGATTACAAAAATCTGCACAAAAAGCTGCCAATTAAACATTCCATTCTCAAGCGAAAGAGTTTGCCATGTCCAATATTCCGCTCCCAGAAGCCATATTCCTAACCTGAATAATCCTATCGTCAACAAGAATGCCACTATTGCTCCAATTATTCCATAAAAAATACCTTCGATAATAAATGGCCAACGGATATACCAATCCGTTGCTCCAACCAACTTCATAATTTCTATTTCTTCCTTACGAGTAAAAATAGTCATACGAATTGTATTAAAGATAATCATAAGAGCGATGATAAGCAATATCACACTTAATATTAAATTGCCGTAAGCAAGCAAACGATTAAATTTGCGAAGCCTCTCTATAATAGTTTGATTTTTCTCAAGACTAGTGGCCGAAATTAATCTACTATCATCCGATTCTTTGATTTTACCGACTACCTGCTCAATTAACTCTGGATTAGTTACCCGTACTTCAATACTAGCTGGGAAAAAGCTCTCGTCTTCACCCACCAAGTTTAAAAGTTGTTGGTTATACTGACTATTTTCCAAATATCTTTCCTTAGCTTCGCCAGAAGATATGTATTTTAGTTCTTTTACCCCCGAAGTAGTTTTAATCTTGTCTTGAAATGCAAGAATGTTGTTTTCGGTGGCATAGTCCTCAAAAAATATTGCTACATCAATCCTGTCTGCGATCTCAGAAATTGCATAATTTATTCCAATATTTAAACTTACAAACAAACCAACTAGCAAAAGGACTTGGGTTATTATAAAAATTGCAACTAACGATAACCAACCGTTTCTAAACAGCCCTTGCCACGATGTCTTTAATATTCGAAGTATGATTTGCATAAATTTAACTTAGGCAATACTTACCATAACGCTTATCGCTAATTATCTTACCGTCTTTCATGGATATAACTCGTTTGCCAATAGCATCTACGATTTCGCGATTATGAGTTGCTAAAATTACTGTCGTACCAAGACGATTAATTTTTAACAGAAGCTGTGTAATTTCCCACGCGTTATGAGGATCCAAATTCCCTGTAGGCTCATCAGCAATTAGTAGCCGTGGATGTAAAACAAGTGCTCTGGCAATTGCCACACGCTGTGCCTCTCCACCAGAAAGCTCGTGTGGAAAATTATTTGCCTTAGATTTAAGCCCAACCAGCTGCAACATTTTTGCTGTCTCAGTACGGATTTCTTCTTCTGGCACTCCTGTTACCTCTAAAGCAAATGCTACGTTTTCGAACACTGTTTTATTCTGGAGCAATTTAAAGTCCTGATAAACAACTCCAATTTGCCGACGATAATATGGTAAATATGATTTTTTTAATAAATGTATATCCTTACCATCGATAGTCACTTGGCCAAAAGTTGGATACTCTTTACAAGTTAGCAATTGAATAATTGTAGACTTCCCTGCCCCCGAAGACCCTACAAGTGAAATAAACTCTTTGGGTTGTATTGAAAAACTCGCCCCATCAAGTGCTTTTACTGTTCCGTAGTGTTTGGTTACGCGGTTAAATTGAATCATTTACATTGCTTTCATTATTACATTATACATTTTAACAGGTTGATATATCATTTTTTAAACGGCTCATCCGATGAGCCGTTTAGATTTTTACTATAAGTTAATCCTGCCCTTAGGAGTTTTGACGATAAATATTCATAAAACTGCTGTTGTGAAGGCGCTGTTTGATCCCGACTTGTTGGGAGAGTTCGCCGAGAGCAGTAAAGCAGTTTTGTATTAAATATTGAGACAAAACTTCTGGGATGTCATTTGGGCGTCACCCATTTGGACAAGTAAATGGGTGACAAAAGAATAAATTAATTTTTAAAAGACAAGTTTTAGCCTAACTTATCTTTTAAGTGCAAAATGACGCTATTTATTATCTCGTCCAAAAAACCTTCTTCCAAAACTTCTTTAACTTGAGTAGTCACAAAATCACTTCTGTGATCTTTCACTTGCTGGTATGGGTGCAAAACATAGGATCTTATCTGGTGCCCAAAATCACCAGACTGATCTGCACTCTTTAAATCGCGCTCGGCGTCTTCCCTCTCTTCTTGCTGCAATAAATACACCTTGTGTTTAAGAAGCCGCATCGCTATTTCTTTATTCTGGGTCTGTGAACGCTCGGTTTGAACCGAAGCCGATATTTTGGTTGGTAAGTGAGTTATACGCACAGCCGAGTCTGTAGTGTTAACAGACTGTCCCCCATGACCAGATGACCTAAACACATCTACGCGCAAATCTTTTTCTGGTAAATCGACTTCTTGAATTTCTCCAAGATCTGGGATAACTTCTACCAAAGCAAAGGATGTTTGTCTTAAATTCTGCGCATTATATGGAGATAGACGAACAAGTCTATGTACACCTTTCTCTGCTTTCAAAAGACCATACACTAAATCCCCTGTTATTTTGACAGTAGCCGATTTTATACCCGCTTCATTCCCTATCGCTTTATCTATTACACTAGCTTCCCAACCCCTGCGATTAGCATATTTTAAATACATTTTTAAAAGCATTTCTGTCCAATCGGCCGCATCTACCCCTCCGGTACCACTATGTAAAAATAGATAAGCATCGGCTTTATCATATTTACCGTTTAGAACTGTTTGAGTCTCAACATTGTCTAACCTTTTTTGTAAATCCGAAAGCAGAGCCACTGCTGCTTCATCGGTAGACGAAAAATCCTCACCTTTCATTACCTGTGAAAGACTAGACAACTTACTATCTATATCCTCTATTTCTTCTACTAGCTTCCTATTTTGCTCAAACTCTTTTGTAAGTTCTTGTGCTTTTGCCTGATCCTGCCAAAACTCAGGCTGACTCATTTTGGATTCTAGTTCTGTGTTTCGAGATTTTAATTTAGGAAGGTCAAAGATACCTCCGCAATCTAGTAAATTGATCAAGCGCTTCTTCGAGCGACAACTTTAATTCCTTCATACATTAATTATAGCCAAAAAGAACCGCAAAACTTAAACGGCTCATTCATGAGCCGTTTAAGAAATTCCATCCCTTCGGCACACAAAACCTAAAATGCAATAGTTATAATATAAACATGGATGGCAAAAACAATACGTTCACTGTTGCATCTGCCAAGGCAGCAGCAAAAAAAGGCAAACTACGGGATTGGGCAATCCAATTCTTGGAAGGTATCGGCGGAAATCAAACAACCGCCGACAAAATCAAAGAATTTGAAAAAGAAGGTACTCTTGAGTGGACAGGCCCAATACTGTTTGACTTGAACAAGCTAACCCCTATGGTTAGCTCAGAAGAAGGTGAAGAGTTTTATAAACCAAACTGGGAAAAAGACTCTAACGCAATGAAAGAAGCGATTTTGGGTGGATGGGAACCTCCTCCACTAATTTCGACTGATTGGGAAGGGCAAAGCAATGTTCTTCCAGACGGCAATCATCGATGGAAAGCGCTGCAAAAAGCAGGACTCCAAAAGTATTGGACAATCTTCTTTAGAAAAAAATAAATAACCATTTAAAATAATAGCTTGTATCTTAACTCCATTGAGCAAATTACGTTATCTGTAATAAAAATTATCATTGGCGAAGGTATGTCTGACGAGCTTTGCGAGGAGTTTGCCGTAAGCCAGAAAGATATATTTTTATATTACAGATAGTAATTTGTGAATGGGCCCGCCTTTGGGTGTTACCCGTTTGGCGGAACAAATGGGTAACGAAAAAAATTTATAAACTAAAACCCGGAGCCAACCTCCGGGTTTTAGACTGTTTTTTAAACAGATTAATTTAGTTTAGAGAAGGAATGAATCTACGAGTAATTAGTGTTGCCATTAAGCCAATCAATGATGCGAAAATCCAATCCATAGCACCACCAGTTGGTACCAATGGGTCGGTGTACCCTGGAGTATAATAACCGCCACCATTTACATATAAATCATTGGCATATACCCAGAAGCTATTAATTTCTGAGGCCCATACAAGCGCTTTACCACGAACTACTGCATCAGACGGGACAGAGCTATCAACTCTTACCTTTACAGTTAAGTGTTTGCTGTACCCAGAATGGATAAACCCAACATTATAGCGGACTGAGTTACCAGCCACTGTTGGAGTACCATCGGTAGAAGTTACAGAAACAAAGCGAGTGTATTCTGGGATATCAAAGGTAATATTAACATTTGTTACGGCACGATTACGGAAGTTGTTAATATCTAGCTTGTAGGTAATAACATCGCCTTCCTCAACACTGCCACCGTTATCATCTGTAGCGTTAAGCGATGCAGAAAGTGAGTAGTTGTAATCATTATTACCACCACCAGAAATGATAACGTCGGCATAATCAACTCTTTCGCGTCCACCACTATAAGCTCTTACCTTAACGGCATTGCTATATGTACCAGTATAAGCATTTGAGCTTGCTCTAAAGTAACCATTTTGATCGATATGACCAATTGTTCTATTTAGCTCCCAAATGTAACTAGCACTAATAGCTTGGCCACGATAGTTATAGGCTTGTGCATCGAAATCTATTGCTTGACCTGGTGAAAGATACGCTACGGAAGGAGTAATCCTTACATAACGAATTTCATCACCGTAATTTGGATCATCATTATCATCAACATATACAGTAGCCAAAGCATATTTACTAATGTTGCCATGAGTTGCTCTAACCTGAACAGTTGCAGTTCCTTCATAGTTGCCGGCAGTAAAGTAACCATTCTGATTAATAGTACCTGGACCGGTAATTACAGACCAATCATAACTAACTCCACTTGTTAAGGCATTGCCGTTTACATCGTAGGCCTGAGCATTGAAATCGTAATAATATCCAATACGTAAGGTAACACTGGTTGGAGAAATCTCAACACGATCAATAACATTTTGAGTAGTAACTCCACTTACAGTAACTGTAGCTGTATCGGTTTTTGTTATACCAGCACGGCTTGCCGTAACCTTTACGGTATTACCGAATGTGCCAGTAGCACTTCCTGCGGTAAAGTAACCCGTTTGATTAATACTTCCACCACCATTAATTACTTCCCAGTAAAAAGTAGTAGTACTGTTAATGACATTGCCATTTTGGTCATAAGCAACAGCCTGGAACTGATAGTTTCCATATCTATCTAGATTAATTGAAGACGGAACAAGCCCAACACTTACCAAATAACTTGTAGTAATAGTACCTGGCAGTACAACTACAGTGGCAAAATCTGTAAGATTTATACCATCATAGCTTGCAGTAACTTTTACTGTGTTACTAAACGTTCCATCTACATTACCTGCGTTAAAATAACCAATTTGGTTAATGCTTCCACCACCATTTACAACTTCCCAGTAAAAGCTGGTTAAATTATTTAAGACATTACCATTTTGGTCATATGCTGTAGCGCTAAACTGCTTACCTACACCCTTATCAAGTTCTGAATAACTTGGAGTTAGCACAAGGCTAGAAAGCACTGTTGTTACTGGAGGTTGTTCCTTTGCCAAAACCTCGATAGAAGCATAAGCATATTTATTAATACCGTCTCTTGTACCCTTAAGCCTTACGACACCGGTAAAATTACCAGCCTTGTTATCGGCGGTGAATAAACCATTGCTTCCGATACTACCAATAGAATTATCTGTAAGTGACCAGCTAAAGTTTACATCGTTGAGTTTATTGCCAAACTGATCATAAGCCGATGCTATAAACTGACCTTGCTCGCCAAAATACAAACTTGTAGATGCTGGGCTAACCTGAACAGAATTAAGCCTTGGTTCTTCTACTTTTTCGGTAATTATAATTTTCGCAAAAGTAACTAAACCACCAGCAGATAGCTTAATAGCATTAGTATAAGTACCAATATTATTACTTGCTGTAAACACACCACTTTGAGTGATACTACCAGCAGCAGGCTTGGCCATAGACCAACTAGCATTAACTAAGATTGGATTATGGTTTTGGTCTTCAGCTATGTGGTGGAATTGGTAATTATTACCTTCTTCAATTGAAAGAGTTGCTGGGTTGGTATAAAGGTATGTAAGTTTTGGAGTAGGTGGAGGAATAACCTCTTCTCCTTCAGTCACAATAATTTTCGCAAAAGTAACTAAACCACCAGCAGATAGCTTGATAGCATTGGTATGAGTACCAATGCCATTGCTTGCTGTGAATACACCATCTTGGGTAATACTACCAGCTGCAGGCTTGGCCATAGACCAACTAGCATTAACGGGAATTGGATTATGGTTTTGATCTTCAGCTATGTAGTGGAATTGGTAATTATTACCTTCTTCAATTGAAAGAGTTGCTGGATTGGTATAAAGATAGGTTAGTTTAGGGGCTGGTGTTGGGTCTGGACCAATTACTGGATCACCAATATCGGGATCTTCATTACCAGAGTCAGACTCACTAATAACTATCTTCGCAAAAGTAACTAAACCACCAGCAGATAGCTTAACAGCATTAGTATAAGTACCAATGCTGTTACTTGCTGTGAATACACCATCTTGGGTAATACTACCAGCTGCAATTTTAGCCATAGTCCAGCTTGGAGTAACTGTAATAGGATTATGGTTTTGGTCTTCAGCTATGTAGTGAAACTGGTAACTCTTACCCTCTTCAATAGAAAGAGTTGCTGGATTGGTATAAAGGTATGTGAGTTTTGGAGTAGCAGCATCTGCCAATTGCGATGCAGGTATTAAATTAGCAAGCAAAAATATGCTTCCAAATATAATTACCCCAAATTTCTTCCAATTACGCATAGCTTTTTTAATTCTACGCAAACGATAATAAACAGACTTAATAAAATTCATTTTATTAACCTTACAAATATATCCTTGCCTTCTGATTGCTTCTTCTAGCACCAGTCCAAGCTTGGGGGAAACTTCAACTTGTACTTAAATGAAGAAACAATCAGGAGGCAAGGCGGGAACGAAATTCGTTCCCGCACTAATTTGTGTCTACCCACCACTGTCCATCGAGTGTGGTGGGAGGGAGGAGAAAGTACATGATCCTGCAGATATTAATACCCGACATCGCTACAGGATCGCACAAACAAGAAACTGCGTTAATCGTTAATATTGGGAAATCGTTCCGTCGCTATGGAGTACAACAGACCCAACAGGCAAACTAACTGACTGACCTGAGTGTTGTTCAACAACCCTCAAGGCCACATGGTAGGTTACCACTTCTCCATATGTCCCCGGCGAAGAGAAATTAAGGTCCCACTCACCCACGTCGAGGTAAGTGTAGGACTCATTCCCGTTATCGGTTAAAGCATGGAGCAACCCATCTCCGACCCACACCCAAAATGGGGTTATAAGACCGGTGTCATCAAAAGTTACCTGCGATGACAGAATATCTTCCGTGGTCATGTCGGCAAACCGCCAAAACCACATCAGCGGGATTTCAGTCCCAAATTCAATGGTGATAACATCACCGTCAGAATCAACATCCCTCGGACTTGATCCTTCGTACCATCTTCCGATCAAATCAGGGTCTTCCGAAAGTGGATCAACCAACTCACCTGTATTGACCCAATCATTGTTAATACAATCCCACCAATAGCCATCAATGGCTTCCCTTGTGGGATGAATGTCTCGACAAGTTTCCTGGTAAGGTGGGTCCTCCTGCGGATCAGATGAAGCATTAAGACGTAGATTGAAGTGCAGATAACACAGAATTCCTGTGTCGTCATTATTCAAATCTTCGTCATATACCGTGGCTACGAAAGCAAGAACCCCCGTACCACTATGTATTGCCACGGGCCATGTCAGACGATCAGTAAATGCAGAATCATGCGGTGGTGAGGATGCCAACATTGGCGCCTCTACACCACTTTCGATACCAACTTGCCTCACGTCGAGACGAGCGGTATCTATACCTGTGTACAGAAACCAACGACCGTCAATACGACCTTCAAGCCGATACTGAAGATTCCGAGTTTGATCTGGATAGATATCAATAATTTTCTGAGAAATGGGCATATATTCGTATATGCTCCTTCCACCAGGCTTGAAGTTCGTGTCGGTCAATTGTAACCTCCACGCTTCCACACGATCATCCTGAATGATCGTAATAATTGTTGGCTCAGGATCATCATGCGGTACGATCGGACCCGATCCACCGCCACAACTCATCAAAAAAGTTGAAATAATCACCAGGATAATAGCGAAGATCCCGGTGCGCATGTAGTTAGACATTTTATGTCCTCCTTTGCACCGGGATCTCCGGTGCGACAACATATGCCGCGCGAGCACATGTGTCATTTGTTTTTAAGACGCCGATTGAGATCAGCGTTCCAGTGAAGAGTAGATCTATCACCCAAAAATAGCCTTAAGCCTTCTAATAAAAAGGACCAAAACCACATAACTCAAATGATAGTTCTTCTGCATCACCAGAACGCTAACCTCAAAACTATAAAAATAAAAACCAATCAAACCTCAGGAAAGACTGTTCTTCCCCAAATGTATTAGATTGCTTTTATTTTTTATTTTTAGTCCTGCGTCCTAGCAGAAATTATTCCATCCTTGCAACAAGATGTATCAATCTCCTTCTTAGACACTTTAAGGTTCTAAAAGAATTAACTTTTTAGTAGTCCTAAGTTACCAGAAATCCCCCACTCTTGTCAATCTTTTTCTACTCTAGTAGCGGATTTTTCCAATATATATAAATAGTATTCTGGGAACCTAAAAGCTCGTTATTCCTGGCTGTGCCAATACTTGTCTACCAGCAGGTAGGGGCAGATATTCCCAGAACTTAATTACATTATTGACATATCTCCTATTTTGAGTTCTAAAACAAACGGCTCATGGCTTGCCCGCCTTGGGCGTGGATGAGCCGTTTGTTTTTTGTGTATTAGAACTATAAGTTTATCTAATGTCAACAATTAAGCACCGTGACATTTCTTGTATTTCTTTCCCGACCCACATGGACATGGATCATTTCTGCCAACTTTCTTTTTTTTATTTACCGTATTAGAACTTGATGAAGCTTTTTTGTCAAGTTCTTTCGCTTCATCTTTAAAATCTCCTTTTGGCTCTTTTGCCCCCTTAAAGGCAAGTTGTCTCTTCTCTTTCATTACCTGTTGTTCTTCAATTGATTGAATTTTTACTCTAAATATCATCTGGACAACATCTCCCGAGATTGCCCCCAAAAGACGCTGATACATGGTGTAGGCTTCTTGTTTGTATTCGGCCAAGGGATCTTTTTGAGCATAACCAGAAAGCGAAATACCTTCGCGCATTTTTACCATGGCGTCCAAATGTTCTACCCATAAAACATCGATGATTCGAAGATAAACCGATTTCTCAACTTGATTCCATGTTTCATCCCCCGCTTCTTTCTTCTTGCTTTCATAAACCTCTTTGGCTTTTTCAGAAATAAATTTAATCATTTCATCGGGATCTTTCAAGTCCTTAATCTTTTTTGTCTCATCTTCTGAAACTTCAAACCACTGTTTAAGACTAGAAATCATTTTATCGAGTTCCCAAGTTTTGGTATCGATACCAACTACATGAAAATTTACAATCGCTTCAATTTCTTTTTCTGCCATCTCCCAAATTTTGTCTCCCAAACTTTCAGCAAGTAAAATTTCTCTACGTTGCCTATAAATAGCCGTGCGCTGACGATTCATTACATCGTCGTACTGCACAACATGCTTTCGAATATCAAAGTTGTGTCCTTCAACCTTTTTCTGTGCAGCTTCAATGCTTCCACTTATCATTTTGTGCTCGATCGGCATATCTTCTGGTACTTTCAATGTCTTCATCATTGATTTCATCCGTTCGGTACCAAAAAGTCTCATCAAATCATCTTCTAGAGAAATTAAAAACTGAGTAGAGCCGGGATCACCCTGACGACCGGCACGACCTCGCAGCTGGTTATCGATACGACGCGATTCGTGTCTTTCAGTGCCTAAAATATGAAGACCGCCTAGTTCTCGCACGCCTTCGCCCAACTTAATGTCGGTACCACGACCAGCCATGTTAGTAGCAATTGTTACCGCCCCTTTCTTACCTGCGTCTTTTACAATTTCGGCTTCTTTTTCGTGGTGCTTAGCATTAAGCACGTTGTGTACAACACCTTCTTGCTTCAACATATCTGAAAGTAATTCGGATTTTTCTATAGCAATCGTACCAACCAACACTGGCTGACCTTTTTTATGCATTTCTTTTATTTGTACTACTGCAGCTTTAAACTTAGCTGCTTCATTTACATAAATCAGATCATTCATATCATCTCGAACAAGTGGTTTGTTAGTTGGAACCACTATAACTTCAAGACCATATATTTTGTAAAATTCTTCCTCTTCAGTTTTGGCAGTACCTGTCATACCAGACAATTTTTCATAAAGTCGAAAATAGTTCTGGAATGTAATAGTAGCTAGGGTTTTGCTCTCGCGACGAACTTCTACTCCTTCTTTGGCTTCGATAGCCTGATGCAATCCTTCGCTATACCTTCTACCTACCATTAGACGACCAGTAAACTCATCTACAATTACAACTTCGCCATCCTTTACTACATAGTCGCGATCTTTTTTAAATAACGCATAAGCTTTTAGTGCTTGATTAATGTGATGAGCAAGTGTTATGTCTCCGCTTTCATAAATATCCTTAATACCAAGTAGGTTTTCTACCTTATTGATTCCACCTTCGGTTAAAACTACTGATTTTAGTTTTTCGTCGACATCATAATCCACACCAGCAGCTAGGCCTGGCACAAGTTGACTAAAGCGCTTGTAGTATTCCGTCGATTCTTCGTCTGGTGCCGAAATAATAAGCGGGGTTCTGGCTTCGTCAATTAAAATAGAGTCGACCTCGTCTACAATGGCGAAATTAAGTTCGCGTTGAACCAAATTGTCGGATCGAATTGCCATGTTGTCGCGCAAATAATCAAAACCAAATTCATTATTGGTTCCATATACAATATCCTTGGTATACATTTCTTTTCGTTCTGCTGGTGTCTGGCCATGCAAAATGCTTCCAACTGATAACCCTAAGAATTTATAAATCTTGCCCATCCACTCGGCGTCACGCTTAGCTAGGTAATCATTAACTGTGACCACATGCACACCCTTGCCTGGCAAGGCATTAAGATATACTGCCAAAACAGCGGCCAATGTTTTACCTTCACCCGTTTTTAGTTCAGAAATCTTACCTTGGTGCAAAACAATACCACCCATTAACTGGGTGTCATAAGCTCTCTCCCCCAAAACCCTTTTAGCAGCTTCACGAGCAACAGCAAAGGCTTCGGGTAAAAGATCGTCTAAAGATTCGCCCTTATCAAAACGACCTTTAAATTCGTCTGTCTTTTTCTTTAAATCATCATCACTTAAAACCTGGACTTTATCCTCCAAGCCATTAATCTGATCAACTGCTGGTTGTAACTGCTTTATCTGACGAGCATTACCGTCACCCCCAAGCAGCTTTTCTAAAAAACTCATATTTTTTTCTTACGTCATTCTGAATTTATTTCAGAATCTTATACCTATTGTATAACCCCGAAAGATCCTGATCCGCCAGCCGGCGGAAAGTTCAGGATGACAACTCTAACGGGATGAAATTTCCTTAAAACCCAAGTATGGATGTAGAGATTGAGGTATTTTAATACTGCCGTCTTCTTGCTGATGATTTTCCAAAAGCACAGCTATCATTCTTCCAATTGCAACTGCCGTTCCATTTAGAGTATATACATTTTCATTTCCCGATTCTGCTTTATAACGAACATTAGCTAAATTCGCTTGCCAATCGGTAGTCATGCTAACAGAATGTGTTTCACGATATTTATTTTGTGATGGCAACCAACATTCGTAATCTACTGTTTTAGAAGCTGCTGCCCCCAGATCGCCCGCTGCCAAAAGCACTTTTTGATACGGAATTTCAAGCCCCTTTAAAATATCTTCGATAATTATATTCATCGTTTCAAACATATCATCGGAATCTTCTGGGGCAACAAATGCGAACATCTCGACCTTATCAAATTGATGAGTACGAATTATCCCTTTTGTATCCTTTCCGTATGACCCAGCTTCCCTTCTAAAACAAGTCGAAAAAGCAGCATAGCGTTTTGGAACTTCTATAATCTCATCCATGTGATAAGCCAATATTGCTGGCTCCGAAGTGCCGTTTAAGTAAAGATTATCCTGCGTTTTATAGATTTCATCTATCGCTTTTCCTAAATATCCGCCTGCAAGCATTGCTCGTTCTCCCAAAAGCTGAGGCCCCATCAAAAATTCAAACCCCCGCTCACCTAAAATCTTGCTCACATACCTAATTAACGCAAACTCAAGCTCTACAGCCTGATTCTTAAGATAATAAAATCTACTACCAGACACCTTGGTTCCTCGTTCTAAATCGATAATATCTAGATTTTTACCAAGCTCGGTATGATCTTTGGGATTATCAATTTTTGGAATATATCCTGCGGTTTCTAAAACTTTTCCATCATCTTCGCCACCGTCAGGTATATCGGAATCTGGAATGTTTGGGATCTCGGCGGTTAATTTTGTAAGCTCAAATACTAAATCTTTGTATTCTGCTTCCAGTTCTTTTAATTCCCCGCTTATCTTCTTGCCACCTTCTATATCTTTGGCTTTGGCTAACTTATTGGCCTCGGCTCGCATTTCATCAAGTTTTGGTGTTATCTCCACGCGCTTTTTCTCAAGTTCTATAAGCTTTGACAAACCCCCCTCAAAGCCGCGACGTTTTAAGGCAGTTTGTACTTCATTAAACTTATCTTGATCCAACAAATCTCTTAATTTCATAATTATTGTCGTCCTGGCTTCGTCTGCCCGTTCCGTAGTCCCGACATGTCGGGACAAAGGAGGATCCAGGATCTTATAGATTAATTATATGATTCCGGAGTCGCTCTGCTCCCCAGAATGATTATTTCTATTACTTATCTTTAATAAATGGGAATAAAACAGATTCACGAATAGATGACGTGTTGGTTAGTAATGCCACAAGCCTATCCATGCC
>JAYEGB010000064.1:0-8184 GCA_034658875.1 Patescibacteria group bacterium | reverse complement strand
CGAAGTTCCACCCCAATTGGTGCCATAAGACCATTACATTTATTTTTGCGATCACCCGGAACGTCGTCGACATGTTTAGAGTATAAACATTTCGGGCAGTGGTTAGTGTAACCCGTGCCTTTTACATTGTACCCGCAGTGTTCACAAGTGAAATCTTCGGTGGTTTTAATAAAATTCTTTTTCTCCATTGGTAGTAATAGTTATCCTTTCTGGAGCTATTATTATTTCAATTGTACCATCCTGGTCCGTTCGATAAATTTCCACTCCAGCTGCGTTCCACCTGTCTAATGCCTCCTGGTGTGGATGATTATACCTGTTGTTTAGCCCAGCAGAGATAATCCCAACTTTGGCATTTAGAGTATCAACAAAATTCTGACTAGAAGAATATTTACTTCCGTGATGAGAAATTTTAACAATATCTGCTGTAAGTGTTGGGTAGATAGATAACACCCCTTGTTCTATTTCGCTTGGAGCGTCACCAGTAAATAAAAAATCTGTGCCACTAAAAGATACTTTTGCAATTATCGAATCATCATTTGGATCATCGGTTGCCTCCCAGCCAAATGGTGGCCAAAGAGTATCCCATGAAACACTACCCCAAGTATAATCATCACTAGGATCTGCGTAATTTATATTAAGATTTTCCGAAAAAGTATTCCCATATCTTTCAGGGGTAGTGTTTGGGGCCAAAAGTTCATTAACTTCGAAATTGTCCAATACAGAAAGTAGCCCACCAGCATGATCATCGTGCCAATGAGATATAACAACCAAGTCTAACTCGCGGTCCCATAAAGAAATGTGGTTGTTAAGTAGTGTTATTATTTCATCGTTTGCTCCAGTATCTACTAGAATCTGTTCACCATTGGGAGTGATAAGCAATGCGGCATCACCTTGACCAACATCTAATGAATAAATTCTAAATTCACCTAAATTTTTAACATTGGCAGTAGCACTCCAAATACCAAAGTTAACTATTATCAATGCTACTATCCATATTGCTACTGGCAAGCTGGTTTTCTTGGACATATTTACGCCAAATAAAGATTGTTACTATTACATAATAAAGAATTGCGAAGAATAAATTAAACCAATCCACCGAAATTGAAAGAAAACTAAAACCTCCAAACATTTCGGCCACCCATAAAATCCACTTCAAAAATATCCAAGCAATTAGGCCAATTGCTTGGGCTATGTAAATGTTTACCCAACTAAGTATTAGGGCAATAAACCCTATAAGCATTGTGCCCGGAATAACGGGGAGTACCAACAAATTAGATATTGGGGCGATTAAAGATACTCGATCAAAATTAATTGCAATTATTGGCGTTACAGCAATGATGGCTGCTAGGGTTGGAATTAAATAAGTAGATATCTGCTGTGGTATCTTTCTAAAAGTTATCTCAAGCACAGGGGACAGATAGATGATGCCAAGGGTGGCTATAAATGAGAGCTGAAACCCGGCATCGCCAAATAATATTTCGGGATTAAAAAGCGTCATGATTGCCGCAGTTAATCCTAGAGATACTGCGACATCATTTATTCGACCAGAGAGCATTGCCAACATAATAAACCCGGCCATTATTGCGGCTCGAACAACTGAAGGCTCGGCACCAGTAAGTAGCACAAACGCCAAAACTACTGTTGCAGCCACGATGTATCGAAAGACAAGAGGAAGCCAACCCAACAACAAAAGCAATGCACCAATAATAATAGTTATATTAAAACCCGACAGGGCAATAATATGAGTTAACCCTGTGTTATTAAACGAATTTAACGTTCTGTCCGATAAACTTGTTTTGTCTCCCAGTAAAAGCCCAGACAAAAGCCCAGACGCTGGAGCAGGAATCACTCGTTTTATCCGCGATATGAATGTATGTTTTAAATTAATTAAACTTTTTTGTATAAAGCTACCTTTGTTCTCACCAAGTTTTTCTATGTATGGGTCGTTGCATACTGCACCGACACCAAGTCTTTTTAAATAAGCAGCGTAGCCAGTGTTTTCTGGCCAAGAAAGCTTACATAAAACGTTCAGAGAGTCACCATATTGATAATTTTGAGTCGGCAACTTTGTAATTATCTTTCCATCTGCCACCAAGCTTTCTAGCAAGTTTAGTTTTATTATTGCATTGGTGTCGGTAGCCCCTAAGTAGCTATCGTTCACAATATAACCTTCAAATGAAACTGATTTATCCAACCAAAAATTTAACTGATTATCATTTCGCATAGCTGCTAAACGCCAGTTTCCAATAATTAAGAAGATAAAAAATAGCCAAGCAATAGTCGACCACTCTTTTTTAAATTTAAACAAAGCAACTCCAGCAAAAGTTGCGACTACAAATAAATAGACCAACACCCAAACATCAGGGACTAGCCAAAATTGGCCAACACTAACCCCGGCAAGAATTCCTAATGCCGCACTTAAAGTCTTTGCCTTCATCCCCAAGATTTTTTAGAGCAAGTATTTTACTTTGTTGGCGTTGTGTTCGGTTACGGTCTTGGCATAGTGGGTTACACCGGTTAAATCGGTTAGATAATAATAGTAGTCGTGCTCGGCAGGGGATATTGCAGCTTTTATAGATGCCAAGCCTGGATTGCAAATAGGCCCTGGCGGCAAACCACCATACCTTCTAGTGTTGTATGGCGAATCTATGCTCAAGTCGTCTCTGGTTAATGGGTTTTCCCAATCGTCAATGATGTAGCGCACCGTGGCATCTATATCTAAACGCATACCAATAGCCAAACGATTGGTAATAACACCTGAAATTAAATAGCGATCTTCATCAATTTGGGCTTCGCGCTCTATCATTGAGGCAATTATTAAAATATCGTAAAGATTTTTACCGTTAAGCTTTGGTTTTATGTCGGAATTGTATTTGCTGCTAAAGTTTTCGAGGATTTGGCGGACAAGTAGTGTCGGGTTTCCTTTAATAAACCGATATGTATCGGGGAATAAAAAGCCTTCGAGCGACGCATTGGCCGGACGAACCTTCAAAAAGTCGTAGTCCGGTGGAAACTTATTAATTATTTCCAAAAGTTCATCGTCATTTTCTACAACTTCTGCCTTGAAGGCCGCTCTAGCAATTTGCTGTGAGGTCCAGCCTTCGGGAATGGTAATATTCACATTCGAAGTTATACCACCTGCAATAAAGTTAGCAATGCGCATTACCGACCAACCCTTCGATAGAGTATAGATGCCTGGTTGAACAATAATTTGGCCCGTTGCCTTAAGATAGGTTTTAAAAGCTGCGTCGGAACGGATAAGATCTTCCTCCTGGAGATTACGAGCTATAACACCAATACCATCTCCACTTTGAACGATGAATTGCTTTGTTGTTTTAGAACCAAAAGTTACCGGAGAAAGCCAGAAAATGTAAACAAAAACACCTATAATTACTGCCCCCAGACCTGCTAACCACCAAATATGCTTTTTCATAGTAATACTATTGTACTACGAGTTTTTTAGGCCACAATTTTAAACGGCTCATTCATGAGCCGTTTAATTTCTTGTTAATTTATGTCTTACTTTTTATTCTCAAGAAGCTCTTTAAGAGCAATTACAATAAGAATCACAGGCCAGTAGGCGAATAGGGCAGAATCGATAACCCCAATGTTGATTCCGAGCAAGAAAAATCCTACAAGAATCAATAATAACGTATAAAACCAGTCTAACTTCATAACCCTCCTATAATTTATTTACTTAGTAATTTTAATGCTTCTTTTATTCGAATTTGTGTTGGAATGTTTGTTGGTACTTGGCTAATTATTTGACGAACTTCATACATATTATAGCCCAGTCCCGTTAATGCTTTAATAAGATCCTCAGAATCGGAAGTGCCAGCATTGCCAACAATCTCTCCGACTTTACTTTTAAGATCTAACACAATTCGTTCGGCAGTTTTTTTGCCAATGCCACTTACCGTGGTGAGCATAGCGCTATCCCCAGAACCTATATTCATTCGAAGTTCCTCAACTTTACCGGCATTAAGTATGGCCAAAGCGGCTTTTGGCCCTACACCAGAAACACCAAGTAGCATATTAAACATCTCAAGCTCACCTTCCTTTAAAAACCCATAAAGAGTTTGGCTATCTTCTCGTACAATTAACTGGGTTACTAGTTTCACATCTTCATCTATGTTGTGTCCTGTTAAAATATCGTTTACAACAAACACCTTATAACCCAAACCGCTAGCTTCGACCACCAGATGGTCCAACCCTTTGCGTGTAATTTTGCCTGATATAGATGCAATCATAGCTTTATTTTACCACTTGATGAGCTGTCTCACTGGCAGCTCTTATGGCAATTGCTAAAGCGTCGGCAGCGTCGTCTGGTTTTGGAATATCTTCTAAGTTTAAAATCGTTTTTACCATGCGCTGAACCTGACCCTTGTCGGCTTTGCCGTATCCAGTTAAACCTTGTTTTACCTGCAAGGGAGTATACTCAATTATTTCTGTGTTGTGCTCGACACAACTAGCTAAAATTACACCCCTAGCCTCTGCCACCGATATAGCTGTAGTTATATTTTTTGCAAAAAATAATTTTTCTACCGCCACAACTTCCGGTTTGTATTGTTTTAGTAATTTAAGTAGCGAATTTTTAATGGTAACCAAACGCTCGGCTGCTGGCACATCTTTTGATGTAGCAATGTGGCCACAAGTTATATATTTTGTGTTGCCATGTTCATCCACCTCCACTAAACCGAAACCCGTAGTAGCAGTGCCTGGGTCTATGCCAAGAATAATTTTGTTCATTTCTTATTTCCTGAGCTTGCCTGTCTACTGATAGGCAGGTCGAAGGATTACAATAATGTAACGCTTCTCCGCCAGCTGGCGGATTTGCTCAGCGAATTAATGTTATTTACTTAATTTATTCATTATTTCGTCTGGAACATCGAGGTTGCTAAATACTTCACTGACATCATCGTGGTCTTCCAAGGAATCCAAGAAATTCAAAATCTTTTCGGCAAGCTTAGCATCGTCGATGGTAGTTTTGTTTTTGGGAACCAACCCTAAATTACTTTCTTCAACTTTAAATCCAGCAGCCTCTAACTTAGTTTTAACGCTATCGAGCTCTTTGGGGGGAGTATGTACCTCCCAGCTGTCGTCTTCTAACATCCAATCCGATGCACCGGCCTCTAGCGCAGCCATTTCTAGCTCTTCTTTCTGACTTTCGTTTGGCACAACCTGAATTATTCCCTTGGCTTCGAACTGCCAATTTACCTGAGTACCAAAACTGCCACCGACTTTGTTAAAAATGTTACGTATGTCTGAAACTGCTCGGTTTTTATTGTCGGTTAAGGCATTTACAATTACAGCCACATTGCCTGGCCCCATACCCTCATAAGAAATCTCCTCTAATTGGCTAGCTTCTTTATCTTGGCCGCTACCTTTGCGAATGGCCTTATCAATATTAATAGATGGCATGTTGGCAGCTTTGGCGCGCTGGATTGCAAGCTTTAATTTGAAATTCATAGAAGGATCGGCTCCACTTCTGGCCGCTACCTCAATAATTTTAGCCATTTTAGTAAAAATAGCTCCGCGCTTGGCATCGGCGGCTCCTTTTTTGCGTTTGATTGTTGACCACTTCGAATGTCCTGACATAAAAATCCTTTCTGGAGCTATTATAACAAATATTTTAAAACACACTCTCAGATTGACAAAAACACTGGCTAGATATATTCTTTAGCTACCAGAGCAAAAAACTCTGAGTACATTACAAGGAGTATATAAATGGTTCTTCAGTGGATCTATGAGCTACTATCTTTGCCCTTAACGGTTATTGTGGGTCTTGTTGTCGGGTTAATTTTAGGGATAATATGGGGACTCCTAGCAAAGAAACTCGATACATCGTGGACCCGTTTTATTATCTATGCCACACTTATAGCTTCGTGGTTCTTTGTAACGCTGGGTGGGGTTATAAAGATAGGAGATATCCTTAACGGCTTTGAGCTTATTAACCCTACAGATGTTCTTATTGTGACATTCGCATACGGTGCGCTTTATAGTTTCGGTATACTTAGTGGAACTGTTATAGGAATCGATGCTACAAGTTAAGGAATTTGACCTTCTTTTTATATAAAAGAGGGTTTTTTAATATTGGGGTGTGGTAGGTTATATTAGTAAGTAAGACAAAACCAATGAGCCTACTAAAAGGACTAAACAAAAAACAGGTCGAGGCAGTAAAAACCGTAAAAGGGCCTGTTTTGATCTTGGCTGGAGCTGGATCTGGCAAAACCAAGACATTAACTTCTCGTATTGCCTATTTAATCAAACAAAAACACGCCGCACCAAACGAAATATTGGCTGTAACCTTTACTAACAAGGCCGCAGGGGAGATGAGAAAGCGTGTTCAAAATATTTTACGAGTGAAACACCTGGGAATCCTGCAAATTGGCACCTTTCACTCGTTTTGTGCCAGGTTTTTGAGATCCGAACTTAGTAATTTAGGTGAGGAAACTAACTTTACCATTCTTGGAACTGACGAACAGCTAACAGTGGCAAAACAAGCCATGCATAACTTAGACATAGATAAAGAGCGTTATGCACCTGGTGCCGTCCTAAGCTACATCTCTGGCGCCAAAAACGAACTAATGCGACCAGACAAATACAATGAGTTTGCATATAGTAACTTCCAAAAAATAGTCGCAAAGATTTATGTGACATATCAAGACATTTTAGCGCAAAACAATAGTTTAGATTTTGATGATTTGCTTATGCGCACTGTGGAGGTCTTGGAAGCCAATGAAAAAATCCTAAAAAAATACCAAAAGAAGTTTAAATTTATTTTGGTAGATGAATACCAAGACACAAACACAGCACAGTACCGCTTGATAAAGATGCTTTCAGAAAAACATAATAATATTTTTGTTGTGGGGGACGACTGGCAATCGATTTACTCGTGGCGTGGAGCAAATTACCATAATATTTTAAACTTCCAGAAGGATTACCCAAAAACTAAGGTTATAAAACTAGAACAAAACTATCGTTCTACCCAAAATGTGCTTTCGGGAGCCAATGCTGTGATTGCACCCAACAAAAATCGGAGTGATAAATCACTATGGACCAATGAAGGTGATGGAGAAAAAATTACAATCAAACAAGTTTTCAACGAACAGCAAGAAGGAAGCTTTGTCGTCCATGAAATTCTCAAGATGCGACAAAAAAATATGGATTTAGGGTTAAATAATTTTGTTATTTTATATAGAACCAACGCCCAGTCCAGAGCTTTGGAAGAAACATTCCTTCAACATAACATCCCATACCGCATGGTTGGTGGAACAAAGTTCTACGACCGCAAAGAAATAAAGGACACATTGGCATTCCTACGAGTTTTAGCAAACCCAAGCGACGAGATTAGTCTTAAACGCATAATAAATGTGCCTCCACGGGGTATTGGTGAAAAAACTTGGCAGGAGCTACAAGGCATCGCTGGGGAGCGTCGTCAGAATATGATAGAAGTTCTTGCCGATACACCTTTTGGACCAAAAGCCCAGAAAGCCTTAAAAGAGTTAGGTGAACTTTTTGAAAAAGGTAAAAATTTTGACGGCAATTTAAGCGAGCTCTACGATTTGATGACTACAAACTCTGGCTACATGAAGCACCTGGACGACAAGACTATCGAAGGTGAAACCAGAATAGAAAATGTGAAAGAGCTTAAAAGCGTTATTGAAAAATACGACGCCCTGCCAATTGAAGAAAGCCTACTTTTATTCTTGGAAGAGATTAGTTTAATCCAAGACATTGATCAATACGACGAAAATGAAGATGCCGTAACACTTATGACCGTTCATTCAGCCAAGGGCTTGGAATTTGATTGCGTATTTGTAACCGGAATGGAAGAAAATATCTTCCCACACTCACGCAGCATGTTGGATGCAGAAGAATTGGCCGAGGAAAGACGCCTTTGTTATGTAGCAATGACCAGAGCCAAGAAAAAACTATACTTAAGCCATGCCATGCAGCGCATGTTGTTTGGATCTAGTTCTTCTGGTACACCATCCCGTTTCCTAAACGACATACCACAAGAACTTATAGAAGGCACGGAAACAAAAACACCGACAATTGCCGACATCCCAACGGCTGATTCTAAGCGCAAATTTAAAACCGGGGATATGGTTGAGCACAAACATTTTGGGATTGGGCGCATTGTTAGTTCCGGAAAAAACGAATTAGTAATTCGGTTTGGTA
>JAYEGB010000063.1:0-1825 GCA_034658875.1 Patescibacteria group bacterium | reverse complement strand
GAGAGGACTTAGCAGCCGATGCATGGGCTCGCGTCAGATTGACAAGCCCGCGCTCGGCAAAGAATTTGTTTGGCCAGCGAAAATGGTCATAGCCCCTCCCCCTGCCTTTGCGTTTACGCCGCTTTCTCAGTATAGAGCGCAGACGGACTCGTATCCATCTATCCAGCGGGGGGAAGGTGCGCTTATGGCTGTGTTTGAAGTATTCAAACCAGCCGTTGATGACCGGATTGATTTCCTGAATTATGCGTTCCATACTGTGGCCATTGGTGCGCCGTGTTTTGGAACGTATTGCATCCCGGAATTTCCGTATACTTTTGGGACGTGGACTGCGTGTTATTTCCTTTCTCCGTATCTGGAATCTGTACCCAAGAAAATCGAAGTGTTCACCTTTGTGCATATTGACAACCCGGGTCTTTTCCGGATGCAGCGTCAATTGCGCCGCGCCCATCCACTCCCGTATCGTCTCCAATGCCTTCTCGGCTTGACTGGCACTCTTGCACATCACCACAAAGTCATCCGCATAGCGCGTCATCTCATAGCCTTTTTCAGCCATGAGATGGTCTAACGGGTTCAAGTAGATATTTGCCAACAGCGGGCTGATTACCGCGCCTTGCGGCGTGCCTGCGGTTGGTGTCCAGCATGCGTCTTTGTCTTTGACCGGCTGGTCAAGAAAGGACTGCACCAACGCAAGTACCCGGCTGTCGGCTACCCGCTCTTGAACACGTTCCATCAGGCTGGCCTTGGGGATGGCATCAAAGTATCCCTTGATGTCCGCGTCTACCACGTATCGGCAACCTCTCGTGAGAAGATCGTCCACACGCCTAAGCGCGTCTTTTGCGCTACGACCGGGGCGGAACCCGTAACTGTGTTCCGCGAATTCTTTCTCAAAGATAGGCTCCAACACATTGCGCAGTGCCGTCTGTACAATGCGATCACGTACCGTGGGAATGCCTAACGGCCTTTGCTCTCCGTTTCCTTTGGGTATCCAGGTTCTCCTCACGGAGTTGGGAGCGTAACGTCCGCTTCTGAGTTGTTCGTGCAAACCCAAAAGTTCTTTTTCCTTTTGTCGTCCGAATCGCTCCAGCGTCACGTGGTCCACGCCTGCCGCCCCTTTATTCGCACACACTTGTGCATACGCGGATTCCAGATTGGCCGACGAGTACACCTTATCTATCAGGCTGAACCATACATCTCCTTTCACCCCCTTCTCGAGGGCTGTAAGCATTCGTTTCGTCCAGACAGACGGTTCCACCCAAGCCCAGCGGGCAAGGATGTCTCCTCCTTGTTTAGTCTCGTTCTCACAAGACACTGTCAAAGGTCTCCTTTTCCATCTCTCCTGACATTGCGAATCCATCTTCCTGCATCCCTTCGCTCCACGCCCATTACGGCGCTTCAACGCTACTATGAATGCTCTGACTCCTGTGTGACACGGTTCTTCGGACGCCGAGTGGTCATGAACGCCATTCTGACACCACACAGGTCTCCCTGCTTCACGTACATCATCTTCCGACCATTCTGTCTCCAACCACCAAGTAGACCTTTGCCGTCGCTTTATACCGTTGATGCATGCCTTTGGGTCTTCCGAGCCTGTTACGGCTGGGCACATGGGCTGTCAGCGCGACAAACTGTTTCCGAGCTTCGCCATTGAATCGCAGGCTCGCCGATACTACATGGCCGAATCAAGTTCGTTATCCTACGGACTGGTCGTTCACTTCCCGTTGCTCTCCACCCCGCCTCACGGCGACGCAGTTACGGGCGGTTACAGATATTCAACGTTTCTCTGAAGTGGACTTGCACCACTCTGGTGATGTACGCTCACAGGCGC
>JAYEGB010000062.1:0-1840 GCA_034658875.1 Patescibacteria group bacterium | reverse complement strand
TCTGTGTAAACCTCAATGTCAATAGTTTCTCCAGCTCCTAACGCATAGTTAACTGAATAACTATTTGTAGCAGCAGTTACGCTTGATACATGACTTGTTTCTTGTGTTCCGTATTTTACCCAAAGATCACTGGCATACGAACTAACAGCGTCAAGAGTAACAGCAATAGTACTAATGTTAACTGTTTCGGTTGTGTCAGCAGTTAATGTGAAATGGGCTAATTTGTAGTCGTTCAACGGAGCAACTACTGTTGAATTAGTGTAAGCTGTGTACTTTGCAAATGTCATGCTACCCTCTTTAACGGTCAATTGATTACCGTCTGTATTGCTTGCAGGTACATTAACAGTGCTTGAAGAGCTTACGCCCATAGCATTAGAAGTGTTAGCTACTATTCTGGCTTTAATCGTATCGTCAGCAGAAATATCATTTGTTCCATCGCTGTCATAGATATCTGCCACAATTTTCAAAGTTACAGGACTACCTGGCTCAACTATCAAAGAAGAACCTAGGTTATATGTAGTGTAACCAGTGCTATAACCAGTGTCGTAAAGAGTAGAAGTACTTCCAACCTGAACTCCATTAGCCATAAGCATACCATTTCTCAAATAACTTGCGCTAGCATCACTTATAACTGCAGCTACTTTCAAACTTTCAATTTTAACATTTTCACCAGATGCTTTTAATTCATATTCAGCTAAAGTGGCAGCTGGAGCTCCGTTAACTATATTACCTGAAGGTGAACCAGTTGTTTTAGTAACAGTTAATGTTCCTGAACCAACTGTTTGTGTTCCTGCAGTAACATGGCTAACTGTAAATGTACTACTATTTGATTGTGGCAATACATTTAATTTGTATTGAGAATCAATGAAATTAGCGTCAGCAGAATTTCTGATCGAGAAATAGAAGTTTCTGCTAGAGCCGTTAATAACATCAGCCATAACCTTTACAATACGGGAACCAGCTTCTATTCTTTTTGGATCAGCAGATAAATCAAATGTAACATATCCACCATCATCCAAACTTTCTACAGTAGAACCTACTTGAGTTCCGCTAACATATAGCTTGAAGTTTTGTAAATCTGAAAGATTAATACTACCAATAGCTCTAAAACTCATTCTAGTCATATCAACTGCTCTTGTTGTAAAAGTAACAGTGTTCTGCCATACAATATATCCGTCTTGTGGACTTAAACTTGTATTAGTAGAAGGAGTAGTGGTAGCACCAAAACTAACACCAGCTAATGATGCTGATGCAACACTCATTAAGTTTCCATTAATAGGATATGATCCGCTAACATCTGTAGCATTTGATGCAATATCGCTAGCAGAGTTGATAGAAACACCTAATGTTTCTCCAGCTGTTGCAGCAAGATCTGATTTAACTGTAATTACTTTTGAAGAACCATCCTCTACTGTAAAAATACCAGTAGAATCATTAAAGGTAATAACTCCAGAAGATACACTTGCGGAATCAGTTAACCTTTTGGCTCCATCAAATAAATAAACAGCATTCAAAGAAGCATCAGCTGAAACACCAATTCTATTTAATTTAACTTGCGTAACTTTTACATCGCCTTCACCATTGTTGTTAAAGTTAAATTTGGCTAAATCAGCCAATCCTTGACTTGTAACAACTGTTCCAGCAGCAAAAGTGTCACTCGCTAAAGTAATGTCAAGCTCGCCTTCTTCCTCTTCTTCTTCCTCTTCTTCTTCCTCTTCTTCCTCTTCTTCTTCTTCACCAGCAGCTAAGAGGGTGTCTAATTTGGCTCTGGTTGTTGAACCAACATAACCAGTTCCAGCAGTTAAACCCCAAGGAGCTAATACAGCTTCTGTGTATTTTT
>JAYEGB010000061.1:0-1931 GCA_034658875.1 Patescibacteria group bacterium | reverse complement strand
GTTGACGATGCTTTCGCTAGCAGCGTCAACCCAAACCGTCAAAGTTAGCGTTCCACTATCTGGTGCAAGTACGCTACCCAAGTCCCAGGTAACGGTATTTGTAACATCAGAATATATACCGCCACCATCGGCACTTGCAAAAGATGTACCTTCTGGTAATTCGTCGGTAACTTCGGTGTTATAAACCCAACCTTCACCTACAAGTTCCCAATCGATTACATAAGTAATCTGACCGGTTTCTAAATCTACTTCACCAGTTTTTTCTACATCGATTGTTGGTGGATCCTGCGGTTCTTCACATTCTGGGTTAAATGGCATAAACATAAGTCCTTGATCTTCAAAGTTTAATGCCATATGCGAGCGAACTGTATGACGCTCGGCAAAGAAAATATCTACCGTGTGCATACTTTCATCTAAAGAAAGTGCACCATTTACCGTTGAAGGTGGATGAATACCCGGGTTACTGGCAACCAGTACACCATCCAAATACATCCAAACGTCGTCATCGGTAGTTAATGAAAAGTCAAAATCACCTGCTACTGAAGCAAGCACCTTGGCTGTCCAACGAACACCAAAGTGATAATCATGGCCATTCATTGTTTCTTCCGGAGCGCTATCAAATGGGAAAAAGTTTTCACCAAAGTTTAAATCACTATCTACACGCCAAAAACGAGAATAAGGCTCTGCATACCAATCGGTTGTCCAAGAAGAGTCATAACTCATTGGATCACCATAAGCTGCCCCCCATTCGCTATTTGGCAACTGCATATCTGGATGAGTAGAGAAATAATTATAGTAATTTCCGTACCAACCATATTCTTCATCAAACTCGCAGACTTCTTCGTCCTCTTCGCAAATTCTGTTAACGCTTATGTTGTCTATAAACGATCCTAAAGAATTTCCAGTGCCTTGATCTGTGAACATAAGCCTGGTCCAAACATCGGTTGCAGTTACTTGGTAGGAATACTTGGTCCAAACCGTATCAGAATTTCCTGTTCCATCTTCGGTAATAGTGTCTAAGATAGTACTTCCCCACTTAACTTCTGTAACGTTATCACCAGAACCAACACCTGGTCTTGGAGATGTCCAGAAACTAACTTCATAATCAGAACCTTCGCAAAGCTCAATATCTTGGAACAGCTTTATCGAAGCTGGCTCACCATTTAAACCACCGTTTGGTCCTACCCAGTCGGTATCAAGTTCGGCAATTTGCTCGCCGTCTTGGGAAGCCCAACCTTGAACTCCACTTTGAAGTTCTATCTGAGCTTCTGGTCTTTGCCAATCTCCATATGTTAGTGGAACATCGTTACGCCACTGGGCTTGCCATCCATCAATAGACGGCCCAAAGATATTCCAATTAGATCCATGAACAACAACTGGATCTTCAAAACTTCCGTTGATAATAACATTCTCGATACTACACTCATCGCATGGATTGTTGTCATTACATGCAAACACACTAGCATCAACAACTAGTGTATTAATAGAGAGCGTTAGTCCGGCTGCAAAAGCAATTAACTTTTGCCAAGACATTCTCTTCATAACAAATAAATTAATTAATATTAAAACCTTTAGGTACTCAACCTATTTTTACATTTAATGAATGATTGTTGGTGTTACCAACATTTTTTCCTCCACCCACATACCAAAAGTGTATCTGGAGCTGAGTTTTCTGTCAATGAGGTTTCTGGGGATAAAAAGGTGCCCCGCCGAGCGGCGGGGCTATGGGAGGTTTTGCAGCGAAAAAGGCCAAAATTAATATTTTTTTTCGGGCTACAGACCCGTTGTTCTCGCGTCTGTGTGTTTCTTTAGGACTTAGGAAACAACTCGTCCTTGTCTACCTTCAGAGCAAGCGCAAGCTTCTCTTTAGTGAGCTCCATTGGCTTACTAAGCTCATTTTCGACGAAACTTATGGTAACTTGGCTCACTCC
>JAYEGB010000060.1:0-1998 GCA_034658875.1 Patescibacteria group bacterium | reverse complement strand
GGTTTAGTCCAGATTTTTCAAAAGACAAAGAATTAGCAACTGGCGAAATAGGATATATCGCCACTGGTCTTCGCGATGTTAGCAAGGTTCGAGTTGGAGATACCATTACCAATAATTCTTCAACGGCTCAATCGATTGAGCCGTTGCCCGGATACCGAGAAATTACTCCATTTGTTTATGCCGGTATTTTTACGGTAAATAATGCCGACTATCCAAAGCTTCGCGATGCCCTAGAGAAACTAGCCTTAAGCGATGCGGCACTTATATACGAGCCAGAAAGTTCGCCAGCGCTTGGTTTTGGATTCCGCTGCGGTTTTTTGGGTTTACTTCACTTAGAAATTATCCAGGAAAGGTTAGAGCGAGAGTTCGAACTAAAACTTATTGCCACCACGCCAAGTGTAAGTTATGAAATTACACTAACAGGCGGTGATAAACAAATCATCAATAGTCCTACTGAATTACCGGATCCAACCAAGCTTAAAGCCATTGCCGAGCCATGGATAGAGCTAGAGGTATTTACCCCGGCGGACTACATGGGTGGAATTATGCAGATGCTTCAGGGTAGGCGAGGAGTGCAAAAAGATGTAAAACATTTTGATCAAAATAAAGTGATGCTTACATACGAAATTCCGCTTAGTCAGGTTGTGGTAGATTTTTACGATGTATTAAAAAGCGTATCTTCTGGATATGCTTCTATGAATTATAAGTTTATTGGATTTCGTGAAGAAGATTTAGTAAAACTAGATATTTTGGTTGGAGGTAGGGTAGTAGATGTACTTTCGGTTATTGTTCATAGGTCGGTTACTCAAAATATGGGCAAGAAATTAACTCAAAAGTTAAAGACTTTAATTCCAAAACAAAACTTCGAGGTAGCTCTGCAAGCAGCAATTGGAGGGAAGGTAATTGCCAGAGAAGATGTACCAGCGCTTCGTAAAGATGTGTTGGCTAAACTATATGGAGGGGACAGAACTCGAAAAGACAAGCTTTTAAAAAAACAAAAAGCAGGAAAGAAGAGGATGAAAATGGTTGGAAAAGTAGAAATTCCGCAAGAAGCTTTCTTGAAACTACTACAATAAAACCCCGCGGTTGCGGGGTTGGGAGCAGGGGGGTCAGACAGAGTCGTTATTTTGTTGCCTTTTCCAGGTAGTCGATGACATCACCGAATGTTAAGAGTGTTTCAGCTACATCATCTTCGGTAGTGATGTTGTATTTTTCATCGACTGCCATGATCATCTCGACAATGTCGAGACTATCCGCCCCGAGATTGTTTGCGAAGTTTGCAGTTTCTACAACTTCTTCGGGTTTTACATCGAGTTGTTCTACGACAATCCCTCCCAATTCCTTAATGAGAGTTTCTCTGTTCATAATCACTCCTTAAGGTACGATTTTGTGATGATTATAGTTTAGTTGAGTTTAAGAAATTGTCAATTAGATATAGATAAAATAATGCTTTACTGTAGCGTAATACTGTAATACATTGTGTTTAACTGATTATTAAATATAACCAGAGCACATCAAAACAAAAGGAGTAAATCTAATGCCCGATGCATTAACAATTGAAAGAGTTGCGTTATTAATACTAGGCGTTTTCTTTTTCAGTAATGTAATTGTTGGCCTGTTGAGGCCAGATTGGTATTTATGGCCACTTTTCGTGATTATGTCAGCATGTATTGTGGTGTGGTTTACTGTGGTGGCATTGGATTATGAGTCCCATCAGTATAATTTTCTACAGCTTTATTATTGGAGGTATAGTTATTTTGGGGCATTGCCAGTATTGAGTGTTCTTGCCTATACGGTTTTTGTGCCGGCTTGGCGAGACTCAGAAGTATTGAAGTACTTTTTAGTATCGGTGGTATTCTTTTGGCTTTTTGGGCTACTAGCAAACGCAATAATAGCTGTGTCAGCAGTTGTCACTGGTGTGGTAGCCTTAGGTTCATTCATAAGTGATTTAAAACTTAGGCGACAAAACCAAGAATTAAATTGCTAATAATACATTTT
>JAYEGB010000059.1:0-2016 GCA_034658875.1 Patescibacteria group bacterium | reverse complement strand
CACTTTAAGAGTAACAGTAACAGCATCAAACACAGCACCGGTTGCACAGGATAACAGTGTAACAACAGATGAAAGTACACCTGTTGATATAACTCTTGTCGCAACAGACGCTGAAGATGACGAACTCACATATACAATCATATCCCACCCGGAACAAGGAACACTTTCAGGAACAGCACCTGCAATTATATACACACCAAATGCTGGCTATAACGGACAGGATAGTTTTACATTCAGTGCAAACGATAGCTCTTCAGACAGCAACACTGCAACAGTCAGCATAACTGTAAATCCTGTTGACGATGGCGACGACGACAACGGTGGAAGTCATTACTTCGGCGGTGGCGGTCACAGCAGATACATATACATAATTGAAGAGAATAAAACTGAAAAAAACACAACAGCAACATGCTCCCTTACTACAGAGATTCCTGACACTGCATACATAGGTCAGATAATTATCATAGAAGGATGCATATCAAACCCTCAGACAGATACAGTTGAACTCTTGATTGATAGCATATACCTAAAAGCTGAAGATAATATAATGGTAAAATCATACCAGCTTGACGAAAACGATCGCTTCAAGATAGAATACAAAGTAGACCTTACTGAAGGAAAGCACACAGTTGAGATAACACATGACGGAAAGACAATAGAATCAAAAGAGATGACAGCAGTACTTCACAAACAGATAGAGCCAAAAGCAGAAGAACCAGCTCAAACAACCCAGACAGCTCCTGAAGTAAAAAAGGCTTCAGTCATCACAGGTCTCTTGATTGCAATCAACAACAATGCAAACCTGATACTGTACTTGATAATATTGGCTATAATACTCGCAGTATATATCAAAAGAAAAGAGCTAAGGCCAATAGTTGCAGCACAATATGACAAACATTACAGAGGACACCCAATAAAACCAATGTTAACTGCACAATACAGCAAACTGAAATACAAAAAAGAAGCATTTGTAGCAGCATTGGCAGCAGGATACCACAACTTGATACCTAAAAAACAAACAACAGAACCTGCAATAACAGATGCAGAATCAGGCATAGAACAAGATATAGAATCAGATATGGCACAACCGGCATCATTAAACATAAACAACCAGCCAGAATATGAAAACACATACTCAGAATCATATTCTGACATAAACCAGGAACTTGAAGATATGATGAAAGAAATTGACGCTTTAAATGAAAAACTTGAAGCAAGTGTCTAAAGGGATTATTATTGTTTAGTTATAACAAATAAAAATATTTATATAACTAAACATCCCAATTTTATATCAACATATAATATAATTAATGAAGGATATGATCAACTTGTCAAAAAAAACAATAATTACAGCAATAATATTTCTCATCTTCATTCTTATGCCAAGCATTAGTTATGCTCTGACAGACATATCAGTCTCAGACATTGAAATCACGCCAAAGAATATACTGTCTGACGAAATCACCCATATCACTGTAAACTTTGACACTGAAACATCCGAAGACGAATCAAAAGTAACTCTCAGCTTCTACATTGACGGAAACCTTGAAAAAAAAGTTACCAGATACTATTCTGAAAAATCATACTCATACACATACAGTTATGATACAGAAGACCTGAGTATCGGAGCGCATACAGTAGAAGTAATTGCAAACATATACAGGGGAACAAGCATAATAAAGGCAACAGACAGCGCAACCAAAATATTTTACATTGAAGAGCCTGCACAAAAAATAGACCTTACCATGAACATATACCCTAAATATGCAGAAACTGATAAAAATATCCGCGTTTTCGGATATGTAGACCCAACTGACGAAGTCATTGACATCTTTGTTGACGGAATACCTAAAAGAACAACAATATCCGATGTAAACGGCTATTATTCCACTTTTATAAAGATAAAGGCAAAAGGCACACATATAATAACAGCATCAGTATATGATTCAAAAAAACATGAAACTGTAAACATTATAGAAAAAGCTGAAGAAAAAGAACTGGACAAAGAAACTGAAG
>JAYEGB010000058.1:0-9025 GCA_034658875.1 Patescibacteria group bacterium | reverse complement strand
CTGTGATAAAAACGAAGTTTCATTCCATCTCCCCAAAGCATAAAACGCTCTTGAAACTCTTCCATTTTTTGATCTACACCGTAAAGTGCATCTCCAGGGTTAGCATTATCAGCCAAAACTGCAGTACCACTACCTAATGCCAATACTCCTGCAACTATCCACGGGATTATTCCCATAACGACTCCTTTGTAATTAAACTGGTATATCCAGTTTTTATATCGCAATTTATCCAGAATTGTTACACTTTCCCCTGAAATTCTGGTTTTTACCTTGGACCACAAAGCCAACTTCTCTTCAGAAGTTAAATTAAAATCTGGTTTTTTATTTAAGTTAGTCATTTTCTAATAATATTTTAAGATTTTTTATACCCCGATGAGTTATTATTCGAACATTCCCCTCTGATTTACCTAAAATTTTAGCTATTTCTGAGTAGTTACTTTCTTCAAAGAATCGCAAAATTATCGCTTCTTTCTGAATTTTTGGTAATTGATTCACATTTTTTGTAACTTTTTCTTCGTGCTCTTCGCCAATTAACTGTTTTAGCTCAGAAGTTTTGCCATCTGCCATAAACTTCCATAGTTCTGGAATTGCTGGTACCTCGAGCGATTTTTTGCGCCTTCGCAGGTAATCTCCTAAAATATGACTAGCAATTGCATAAAGCCAAGAAGAAAACCGAATGTTTTTCTGAGGTTTATAGTTTTTTAAACTCATGAAGACTTCCACAAAAGTATCGCTAGCCAAATCCTTGGCAGTTTCCTTGTCTCCCCCTATTCGAAAAAGCATATATCGGAATATTTTTTCAATATACAGGTTAAATATCGGTTCAAAAGCTTCTTTGTCCCCTTCTTGGCAATTTTTTACCAATAGCTGAATACCTTCTTCAGATAGGGGTAATTTTTCTTCCATTCCCTTATTTATATCGTAAAAGTGTAAGATTTGTTACAGGCTAACACATTATAGAACAAAAACCCCGTTATATAACGGGGTGATTCTTTCTAACAATGTACGCAGGCTATGATTCGATAGATGCTTTGGCAACCACGCCTATCGCGCTTAAAACAAGAGATGGGCCCATGATTACCAGATTAGCCAGAACAAGTCGAAATGCCATTTCGTATGTTAATTTTTCAGGCAAGAGACCCGCATCTATCGCGTCCGAGAATACATGGGGAACTGCAATGCCGTAACCTATCGGTATTAGCCATACTCCTAGTCCGATTATCATGACTAGTATCATTACCAAACTACAACCAATTCCTCCACAAGAGTCAGGTTCCATGTTTATTTCCTCCTTATCAAAGTGGATTTAATATATCATATTATTGCTCTGGGTCAATGTTTTTCAATGACTCATGCATAAGCCATTGGATTTTAATAAAAAAGCCCGACAGCTGACCAGGAGGAGTTGCGCCAGCCGACGGGACCAATTATGAGAATCGCCTAATTTAGACAAAAAGTACAAATACTACTACTGCATTATATATTAATTAATGGCTTTTGTGATTACCCCGCCACCCAGACATACCTCTCCTTTGAACAATACCAAGGATTGGCCTGGAGTAACGGCACGCTCTGGCTTAACAAACTCAAAATAGTATCCCTGACTGTCTTTTTTAAGTTTTCCTCTACTAAGTTCAGGCGTGTAACGAGATTTCGCCGTTAAAACTATCTCGAGTAAATCCTTTGGCTTGTATTTTTTGTTGATTAGGTGAAGTTTTTTTATCCTAGCAGCATTTGAATAGGTGTCTTTATCGTCACCAACAATTACCAAATTCTTCTTAGAATCCTTTCCAATAACATAATATGGGCGAACAGTTCCAGATAAGCCCTCGATTCGTCTTTGGCCAATAGTGTAAAACCAAGAACCTTCGTGTTCTCCTAGTTTCTTACCGTCCTTAGTTACAATATCGCCTTTTTCTTCCTTCAGTCTTGTTTTTAAGAAATCTTTTACATCTATACGACCGATAAAGCAAATCCCCTGGCTATCGCGTTTTTTAGCAGTTGGGAGCTTTAGTTTGTCGGCAATTTCGCGAATTTCTCTTTTTTCATATTCCCCTATTGGAAAAATACATCTACTAAGCTGCTCTTGGGTAAGTCCGTAAACAAAATAAGTTTGGTCTTTTACAAAATCTTTTCCTTTTAAAAGCTGGTAATCGCTACAAACCTTTGCTTTTCCGTCATTCCGGACTTGATCCGGAATCTTTTTAGATCCTGAAACAAGTTCAGGATGACGAAAAGAAGTTATTTTAAACGATTGCAGTTTACCACACCGACTACGGATATGATGACCGGTAGCAATGTAATCTGCACCGAGTTTTAGAGCTTTTTCCAAAAACATATCGAATTTTATTTCGGTATTACATAAAACATCGGGGTTTGGGGTAATTCCTGCCTCGTAGCCTTTAAAAAATTCATCTATTACCCTTTTTCTGTATTCTTTTTCAAAACTCCATACCTGATACGGGATTTTAAGAAATTTGCAAACTTTCACCATATCTAAATAATCCTGATACAGCGGGCATTCTTTGATGTTTTCTATGGGAAACGACCAGTTTTTCATAAAAGCACCGACTACATAGTAACCTTGCTCTTTAAGAAGATAGGCTGTTACCGAGGAATCGACTCCCCCGCTCATAGCCACAAAAACTATCTTTTGGGTTTTGTCTTGAGGTAATTTAAGAGGGCTGGATTTAAAATAATCTTTCCAGTGCCAGGATCTTTTCGATTTACTTTTTGGTAAATCGGCCCTGAGCTTAGTCGAAGGGTTACTTTTCCTCTTAATAGAAGACTTCGACGACTTCTTAACCCCCTTAGATTTGTTTTTCGTAATTGTAGCCATAATAATCTATTGCTAGCCCGAGTATAATACCCTCTCCCCTCCTTTGCAACCCAATATTTCAAACGGCTCATGACATGAGCCGTTCAAGTTTTGGGTCTTTTTATCCATTTAGAACAAATTTAGTATTAGCAATAGAAAAAATCACTATATAAATTAATTGTTCGCATTGGAGCTTGAATTTAAGATAATCAGAAAATCACCGTTGCGAAGCCCGTTGTCTGTTAGGGCGAAAGCAGTAAGGTGATTTTATGTTTTATCTAATAAAAGCGACTGCGAAGAGTTTTTGTGATACTTTTTTAAAAAAGTATCAAGAAATTATTCTTTCCAAAATTCGTACCATTTCTTCTCTTTTTTAGGAGGAAAAAGCATAAGAGTTAAGGCATCTAATTCTTTCTTTAACTCCCCTTTTAGATCTTCTCTGACTTCCCTCCTTAAACACTTTATCTCTGAAGCTAAGGAATTTAAGGCAATAAGGAGTTTTTGCTGATAAGCCCTATCGGCTTTAGTTATCTCCTGTGCCTTTGCTTTATTCTGGCTACCAGTTTTAGAATTAAGTTTAGCTAAAATCCCCTCTTTGGTATAAAGTTTAGAATCTTGTAGCACCTTTATCCTCTCGATAGCTTTTACATCATTTTCAGTAAAAACACGGTGATTGTATTGGTTACGGTGGTTAGAAAGTACCTGGCTAAAGGTTTTTTCCCAGTGACGAATCCTGTTTTCCGATACCTTTAAATACCTGGCCACCTCAGAGAGTGAATAGGTTTTTACATCTTTATTGACAGATTCATCGATAGATTCTTTTTTTATTTCCGGTTCTTTTTCAGCAGTTTTCTCATTTTTTTCTGTTTTTTCTACTGATTCAACCATTGCTTGCGCTTTTTCGAGGGTTAACATGGCATGTTAAGTTAAATATTATTTACCAGAGCTACTTTTTGCCTTTGGGTTAACACGCTACAACACGCTTCGTGTTGTACCATGTTAAGGTTGTTAACACGTCTCAACACCCCCAAAGTTTACACCTATGAGTTCCGAATTTTTTAGGCGCGGGGGTTAACATGGGTTGTTAAGTACCTAACATGGCATGTTAACCCTACTAATTTTAGGTTAACATGGGTTGTTAACCCCGGTCAATATGCGTAAAAGTGAAATCCCTAAAACTACGCTGTAGTTCTATATTATATATATTAATGGTAGTTGCTTGTTTTACCCTCGGAGGGTTAACATGGCATGTTAACCCAAACCCTTGGAGGGTTAACATGGGTTGTTAAGTACCTAACATGGCATGTTAACCCTTTATTTAGACAACTGTCTAAATAGTTTTTTGCTCTAAGGTGTAGATTTTTATTATCAAATTTTGGTGTTGTGGCATGTTAACCCTAGATTTAGCTCTAGTCGCACAATATTAGTTTAGTGTTGAGGCACCTCAACACCAATTATCCACATTTTTATTTATTGTTGTTATAGGAGAAGAGATGGTTTCTTAGGTGAAGGTGCAAATTTGTAAAAAAAGAGACAGTCGTGAGACTGTCTCGGTGGCCACGTCTTTCTTCTCAATGGAGATCAGACGACTAGGCCTGTCTTTGGAGTAAAGACATTGCAAAAGAAAAGGAGAGACCTTCCTAGTTCGACAACTAATACAACTGCTGTCTCGGTGAAAATAGTACAACACCTAACTTTGGGGAAGATCTCCCCTATATAGCATGCATTACAGCTATAACCTAAGCTGACCTCAGGTAGTAGTGTGATGCTTATGCTCAAATGTACATTTGAACAGATATGATAATCTGCCAAATTAATATGATGAAAATTATAAGTAAAGTCTTCTTGAGGCTTTACCCGTAATTTTATTTTTTAAAGATCGATTTTGCCTGTGTTCAGAGAAAAAGCTTTTGTGTTGGGTCAAAAATGTCTTTTGAGACATGTGTGAAACGAGCTTTTACTCTTAGTTAAAGGAACACAAATACAATTTTTTCATAAACAAACAGGGGAGTCAATAACCCTTTGGTACTTTTTTAAAAAAGTACCTCAAAAACCTTTGCCCAAGCAGAAAAATATTAAACAAGTAGTATAATTTTTACTATTTAATCAACCAAACTTACCCTGTTAAAACAGGGTCTCAAACATGGTATTAAATCAAGTAAAAATTATACTTTGTTTGTGCTATTTTTCTCCTTAAGGCAATAACCATAACAAACGGCTCATTCATGAGCCGTTTGTTATTTTGATTTAGTGGGGGATTACGCCAACTTTGGGAACCAGATGGCGATTTCGCGTTCGGCTTCTTCGGCCGATTCTGAAGCGTGAACCAAATTTTCTAGTGCCCGGCCTTCTTTATTCGCCTTTTCATAAGAATCTATCCCTAGATCACCCCTGATTGTCCCTTCGTTGGCCTCTGGGGGATTGGTATTACCTGCTAGGTCTCTAATTTTTTGGATTGTGCCTTCTGGTCCTTCGATTATCATGGCCAATACTGATCCGGAAGAGATAAAATCCATTAACCAGTCTCTGATTTGTTTACCAACAACAACTGGATCCTCCTCTGAAAATATATCAGTAATATTTAACCCAGACCTTTTGTAGCTTTCTATGGTTTTGCTGCCACAAGATTTATACCAAGGCATTGAATCGGCGTAATGATTGCCTGCGATCTCTCTGGTTGCAGTTAATTCCTTCTTTTGAGTGATATTTAATCCCTCATTTTCAAAATATTTCATAATATCATCAACCAGATTCCGCTTTACTGCATCTGGCTTTAGCATAACTAAACTTCTTTCCACATCTTCTCCTTTGTTAAATATTAATTTTACTGGTTTATTGTACCGCAAAATACTAAAAATAGGCGAGTAGATATGAGAAACGCCCCGACGAGTGTCGGGGCGCGGCGCTAGCTCGGAATAGACATGGCCGGCAAATAGCACAGGGGGGGGATCAGGTAAATTGGTATGAACCAACCGGATTGCGCCTGGCCTATGCAGATTATTGTCGCCGCGGGATCCTTGAAGTACCCAGGTTTGGCATATATCTGCGTGTCTCGAGCTAACTATAACAGAGTCACCATGCAGTCGTGACTGTCGTGAGCAAATTTGTAGCTATAGCTGCGCTACTCTGAAAGGTGCATCGTTTTTAAATGGTCCGATGATCGATACGACCAATTTTTCGTCTTTAAATATTCTTTGAGCAAGTTTTTGCACTTGTTCGGCCGTAACTGCGCGGTATTTGCGCTTTATTTCTGCGATTGTTTCAATCTTATCAAACAAAAGTTCTTGCGTAGCCACTCCATTTGCAACTGTATCGGAACTTTCAAGATGAAGCGCCATCCCACCAATGATTGCTTGCTTGGCTTTTTTTAATTCCTTGGCTGGAACAGGGGATAGAGTAATTTCTTTTAGTTCGGCCATGATTAATTTAATAGCAAGTTCAGTTTTGTTAATGTTTACACCAGCAGTTACTACAAAATTTCCTGCATCGGCATAGGCAACGTTCTGTGCGTTCACATAGTAAGCAAGTCCGTGACGCTCTCTAACGCTTGTAAACAGCCTAGAACTCATTCCGCCGCCTAGGATTACCGAAAGTATGTCTGCAGGGTATTTTAGAGGGTCTTGACCGCCAAATGTGGGCACTCCAATTGCCATGTGGGCTTGTTCTGTCTTTTTGTTAATAACTTTTACTTGTTTCTTGCTTGTTTTTGGAAATTTATAGGGGATTGCTACATTCTTTTTAGTATTTTTCTTAAGCGGCAAGTATTTTTGCGTGAGTTTCTTAACTTCGGCAAGGGTAATATTGCCTGCAACCGACACAATCATGTTGGATGCGGTATATAACTTCTTCTTGTAATCTACAAAATCTTTTTTGGTAGTTGATTTAACAAATTTCATGTCACCTAATATTTCTTCACCTAGCGGATGACCCTGATACATCATGCGCTGAAACTCGTCATACATCACCGACTGCGGATTGTCTTGATACATGTTGTATTCTTCAACGATTACACCTTGTTCTCTTTCGATATCCTCTTGTTTAAACTTAGAGTTGAGTAACATATCTGAAAGCACGTCGAAAGCCAGCTCGACATTTTCTTTAGCTACCTTGATGTAATAGCCTACAGTCTCGTTACTGGTAAAGGCATTAAACTTTCCACCCACACCATCTACGGCTTCGGCTACATCCCTGGGAGTTTTGTATCTATCGCCGCCTTTAAAAAACATATGTTCTAAAAAGTGAGCAATACCTAGATTTGATTTGGTTTCGTATCTAGCGCCAGCTTTAGCCATTACAAAAACCGAAACAGCTTCGGTAGATTTCATTGGTGTAACAGCAATTCTTAGATTGTTATTTAATTTGGTCTTTTTGACATTGATCATAGTATTTTTTATTTAGCTGTATCTTCGGCGCGTATTTCTCGAATGATATTTACTTTAACCGTACCTGGATAGGTCATATCTTTTTCAATCTTTTTGGCAATATCTTTAGCTAAACGCTTTATGCCAAGATCGTCGATTTCTTCAGGTATAACCATTACACGCACCTCACGACCAGCTTGGATAGCAAAAACTCGATCGATACCAGGAAAGCTTTTGGCAATATTTTCCAAATCGGTTAGGCGTTTGATGTACTGTTCTACGCTTTCGCGTCTGGCACCTGGACGGGAAGCTGAAATAGCATCGGCGGCCATGGAAATAAAGTCGATCGGTGTCTTTGGTCCACCCGAGCCTTCGTGCGAAACCTCGATAGCATGCACAACTTCTTTTGGCATACCGTACTTGATAGCAATATCGCGAGAAAGTTCGTCATGACCACCTTCGTAATCGTGATCTAGTGCTTTACCAACATCGTGCAAAAGTGCGGCTAGCTTAGAAAGCCTTACATCGGCACCAATTTGCGAAGCGAGTAGCCCTGCAATATGGGCACACTCTACCGAGTGATGTAAAATGTTTTGACCATAACTTGTTCGATATTTTAGACGACCAATAATTTTTACTAAATCAGTAGGTAAACCAGTTAATCCTACTTCCATAACAGCGGTTTCACCGGCCTTTTTGATTTCGGCATTAACTTCTTTCTGAGCACGGGCCACTACCTCTTCAATACGAGAAGGTTGAATACGCCCATCGGATACAAGTTTGTCTAATGCAACTTTGGCTACAGCTCTGCGGACTGGATCGAATGAAGAGACCACAACAACATCGGGTGTGTCGTCTACGATAAGATCTACGCCAGTAGCACGTTCGAAAGCCTGAATGTTACGACCTTCTTTTCCAATAATTCTACCCTTCATTTCGTCAGAGGGGATTGGCACAACATAGCTCATCATCTCGGCTGCAGTTTCACCAGCATAACGCTGGATAGCTGTAGCAATAATGTCACGAGCCTTGTCGTCGGCTTCCTCTTTTGCCTTTTCTTCGACCTCATTCATAACCTTTAGGATATCTTCCTTGGCTTCTTTTTCGGCACGTTTTAAGAGAAGCCCTTTAGCTTCGTCTTTAGTAAGTGCGGCTATTTTAGAAAGCTTTTCTTCTTGGTTAGTGCGAATCTTTAAAATCTCTTCTTTTACTTCTTTAATCTTTTCATCTTGGGTATAAATAGTTTCTTGTTTTTTATCTAGTTCGCTGGCGCGCTTATCTAAAGTTTCGTCTCTTTGACGGAGACGCTTGTCTAATTCAGATAATTCGCCTCGACGCTTTTGTTCTTCCTTTTCTGCGCGTTCGCGAATTTTCGAAGCCTCATTTTTGGCTTCGATAACTATTTCTTTTTCTTTTTGCCCAGCTTCCTCAAGCTTAACCTGAGCTTTTTTAATAATCTTATTAGCTTCGGCTTCGGCATTATTTATCTTTCTCTGAGTCCCTGCAGACTTCAAAAAATAACCGAGTGCAATTCCACCGGCAGCCCATATAAATACTATCCAACTTTCTAACATTCTAACTCCTCTGAAAATTTATTTTCAGGTAGGAAATTATTTCACAATTTTAGTAGCTAACCTGTCTGCGCTTATGCAGACTTCTCCTCAAGTTGTTTGTCTCTAGTTGGATTGATTAAGTTAACTAACATTGAAATTAATGATTTAAAACTTCCTTTTACCTGAGTATCTTATATAACTTTCGGATCATCCGTAAACAGCAAACCGTCTTTTACAAGGCCTAATCTACTCTAATTTAGCTCTTAAGTCAAAAGTATTTTTAAAAGAATAGT
>JAYEGB010000057.1:0-9162 GCA_034658875.1 Patescibacteria group bacterium | reverse complement strand
GGGTGGTGGAAGCTGTGCCGCCGTAAGCCACTTCCAGCACCGCGCCGGTGGAAGTGGAGAATACTCCTGTCACGTCTAGTTCACTGCCGTCCCAATTTAGGTAATCTCCTGCAATCTGCGAGCCGCGTTCGGCATAGGCCGTGTCCCAAGCAGTGGAGGAGGCGTAAACCGCGTCGTAAATGGTGCTTGAGGCGTAGGTCAGGTCATAATAGGTGCTGGAGGCGTAAACCGCGTCCCAGTTGGCGATATTGTTGCTAGTAGTGCCAAAAACTCCGTTTGATACGACTACTATTCCATTGCCAAAATTGGTCAAAGTTAGGCCGGCAAAGGTGGGCGAGGAAGTGGCGGTTAAATGCTGGCCGGTATCAAAAGTCAAGTATTCATTGCCAAGCGAATTGGTTGTTAGGCCGATGGTGATATACGCGCCGCCGTCGGTATAAGACAACGGTGAGGAAACGTGTAAAACTCCATCGCCGGAGGAAGCGCCCAGGTAACCGGCGGTTTCACCGGCATGAACAGCTACTTTATCGTTGGTATCAAGCCCGACTGAACCGGTATCAATCCATTCGTACCCTGTCCCTCCGGAATTTACCGCCAATAATTGGCTGGATGAGCCGATTTTTATTTGGCCGAAAGCGTCGCTAGTACTTAAATATGGAATAGTATATTGGGTCCAGGTTGAGGAGCCGGTGCCGCCATAAGCCACGTCAATAATATCTCCTTCCCAAGTGCCGGTGGCGATTGTTCCGACTTGGCTTAAATTTGCCAAATCCGTTAATTGCGGCGCTGAAGTGGTGGCAAGCCAGTCGGAGAGCAAAAAGAAATCCGTGGCTTCGTAGGTATCAAAAGTGCCTCCCCAGTCGCCGCCGGTATTTAAACTGATTACATTATTGTTGTAATTTATGCCCGATCCCGCCGATAGGTTGGTCTTGGTAATATCAATTGTATTTGAAGCGACTGTAGCGCCTCCCGAAACATAGAGAAAGCCGGTTTCGCCGGAAAAGTCTCCGCCCAGTCCGCCGTAATCCAGGCCGATCGCGCTACCCTGCCAGGTGCCGGCGGTAACCGTGCCGGTCGCGTTTACCAAAAACTGGGAGCCGGAATCAATGCCGACTGTCAGCATGCTGGAAGGCGATGAAGTGCCGATGCCGACTTTGCCGTCATTGGCTACATGGAATACTCCGCCGGTAGTGGAAGACAGCCAGCTGGTAAAATCCATCAAAGGTCCGTCGCCATATTGGTATCCCCATAACAACGGATTAGAAGTTAAAAATTCAGCCAATACCCCGGTTTGGAAAGTACTGGTTGCTACCACGCAAGAACAACCGGAATAAGTGCCGGATAACTGCCCGACCGCGCAATCTCCTCCGTCTTCAATTTCACAACCGGTTCCCCCGGTTCCTAAATCCAAATCACAGTCAATATATCCCAAATCGCATTCCGGCCCGCATCCCGCGTCATCTTCATAATGCGCGTTAGGCTCGCTTGGATAAGGCGTGGTGCCGCCATCAATTTCACAGCCATTTGTTGAGCTCGCGCCGCCGGCATCACAATCGTACCAGCCGGAATCGCAAACACAAGTACAAGTATCATCCACCTGGTTGTGCCCATTTACGCCGCCGTCTAAATAACTGCAATCGCTGGTATCAATATCAATTTCACAGCCGTTCGCGTCAGTATATGATCCATCGCAATAAGTATAGCCCGTATAGCAAGTACTGCAGGTAAAAGCCGTTGAGTCCGGCGTACAATTAGTATAGCGGCTATCGCTGTGGCAGGTTGTATCCCGATTACACCACCACTGGGTGCTGTTATCGCAATACGGGCTAGCCGCGTCCATATCCGTGTAACAATTAACCACATAACCGCCGTCTTCTCCGCTGGTCCACTGCGTGCTGGAAGTAGCAATTACTGATGGATAATCCATTAATGTCTTGTCATAGCATAGCGCCGCGGTCCCATCAACACCGCAAATTCCATCATTGCCGCCCGGACAGCTAAAGCCCGGAAACTCATTCGTGTCTTGAATTGGACATTCGTCAAAACTATCTTCCCAGCGAGGAGTAGCGGCTTCAGTAGTAGTTTGCATAAAAATAAAACCAAGCATTACTGCCATTACCGCTAATGCCGCTATCCATTTCCTATTCAATTTTCGTTTTATTTTTTCCATTTTATCTAAATTTTCTTGATCGTTTTGATTATTCTAAAAATATCTTTTAAGTCTGTTTGTGTTGTGTGTTGTGTGTTGTGTGTTGTGTGTTGTGTGTTGTGTGTTGTGTGTTGTGTGTTTTATAATTATTGCCAAGCGCAGCATGCCAATCTGATACTATTTGAGCACCCGGTTAACCAGCCCATGCCCCCGCCATCTGAATCAAACGCCCAAAAAGCGCCATAAAATGAAGTAGCTGATGAAGTCCAGCCATTACAATCATTGGAATTTGATGTAAAACCAGGGGGTCCTTCAGCAATCCAAGCGCTCCCTGCCCAAGACGATATATCGTCTTGCTCAATTGATAATAAAATATCATAAGTCCGGCATAAAAAACTGCCAGGAAATTCATAATCACAAATCGCGTTGCCGGCCGCGTAACCTTGCAAGGTGCCAGTGGCAAAAGAGCCATCAGTAGTCGCGGTCGTTGTGCCGATAAATTTAGCGTATTTTTGCGCTGTGCCGCCCAATCCCAAAGTGCCGGTCGCCACCCAATGTCCGCGCCCGTCTCCGTCCGATTGCCACAGCCAGCTGACTGTTCCGGTGGAGTTAATCCCGAATTTATGTACATCGCTTAATCCCAAATTAGCCCGCGCGCTGGTCGCGGTAGTCGCGCCAGTACCGCCATAAGCGATGTCAATCACGCTTCCCAACCAAGTGCCGGCAACTACCTGCCCGATTGAATTAACTAAAAATTGCTGGGAGCTGGTAGCGCCAACAGTCAGCATGGCCGACATGGTGGTAGTGCCAATGCCCAAATAATAATTACTGTTATCCCAAGTAAGCAAAGTGGTTCCGGTGGCCACAATCCCGACCGAGGAATAAAAGGCCAAAGAACCGGCCGCGCCGTAAGCGACTTGCCCGGAGCCGGAAGAATCAGACCAGGAAAACGTGCCGTCGCTATCTGATGTTAAAACGTAGCCCGCGTTTCCGTCTCCGGAAACCGCCAGTTGATCGGCGCCGATAGAATTGCCGGTAACCGAAAAAACCGGCACCCAGCCCTCGCCCGGCGTACCGGTGATGGTAATCGTATCTGAGCCCGTTGTTGACGATACATAATTGCCGGTCGTATGCGCGCCCAAAGTAATTAAATTATTTAGATTAGCCTGGCCGGTGCCGCCGTAAGCGACTTCAAGCACATTGCCGGTTGAAGTGGAAAAGAAATCTTCATCCGACCAATTACCCCAGCCAAAAGCGGTATCCCAGTCAGAATAATTATCATTTACCGTATTATAGGCCCAAGTATAAAAACTGCTGGAAGCATAGTCGGCGTCATAATAAGTGCTGGAAGCATAAACCGCGTCCCAATTTGAATATTTGCTATTAACAAGATTATAAGCTGTATTGTAATAAGTGGATGAAGCAAAATCCGCGTTCCAATCCAGATAATTATTATTAACCGTATTGTAGGCCCAAGTATAAAAACTGCTGGAAGCATACATTGAGTCATAAACAGTGGTTGAGGCATAAGCGGCTGTCCAGTTCGCGTTATTTGAATTCACGATGTTATAGGCTGTATTATAATAAGTGGATGAGGCCGCGGCCGCGTTCCAGCTGGCAGTATTATTTGTGGTGGTTCCAAATGTATCACCTGAAACTATTACTATGCCGGCGCCAAAATTTGTTAACGTTAATCCGGCAAAGGTCGGCAGACTGGCGGTGGTCAAATGCTGTCCGGTATCATATTCCAACTCAGTATCGCCGATGGCGCCTGAAGTAATGCCCAAAGTAATATAAGCGCCGCCGTCGGTATAGGACAAAGGACTGGAAGTCCGCAGGACTCCGTCGCCTGAAGTTGCGCCGATATAGCCGGCCGCCGCTCCGCCGTCAATCGCGACTAATTCATCTTCGCCGACCGATCCGGAAGAAATCCAGGTATAACCGTCGCCGCCGGCATTAACCGCCAGAATCTGGTTCGGCGAGCCCTTGGTGATTTCGGCAAAGCCGGTAGTGGTCGCGTACGGGATCGCGTAACCGGTCCAGGATGATTTGCCGGTGCCGCCGTTGCTCACGTCCAAAACATCGGTGGAAGTGGAAAAGAAAGCGGACGCGGAATTATCATATTGCGAAAGATCGCTTTCCACTTCAAAATCCATGGCGTTGTTCGGATCATCATAAGTAATACTAATTAAAGAATGGACCGAATCCGGATCATTTATAAGCGCGTCTGTATAATCGTCCACTTGTTCTTGCGATAAAACCACGCCGGTTGAACTGGCCTCTACCCAGGTATAGCCGTTGCCAGAAGCGTTAACCGCTAAGACATAAGTTGAGGTGCCGATTTTTATTTGCCCGAATTCGTCCGTGTCGGTCAAATAGGGAATCGCGTACTGCGCCCAAGTTGATGATCCGGTACCGCCATAAGCGACTTCCAGCACATTGCCGGTTGAAGTGGAAAATACTCCGGCAACATCCAGCTGGCTGCCATCCCAGGCCAAGTAGTCGCCGGCAATCTGGGAACCGCGCTCGGCGTAAGCTAAATCCCAATAGGTTGAAGAGCCGGTAACCGCGAAATAAGCCAGATTCCAATAAGTGGATGAAGCGATATACGCGTCGGCAATCGGGCTGGCGGTCCATTCGCCGTCCAGCACCACGCCCAGCGAGTTAACCAAGAATTGCGACCCGATTGTAGCGCCGATAGTTAAAGCCTGGCTCGGTGAAGTCGTGCCGATTGCCAGCCGTGATCCGGAATCATCCCAATATAATAAATTCGTGCCGGTAGCTTGAATGCCGCCGGTCTCATAAAAAGCCAAAGCTCCGGCCGATCCGTAGCGCACCCAGCCGGAAGACGCGCCGGCGTCAGACCATGAAAAAGTGCCGTCGCCGTCCGAAATTAAAACTTGCCCGCCGGCGCCGTTATTTATTACGGCTAATTTGCCGGCCGTAATTGAATCGTCGGTCACGGAAAATACCGGCGCCCAGCCTTCACCCGGCGTCCCGGTAATCGTGATAGTCGGCGAGCCGGTCGTGGAAGCCACGTAATCGCCGGCGGTATGGGTAGTTAATTCAATTAAATCGTTTAGATTAATTTGTCCGGTGCCGCCGTAAGCTATTTCCAGAACATGGCCCGATGAAGTTGACATATAGCCGGCTTGCGCGTGGTCGCCCCAATTATAAGCTGTATTCCAATATGCCGAAGACGCAATCTGCGTATCAGCAATCGCGTTTCCCAGCCATGTGCCGGCAACCACTTGTCCGCTGGCGTCAACCATAAACTGGCTGCCTACTGCCGAGCCGACGCTTAATAAATTCGCCGGAGTAGCGGTTCCGATGCCGAAATATCCGGCTGGACTTAAAAATATTGATGAAGTCGCGGACAAAGTACTGCCGCCGGAAGCATAATACGGCATTTGTCCCGCAAGGCCGGGATTAACATAAGTAAAGTTGGCAGGCGCGCCCCAGCTTAAATTGCCGTTGCCGTCAGTAATTAAGGCCTGGTTGTTTACTCCGGCGTCTATCGGCAAAGTTAAGATAATATTGCTCGCAATCGTGCTTGACGCGCGCAAAGAAATATAATGCGAACTGTCAGCATCGTAAAATTTTAATTCTTGCTGGTCGCCAATTAAAATATCATCAAACAGCGAAGTGCCGTAAACTTCAAACTTATGATTATCAAAAGTAGTAGTGGCGTCGTTGCCGATAACCACTACATAGCCGGAATCAATCGGATACATTCTGCTTTCATCGCTTGAGGTCGCCCATAAAGTCCGACCGTCAATGCCAAAATTGCCGGTAAAATCAACCGCCCAATAAAGATTGCCGCCAACATCGGTTTTTAAAATATAGCCGGCCGTGCTGGGATGCGCGGCCGGGAAGCGATAATCTCCGATCTGCACCCGCCCGTCAGCCAAAACCGCGAAACAAGTGGTCGTCCCCTGCTTAACCTCCATAATATTGCCGCTGCCGTTTTGCGTGACAGTCAAAACAGCGTCGGTTGAACTGCCGGTAACGCTTAAGCTGTTATTAAAACTCCATTCGCCGGTAATCGCTTCGTCTTCAGCCAAGGTTGCCAATTCGCTCTCCGACTTGCCGCCGATGCGCGCCGCGTCAAACGCCTGCGGCGAGCTGGTTAAAATTTTCCTGGGCTGCATGGTTTCAGAATTAAAAGTAATTTCTAAATACAAAGTCTGATTAAAATCAACGCCGGAGATGTCACTAACCGATCCCAGATTAATATTAATTACTCCGCCTTCCACAAACGGACGGTTGTTAATCGCCTCGCCCGCGGTCCACAATGGCGATCCGCTGGCCGCGGTTACGGTTCCGGCCAAAGTATTATAATCAACGATCAAAGCGCCCGCGCTGGAAGAAGCGGTTGATAAATATTGTCCTAAACGCAATGTACCGGTGGCAGTCGCGCCGGAATAGGCATAAACCGTGCTGGTCGCTCCGGCAGCCGCGCTGGCTATTGTGGCGGAAAAACGAGTAGCGGCCGTCAAATCTTCAGACCAAACCGCGGTTCCGCCGGCCGGATTCGCGTATAAGCCGAAGCTGAAATCATACACGCCGTCCGCCACTTCAGTCCCGTCCGTATTCGTTACCTTGCCGGCAAAATTCAACATTGAATTGACTTGAGCCTCGGCCGCGTCAAAACCAAGCATCAGAAATGCCCCGGTAATCAGCATAAAGGTTGTTGCCTTAAAATATTTCACTTTTTTTTGTAAATCTTAACTTATAACTCTTAACTTATAACTTATAACTCATAACTTGTAACTCTTAACTTATAACTTGAAATGATTATGGAAAAAATGGAGTTGCGAGTTTATATAATTTTACGGATCCAGCCAAAACTGTCGCCCAAGATTCTAATTATCATTTGGATGATTGATTCCTGCTTTTTGGCAGTCATAAAAGTATGGACTTTTGACAAGCTGGTATTGCCGCCGGAATCCGTGCTCTCTGCCCGGAAAGAATAAACCAGGCCCGGCTTGAATTTCGTTACTACTATGACATGCTCTTTAGAATAATCAATATTCAGCCGAGTTGATTCGGTCAGGTCAACCAAACTGCCGTGAACCCCTTCCTTGAAATAAACCCGGGATGTGGACGGTTCGTTTGTCAGCCAGGAAATTATGGTCTGGATTTTATCTCCCCGGTCAAGAAAAACAGTTGAATCCGCTTTGATATGGCTTATCTTTGGCGGCAAATCGTCTTCGGCAGTGGAAAAAGGATCAAACTCTTCAGCGGCAATATTGCCTTTTTCGTCCATGCTTTGTAATTCCACTTTGTATTTCGTGCCGCCGACAAATTCGCTGACCGTAACCTCATGGATAACGGTCAAAGCGTTGTCTTGAAAAGTTTTTGCTTTATCAACCGCCAAGACATTGCCTTCGTAAGGAGCAAAGGTCAAGGCCGTATCCGAATTCTTATTAGTCACCCATTTAAAAATTGCCGTCTGGTCGTCAACCACCTGAGGGAAAAAACTGGTTATGCTTAATTCTTCCAAAGAGGTATTAAAAATAAAATCACGCGACCGGCTGGTTGGTCCGAATTCAGCCTTGCTTCTTAGCTGGTAGTGATATTCCGTATCCGGCGTTAAGCCATAAACCGTTACTTCGTGATCATTGACAAATTCTTCCAAATTGCCGACTACCTGCAAATAAGGTTCATTTGCGCCAGGATTATAACGATCAATCGGCGCGATTGCCACTTGTGAATTGGACTCAATATCGGTTGTCCAATAAACCGTGGCCTCGGTCGCTCCAATCTCTACGCGCGGCTCGCCGGATAAGACCGGAGCTGAAACCAAGCTCTGCAAATCTTCAACATTATTAATCCTGTCCATCTCATCCGGCCTTAAATTAAGCGATACTGCCGGAAAAATGCGGGAAATAAAATCAAAAGCGATTTGCGCCGCGTCAGCGAGAATACCAGCTTCATCTTCTTCTTCAACTACTTCCTCTTCTTCTCCAACCGCTTCGCCGGTAGTAAAGCTATCCTGTTCCGAATAGCCGACATTGCCCCAGGCGTCAGAACTTAATACCCGAAAATAATATCTTTGCTCGCTGTCTAAATTATCCAGAATAACATTATGCTCGGTGCTGGAAGCCCAGGCGCCGTAAGTTGAACCATAGCCCGCGTCCCGCCCGTATTCAACAAAGCTGGTAGCGGCTTCGTCTGTTTCCCAGCTGATAGCTGCTGATTGCGAACTAACCCTGGTTGCGGCAACATTGGAAATTTCCGGCGCTGTTTTATCCGTTTTATCAATGATCAAAATTCCGCCCCCGCCAGCCGGCTCCGCCTCTTCTTCTTCGGGGGGAACGGCCGTAGAACCGGTGGTAAAACTGCGAGAAGCAGTATCGGTCGTAATTCCGCCATTCACTCTTTCTGATCTAACCCGGTAATAATAAGTTGTGCTTTCAGCCAATCCTGACAAAGAAACACTATGGCTGGTAAACGTCTTAGCGCTATTTCCCTGTTCATGGCTGGTTAAAAAATTACTATCCGTATCATAAATAACAAAACTATCGGCAGCCACATTAGTGGTCCAGCTTATTGTCGCCCCGGCTCCGCTGACCAAACTGCTAACGCCGGAAATCACCGGGCCGTCAAAGCTATGCATCACGTTTTCGTAAATTATATAGTTTGAAGACTGCATAGCGGCAGACATCGGCAATGGCAGCGCAAATGTTAAAAATAATAAATATATAATTATTTGTTTAATAAATCTCATATTTTCTTGTAACTTGTAACTCATAACTTGCTATTTAATTATGCTTTAGGGCATGGCGCTGATTTGCAAGTTATGAGAATAAAAAAACCAACACCGTTAAAAACGGGCTGGTTTTTTCCATAATAAAAATTTATTATGTGAAACTTGAGCATGGGGTAGAATTAGCAAATATTTAATTTTTCAACTTTTTTTATATTGGGATCATTGGAACAAGTAATTTTTATTTTTATTATTTATTTTATTCTTTATTATAATTGCTTATTCTACTTATTATTATACC
>JAYEGB010000056.1:0-2101 GCA_034658875.1 Patescibacteria group bacterium | reverse complement strand
ATCTGACGGGGGCAAATGCTCTGGCGCAGGATATTTACCTTGGCGATGCCTCAGGTCTTTCCGATAATAAGGCAAAAATCACGACCGTGGCAGATATGGAATTGACGGGAGTGCTTAGCGGTGCCGCCGATGCGATATTGCTTAAGAACGGTGACGGCACCCTGACTCTTTCCAGTGCAAACACCTATTCCGGCGGCACGGAGGTGCAGGCAGGTTTTCTGGTCGGGAATGTAGACGGTGTTTTTGGAACGGGCGGCATGAGTGTATCCGATGGTGCAAAACTGACCCTTCAGGGAGGAAGCTCCAATAATAACCTAGATGATCTTGCCCTATTGGTTTTGGGCAGCAGTGCCGAGCTGGCCATGGACTTTACCGGTGTGGCAGATACCGTAGGCGGTATTTCGCTGGACGGTGGACTCACTTTCTTATCCGGTGGAACATACAATGCGGCGGCTCTGGATGCGCTCGGAAACGGAACGTACTCGGGGACAGGTTCCCTGACGGTGATTCCGGAACCGGCAACGCTTGGACTGATCACCTTCTGTTTCGGTGGACTGTGGGCGATGCGTCGCCTTATGATGTAACGGTAGCTACGCAAGTTATAGCCAAAATGTGGTGCCCGTTTTGTTGCGGGCGGAAAACCAATAAAAGGAGAAACACGATGAAGAACCGGATAATTATAGTAGCGCTTATATTGAGCGCAGGGATTGCACAGGCGGCAAATGTCTGGGATGGCGGCGGTGCCGATAACAACTGGAACACGGCGGCCAACTGGGATGACAACGCGGTTCCGACATTTCCTGTCGGCCTTAACTTTGGCGGAACAACACGGCTGGCTCCCAACAACGACCTTTCGTCGTTGACGGTCAACGGGCTTACCTTCGACAGCGGTGCCGGGGCATTCGTGCTGGGCGGCAATGCGATTACGCTGGGCGGGGATATCGTGAACAACGATGCAGACAACCAAACCATCGATCTCGACATGGTGCTTGGCTCCACACGCACGGTAAACACGGCATCCGGAAATGTCACGTTGAACGGCGCGTTGAGCGGCACGGGCGGTTTGACCATGACCGGTGCGAAAACCCTGAACATCTACGGGAACAATACCTTCAGCGGCCCTGTTACCTTGAGCAGCGGTACCGTGAAAACATACAGCGGTACGGCCTTCGGAAGCGGGGATGTGACGTGGAGCGGAGGGAAATGGAATGCGGGAAGCGGTGTGACCATCGCCAACAACATGAACTTTGCGAACAACATGATCGGAAACAGCCTTAGTAAGGTCACGGATTTCACGGGGCAATTTACCGGATCGGGGGGGCTTTATATCAATGGATTTGCCACCGGTGTGACGAAACTCTCCGGCGATAATTCGGGTTGGAGCGGCAACTGGGAATTCCAAGGAGGGAATAAGTTGCAATTAAACCACGTCAATGCGCTCGGTACAGGTACGAAGATTACCTTCGACAACGCATCGGGCGACAATAAGTCCCGCGGCGAGCTGGAATCGCTGGCTGCCCTGACGGGGGCGGACGCCCTTTCGCAGGATATCGATTTGGGGGTCAACGTTTATTCCAACAACACAGCCACGATCCGGACCACGGCGAACCTGGAGCAGACCGGAGTCATCAGCGGCAACGCCACCACCCGCCTCGTCAAAGAAGGGAATGGCAAGCTTTACCTTAAGGGAGCCAACACCTATTCCGGCGGAACAACCCTTTCCGCCGGAACGGTTGTTACCGGCAATGATGCCGCTTTCGGTACAGGGGACGTGACCTTTAATGGAGCCCAATGGAATTCGTCCACTCATGCGGTCATCTCGAACAACATCGATTTCGTCAATAACATGACAGGGAATTCCCTCAGCCACGTCACGGAATTCGCGGGGCAATTCACTGGAACGGGCAGCCTCAACATCAACGGGTTTGCTTCCAGTGCGGTGGTTCTCTCCGGCGATAACGCGGGATGGAGCGGCGGCTGGGCATTTCAGGGGGAGAACCGTCTTCAATTGAACAACGTCAACGCGCTCGGTACGTCAACGACTCTCAACTTCGATAATGCATCGGCTGATAACAAGTCCCGCGGCGAGCTGGAATCGCTG
>JAYEGB010000055.1:0-9390 GCA_034658875.1 Patescibacteria group bacterium | reverse complement strand
TGACAAGAACGTTAGAAAGTGCGTTTTTGTTACCATCTTGGTAACAAACTAATAACGGGACTTTTAGCTACAATTTAATTATACCAAAAATCAAACGGCTCATAGCTTGCCCGCCTTGGGCGTGGATGAGCCGTTCACAAAAATTGTAAAATCCTGTTTCTCTCAAACAAAAAACCCTAATTAAAATTTGAATCCTGCTCCCTCTCGCGAAACAAACCGAACAAACCCACCTCGGACGGATGTGTTTCTTGAGCGAAGAAGAGTGGCAATGGAGCGATAAGGATTTGGTGTATACACCAAATCCGCCAGAGCGTAATTCGCCACAACGATATGGTGCCGGGAGCAGGATTCGAACCTACGTAGCCATAAAGGCAACGGTTTTACAGACCGCTCTCGTTGTCCACTTGAGTATCCCGGCCCTGGAGCCAACTATCGGATTCGAACCGATGACCTACTGTTTACAAAACAGTTGCTCTACCACTGAGCTAAGTTGGCTGATCTTTATTTCAACTTTGCTTCCGATTCCAAAAGGAGTCTTTTGTATTCTTCGTTTTGCGGCTCTAAGATAAGCGCTTTCTCATAGGCATCGGTAGCTTTTCTGTTTTGTTTTAACATTTGATAGGCCAAACCTAAATTCATAAACCTAGAAGCAACCTTGTTGTTAATTTCAATCGATTTTTCATAAGCCTCTACTGCCTCATCGTATTCTCCCTGGCTATACGCAGTTAATCCTTGATTATTATAGAAAGTATCGTTATCTGGTTCTAGTTGCAAGGCTTGATCCAGTGCATGCTTAGCATCGGCAAAGGCTTTTTTACTCAAATAAACCAGAGCTAATTTATTATAGAGACTTGCGTCTTGTGGATCTTTTGTAATTAGCCTTAGATAAATCTTTTCGGCCTTTACATAATCCCCAGAACCGGCATATTTATCGGCCCTAGTAAGCGCATTTTCTTTTTTTGGACCACCTTCCTCATCGTCATGCTGTTTAGCCTCTGCAACTAATTTTGTAACAACCTCTTCTTCTAAAGGAAGTTTTCCTAAAACAACAAATAATAAAACAATGGTGGCGACAAATATTAATAATTCAAACATATATGTAATGGCTATTTTATAAATCTGCTATCCCCTCGCGAAAGAAACCGAATCCGCCCTGGGCGGGTGTTTCTTGAGCAAAGAGGAGTAACGACGGAACGGAGATATTAATGGGTTTCGCCCATTAATTGAATTAGTGGAGTCCGTTACGACGACATTATTATATCAGATCAGATCAAGGAAGATACTACCACATCCTCCAAAGCAATTCTAGCATTTGCGTTTTTGATAACAGCTAATTTGGCTTCTTGGAGCTTTTTTATAAATGCAACAAGCTCCTCGTTAGAGTACCTCCCCAAATAATCCTTAAATGAATCTGGTAGAGACTGGCTACCTAATTGAGCTAACCAAATCCTCCTTATTAAATTTAACCATAAGCCAATTAAATTTAGCGATTTTTCTCTATCTTTTATATTTACTAGTTGCATCGACTTAAATAAATCCTTATCCGCTACATCCTTAAAGTCTTTCAAGCCCTTAAACATAATTTCCGCAAGCTCTTTATCTTTTAATAGCCTCATCGCCAAAGAAATGCGCCCATTAGATACCAGTGTCAGTTCGTCGATATTACTCATAGTCTGACCAGATAGCCATTTTTTTATCTCGGAATCTGGAAGAAAATTAAGCCTCAAAATTTGCACTCTGGAAAGTATGGTCGGTAAAAGACTGTCTTTATCTACTGCCGTCATAATAATTACAGCTTTTTCTGGTGGTTCTTCCAAAGTTTTAAGAAGTGCATTTAGTGCCTGCGGGCTAAACGAATCAATATTTTGAATAACTGCCACCCTATACTTTGAAATCACCGGAGACAAATGAATAGAGTGGATTAAATCATTTACCGACTGTTTCCACTGCTTCTCACCAGCTGAAGAAGCATTTTTTTCTAGTAGCTGATTAAAAATTACTAGATCTGGATGACTTAAATCCTGTACCCAATCAATATTTAAAAAATTAGCGGCTAATAGTTTTGCCAAAAAACCTTTACCAACATAGTCTGGGCCAACCAAAAGATATGCTTGATGAGTACTACCAGACAGCTCTTTAAAAAGACGATCTTTTATATCACCTGTACCAACAAATAAATCTAAATTTTTCTTTACCTGTTCAATATTAACCATACATATCATCATAACAAAAACGGCCCATACTATGGGCCGTTTTATTTTTTTATCTATTTATTTTACCGCAACCTCTTGAGTAGCTACTATTTCATCTATTACACCGTATTCTTTGGCTTCACCTGGAGACATGTAATAATCGCGATCAGTATCTTTATCTACCTTATCTATTGGCTGACCAGTATGGCGCGACAAGACATCATTAAGAATCTCTTTGATCCTGAGGATTTCTTTTGCCTGAATGTCGATATCGGTAGCCTGGCCTTGGGCACCACCCATAAGCTGATGAATCATAACTCTAGAATGAGGCAAAGCTAAGCGCTTGCCTTCCTTACCAGCAGCAAGAAGCACTGCGGCCATTGAGGCAGCCATACCAACACACATGGTAGACACATCGCACTTGATGTATTGCATGGTGTCATAAATGGCCAAACCTGCCGTTACCGAACCACCGGGGCTATTTATATATAGGTGAATATCTTTTTTTGGATCTTCGCTTTCCAAAAACAACATTTGAGCAATAACTAGATTTGCTACATTGTCATCAATGGCATCACCTAAAAATACAATTCGATCCTTTAAAAGCCTTGAATAAATGTCGTAAGCTCGCTCCCCGAACGAGGACTTCTCGACAACCATTGGTACTAAACTCATAATTTTAAACTTACTTATATCGCTATTATTATATCAGGCACCCTGTGTCATTTTTAGAAGGTGATCTATGGCCATGCGGCCAGAAATTACAGTGCGAAGCCTTTCTCGTTCATTGTCATTTTTGTACTTTTCTTCGATTTGTTCGAGCGATTGCGGATAACTTTTCTTAATTTGTTCAATTTCGGCCTTCACGTCTTTGTCGGACGCCTTAATCCCCTCTTGCTCCCTAAAAGAAGCCAGGGCCAAGCCGGCAATTACTCTTTTTTTAGCTGGATCTTTCCACTCTTCCTTTAATTTATCTTGAGTTAAGTTTTGCTGACTTAAATAACTCTCGATTGTCATTTGTCTGTGTTCGAGCTGATGTTTAAGATCGTTTAACATTGCCTTAATTTCTTGCTCAATCAAAACTTCTGGAATCTCCACTTCAGTTATTTCGATGAGTTTGGTTATGGCCTCTTCTTTTTGACGTTCAGTTTCTTTCTTTCCGGCATCTTCTTTTACATACTTCTCTATGTCTTTCTTTAGCACGTCTAGAGACACAAAGTCACCCATAGATTTTGCTAGTTCATCATCAAGTTCTGGTAGAACAACGGCCTTTACCTGGTGAACTTTTACACTAAATTCTGTTTCTTTACCAGCCAGTTCAGTTTTTTGATAGTTATCCGGAAACTTAACCTTAAACGTTTTAGTATCTTTTGCTTTAAGCCCAACCAAATTCTCTTCAAAGTCTGACAAAAATACACCATCACCTATAATTAATGGGTGATTTTGGCTTTTGCCACCATCGAACGGCTTGCCATCTAGCTTTCCATCAAAATCTATTTCGATCCAATCGCCCTTTTTAGACTCCCTCTCTACAACATTAAAAGAAGCCTTTTGTCTTTGAATATTTTTAAGTGCTGCCTCCACTTGGGCTGGCTCTGTCTTTATTTCTTGCTTAGTTACTTTAATACTTTTATAATCACCAAGTTTTACTTCTGGCATAGTAACTACTTCAGCCTTAAAAATTATTGGATCTTTAAGACCAATTTTTTCTACCGAAATTTTAGGCGGAGAAATTGGTATTAAATCTAATTCCTTCAATGCCAAAACATAGTACTTATTAATAGAACTTTCGGCAGCAGTACTAACCACCCTAGTTTCCCCTGCAGAAGTAATAACTACATCAAGCGGTGCCTTCCCCGGCCTAAAACCTGGTATAGACAAACTTTTTGCAAGCTCCCCAGCAGAAACTTCTAACATCTCACCCCATTCCTTACTATCTAACGAAACTTGAATTATTGCTTCGCTCCCCTTTCGCTCAAGAATTTCAAACTTCATCTGGTTTCAAAATTAATTGTATTGCTATTGTAATTTGTGCCATTCTTTAAATATATTTTGGCAAAAGCCGTATGTTGCCCAGTAAGACCATCGTTTATTCTGGTTACATAATAACCAGAAGCATTAGGCAAAAACGACTCTACTACCTTACCATCCATATATACATCCACTTTTTCTAAATTAAGTTGCTTACCTTTATCGGTTAAACGAGCAGTAATATCTAATGGAAAAACATTATCAGTTATTGGCTGCATTGAAATTAAATCAGACTGACCGTCACCAGCTATAACGCTAATTGTAGTTTCGATTGTGGTTCCATCTTTTCTAAATAATCTTGCTGCCACTAAATGAGATCTACCATCTAATGTGACATTGTTGACCTCGACCGACCATGGTGCAGAAGTTACTTTACGTACCAGAGATCCGTCATAATAAAAACCAACCTCCTGAGCCAAAGACGTATTACGCACAGTAGCGTTTATAGTAAAATTAGGTGTTGTAAGTTTTTGGCCATTTTGTGGAGCAACAATACTTACTTCCCCACTACTTTGCACAGTACCATCGTAGTACTTATTTGGAATAGTATTGTGCTCGTTCTTTTCCGCCCACTTAAGTACCGGGTTTTCCCAAGCTCTATTGTCTGGTCGTTCAGAATGAAATTCGGAAAATATTTTGTAAATTACCTGATCTTCCGACCAATGAGCAGGAGCCAACAAGGTAGGATCGACCTTGGCTACTCTTACTTTCGTATGAATAGTATCAGTTTTTCGTGGAGCTGTTCCACTCTTGAAAACTTCAGTTTTTGTACCTGGGCTTGCATCGGTTGGGAGCATGCCAGACACCGCATCTACTACCACCGATTGAATTCCATCAGGAACTTTAAAACTTCTTACGGGCATACTAGCAGTAGCTTGCCGCATGTAGGAATTCCAAATTGGTGAGGCAACAGAATAACCAGCTCCATTTTGCATTGGAGTGTTATCATTATTACCAACCCAAACTCCAGTAACCAAGTCTGGAGTATAACCAATCGTCCAACCATCACGATATTCCTGAGTAGTACCCGTCTTTGCAGCCACTGGGCGACCAGACAATGTTAAGTACCCCCCAGTACCAAAAGCTGGGACTCTAGCCACGTCATCACTCAATACATTATTAAGTAGATAGGCTACTTCTTCGTCCATTACTCTATGCAATCTATCTGGTTCGTTTTCTTCAAGCACCCTGCCCTTTCTATCCTCGACTTTAAGTACTACAATCGGATTTGCCTTTTCTCCACCAGTTGCAAACACACCGTAAGCTGCAGTAAGTTCCGTTAATTTGACTTCGGCACCACCAAGCACCAAAGATAATCCATATTTTTCTGGCTCGGTTAGGGTAGTAATACCCAAATCATGGCCTAGCGAAATTGCTTCATTTACACCAACATAAGCCAGTGTTTTCACCGCTGGGACATTTAGCGACTCTTGCAATGCAGATCGCACCAACACAGGACCTCTAAATTCACCGTCATAATTACCTGGAGTATATCCTTGGCCAAAGTCTGTCTCGACATCCATCAGCATTGTGGCTGGGCTATAACCTTTTATAAATGATGCTGCATAAACGATTGGCTTAAAAGCCGAACCAGGCTGTCTTTCGCGCACAGCTACATTTACATATCCATCAATATCGGTGTCAAAATAATCGGCCGATCCAACCATCGCTAGAACTTCTCCAGTATTTGGATCTATCGAAACCAACGCAGCATTACTTGCATTATAATTTTCACGATTGGTTTCTATGCGACCCGCAATTACATTTTCTGCCACTTCTTGTTTTTTCCAATCTAGAGTTGTTGTTATTGTAAGTCCACCTTCTTCAAGTAGTTTTTCGCCATACTTATCGGCCAAAAGTTCTTTTACATAATTTACAAAGTGGGGGGCACGAAAACTATCTTTCCTTGGTAAAAACTTTAGTTCTTGTACTTGGGCTTCTTCCATTTCTTTTTCTGTAATATAACTCTCTTCAAACATGCGCTTTAATACCCAATCTTTTCTTGGTAAAAGTCTGTTTTCGTAATCTGAACCATAAGGCGAATAATACGATGGCGCTTGTGGCATAGCAGCTAATGTAGACGCTTCAGCAAGCGATAGTTCATTGGCAGATTTACCAAAATAGCCTTGTGCAGCAGCTTCAATACCATAATATCTACCACCGTACGAAATACCGTTTAGATATAGCTCTAAAATTTTATCTTTGGTATAAAGTTGCTCTAGTTGAACAGCCAAAATAAATTCTTTCATTTTACGTACAACCGAACGCGAAGAAGTTAAGAATACATTTTTAGCATATTGCTGAGTAATAGTTGAACCACCCTGAGCCCTTTGCCCAGACAAAGGTTTTAATACAACTCCACGAATTAACCCCTTTACATCAAAACCACTATGAAGATAAAAATCTTTGTCCTCAGCTGACAATGTAGCTTGTTTTACATAATCGGGGATGGCATCAAAATTTATTAGCGTAGCTCTTCTTTCGTTATAAATATCATATAAAACAACTCCGTTTCTATCTAAAACTTTAGTCGATTCTGTAGCACGCTGTACCGTTAAATCAGATGGGTTAGGAAGACCAATACTAAAAATAGCAGCCATAAAAGATAGAGCTAAAATAATCACTATACCCAAACCAAGAATAAATCTAGACAAATTGGCAATTCCAAGCCCATTAAGGAACTCTCCTAAATCACGTTTTCTGCGTCTAGCCCATGCTCTTCTACGCCACTTGCTACGCAAGTAACTTGCACTTCTTTTGGGTTGTTTGTATCTCTTTTTCATTAATCTATAGGGTTACAAGATCAATTATACCAAAATCTTTATTTTGACCTGATATAATCAAAATATGTTTATCTTCAAATAAAAGACTAATATGGATCTTACAGATAAAATTCTCAATAAGAATATCGCAGAAATCATAGACAAAAATAGCTTAAAAGACAAGCTGGAATCTGGAAAAACTCTAAGAATTAAGCTTGGGGTCGACCCAACAAGACCAGATTTACATCTGGGTCACGCCGTTACACTTTGGAAATTAAAAGAGTTTCAGGATGCCGGCCATAAGGTAATTTTTTTGATAGGTGATTACACCGCCATGATAGGAGATCCAAGTGGGCGAAACACTAGCCGCCCAGTCTTGAGCCTAGAAGAAATCAAAGAAAATGCCGAAACTTATGTTAATCAAGCTCAAAAAATACTAGACCTAGATAAATGCGAACTTCGCTACAACAGCGAGTGGCTAGAGAAATTAAGCTTTGCTGACATTATTGACCTACTTGGGAAAACTACAGTTGCTCAAATTACCGAACGCGAAGATTTTGCCAAGAGATTAAAAGATGGCAACGAAATTGGTTTACACGAACTTTTATACCCAGTAATGCAAGGTTACGATTCCATTCAACTTAAGGCTGATATTGAAATCGGCGGAATGGACCAGAAACTAAATATGCTTATGGGTCGCCAACTCCAAAAGAAAATGGACGATCCCGAGCAAGACATTATTATGATGCCATTACTCGTCGGCACCGATGGTAGTAAAAAAATGTCCAAAAGCTTAGATAACTACATCGGAATCGACGAAAAAGCCGAAGACCAGTTCGGTAAAATTATGTCTATCGCAGACAATATGATAATGGACTATTGGAAACTTTGCGTTCCAATGGAAGATGAAGAATTACAAACAATCGAAGATAAGTTAAACTCTTCCGACAACCCAATGGAAATTAAATACGATCTTGCAAAAACGATTGTTTCGCTGTACCACGATGAATCAGCTGCCAAAAGTGCCAAAGACAATTTTGTAAAAACCTTCAGTAAGCGCGAACTCCCTGACAACATTCCAGAGATAAGAATCGATGCAAACAAAATTAACATAATCGATCTTTTAATTGAAACCAAATTAGTCGATTCGAAATCCGAAGCCAAAAGAATGGTTGAACAAAAGGGTGTTAAAATTGATCAAAATCTAATAGAAGATCTAGAGCAAAATATAAAAATACAACCAGGAATGGTTGTCCAGGTTGGTAAAAGAAAGTTTATAAAAATCTCTGATTAGCCCTCTATTAGATTAGTTAATGCACTTCGCAAATTTCGCGCAATCCCTAAACGATTGCGTATTTGCCTTCTAGTTTTCCACTGACGACTCTTTAGGAGCCTAGCACGTCTGCTAGTATTAAACTGCATCCCATCGAAGTCGATAATTTCTTGTTTCTTTTTCATTTTTGACCCATTAGGAACTAATTCCATCCAATTCCTTATTACACCTATTATATCGTATTTTTCGGGTTTAGTCAAGAATTTTTTAGCTCTCAGAGCACAAAAACCGTGTTTTTCCTCCTTAAAGACAAAATTAGTAATTTACCCGGTGTTGGGCCAAAAGTACAAGAAAAACTCCAAAATCTTGGGATTTTTAGCGTATTAGACCTTATCCATTACTATCCCAGAAAATGGGATGATTTAAGCCTAATTTTACCGATAAACAAACTTAGACCCCAAACAAAAACAACGATAAAGGCATGTATTACATCCATTAGCCAGTACAGAACTAAGCAAAAAAACCTGCTTATTACTACTGCTCTGCTTAACGATCAATCGGGCAATATTCAGGCAATATGGTTTAATCAACCATATTTGATGAAATCATTACAAAAGGGAGAAACCTATAGCTTTAGTGGTAAAGCAAATTTGTGGCAAGGAAAATTATCTTTATCTAATCCCATATTCGAATTAGAAAGTGTCTCTCCCCTACACACCGGCAGAATCGTACAAATCTACTCCGAAACCGCCGGCCTAACTAGTAAACTAATTCGAAAACTTATAAAATACCTTCTACCAACAATTAGAAAAATAGAAGACCCCCTCCCCCAAAATGTTTCAACTGAAAATAAACTCATAAATTTTAGTGACGCTTTAGAGAATGTTCATTTCCCAGCAAGCCAAAAGTTATTAGAACAAGCCAAAACAAGATTAAGTTTTGATGAAATATTCTTAATTCAACTAAGCTTACTTTTTGCAAAACTAAATTGGGATAATGAAAAAAGTATCCCAATTAAAAAAAGTGATGCCTTGAAAAGCCTTAAGCAAAAAATAGATTTTGAATTAACTAAATCGCAAATAAAATCTATAAAAGAAATTTTGTCTGACTTGAGAAGCAAAGAGAAACCAAT
>JAYEGB010000054.1:0-29415 GCA_034658875.1 Patescibacteria group bacterium | reverse complement strand
GGCTCATAAATGAGCCGTTCAAAAATATATACAAAACCCCTTTTAGGGGTTTTTTCTTTATCTGATAAGTTTATTTAATTCTCGCAAGATAAGAAATACGAGAATGGTCTCCAGAAAGTCCATTTTTCTCCTTTCTGGAGGACTAAATGAATTGGTTGGTCGTTAAGAATGCGAAACCAACCGACTAGATTTTATCAGATAGACAGGTTTTGCTATAGGGGTAATAAGCAAGGACATGCCATGTCTTATTATCAACTGAACCCTTGCATTGGAGCTTGAATGTACTGAATTTATAAAATCTCCGTTGCGAAGCCCGTCGTTTAGGGCGAAAGCAGTAAGGAGATTTTTTGATATGAATAGCCCCGAAGGGGTCCCGTTGGGACGAAAGCGACTGCAAGAAGTTTTTTGTGATACTTTTTTAAAAAAGTATCGAAGCTAAAGCCCTAGTCCCATTTTTTCTTGCATCTCTTTTATTTTTTGAGAAGCGACTTTATTGGCGGTGTCCTGGCCCATTTGTAGTAGGGCAAGAAGCTCGTTGGGTTTGCTGGTGACTTGTAGCATTTTTTGCTGAAAACCACTCAAAAACTTTGCGGTTTCCTCGGCTAGATCTTTTTTAAATTCAGCATAGCCCATGCCTTTGTATTTTTCTTCCAATTCGATTATTGGAATATCGGTAAGCAAAGAATAAATGGTAAGTAAATTAGAGATAGCGGGTTTTTCTTTGGGGTTGTATTTGATTTCACTGTCAGAATCGGTGACGGCACGCATAATTTTGTTTTTGGCGACCTCCGGGCTATCGTTTAGGGCAATGTAGTTGGCTGGTGAAGCCGATTTGCTCATTTTTTTGCTTGGGTCATCCAACCCCATAATTTTAGCACCACTTTTTGCCATTAAAGGTTCTGGAACCTCAAAGGTTTTACCAAATTTATTATTAAAGCGCTCGGCTATATCGCGGGCTAATTCAACATGTTGTTTTTGGTCCTCGCCAACTGGGACTATGTGAGTGTCGTAAAGCAAAATATCGGCAGCCATTAGTACTGGGTAGTCGAATAACCCGACAGAAATATTATCCTGTTGGTCTTTCTTGTCTTTGTATTGGGTCATGCGTGAAAGTTCACCCATGTAAGCTACGTTATTTAAGAGCCAAGCTCCCTCGCTGTGGGCAGGAACGGTAGACTGAATAAACATTGTAACTTTATTTGGGTCCAAGCCAGCTGCCAAATACACAGTAGCTATTTCAACAATCTGCTTTTTTAACTCTTTTGGGTTTTGCGGCCTGGTGATAGCGTGCAAATCTACAATGCAAAAAAAGCAATCGTAGGTGTTTTGCAATTCTACCCATTGTTTTATGGCTCCGAAGTAGTTCCCGAGGTGGAGAGTTCCGCTAGGTTGTATCCCACTAAATACTTTCTTTTTCATACAAGACTAAAATAGCATACTTTGCCTAAGGGTATAACCAAATGAAGTATACTAAAGAGTAAAATTACTTATTTTATGAAAATAACCACCAAGCAATCTGTCCTAATTCCCGTAAAATTTTTTAGCTGGTTCAAATTTCCACTTAAATTAAGTGAAATTAGGAGATATCAATGGAAGATATCGGCTCAAGAGTACGAAATTAATAAAATAGTAACAAAACACCTGCTGCTAGAGAGCAAAAAAGATGTTGTGAGTATAGATGTGTCGGCAAAAGAACGTATCGATAGAACTGATCGGGCAAAATTACTTTGGGGCACAGTCGAAAAATGGCGAAAACTTTTTAGTTGGGTTCCATATATCTCTCAGGTGTATGTTAGCAACACACTTTCTTATAATAATGCAGGCAGAAATAGCGATATCGACATATTAGTTGTTGCAAAAGCTGGTCGAATTTGGACGTCTAGAGCGGCGATGCTGGTTTTGATGAATATCTTTAAAATTCGGGTACAAAGCCGAGATAAATGGAATAAATTTTCGCCAGAGTTTTTTGTGAGTGATAGAGCACAAAATATAAAAAACCTATCCATTGATGATGATTACTATCTAAGTTACTGGTTAGCCGATTTGGTGCCAATTTGGCCAGATGGAGAACATAAAAAATTTCGTCAAGAAAACAGTTGGTTTAAAGAAAATTTGCCCAACGCCTGGATTTCTCCTAGAATTCGTAAAGATTTTGTACTTTTAAAACCAAATTTTGCCAGAAATCTACTGGAAAATTTTTTAGATAGTCGTATGGGAGATAATTTGGAGGAGAATTTATATAGGAAACAACGCCAGATTATAATTCGAAATACCAAAAAGCTTGGGGTAAACTCAAGTGTGGTAACCAATAGGGATATAATTAAGGTGCATTTTAACGATAGAAGAGAAAGCGTGCGCGATGCCATTAACGAAACTCTTGATCAAACAGTGGCCAAGGATAAGTCAGATATTAAACTGGCTGTTACTAATTAGTTTATCTTGGCAACTTAGGCACACAATCCTTTGGACACATTACCGAGGAGAGTTTTTTGAATATGCTTCGATTAGCATATACCTAACAGATATTCTAATAGTCGTTTTGCTACTTGGTTGGCTTCTTTTTGGTAAAAATAAAATAAACTGGGGACCAAAAATAATCATATGGCCGCTAACTAGCTTTCTGGTCTGGGTTTGGCTTTCGCTAATTGCGGCCTATTATTCGACTGGCGATTTAGTTTCGGCGGTTTCTGGCGCTATTCATCTTACACTTTTTTATTTCTGGTATTTATATTTGATTAATCATATAAAAACTTGGAAAGAACTTTTGATCCCATTTGGGATTGGTGTCGGTTTACAGGTAATTTTAGGGGTTTTACAGTACTTTAATAATCATTCAATGGGGTGGGCATTTATGGGTGAGCAAATACTAGACCCTATTAAAATTGGTATCCCAGTTGTGATTGTGGATAGCATAAGACAGCTTCGTTCTCATGGGGCGATGTCGCATGCTAATGTTTTTGGAGGGCTGGTTGCTGTTTCTTTACCAATATTGCTTGCGGGTGTCTGGGGTATTAAAGACAAGATAGTCAGCTGGTTGGGGACATTTGGGGTTGCGCTAGTTGCTTTGGCGTTACTTTTTAGCTTTTCGCGGGGGGCGTGGCTTGTTGCTGGCTTTAGTTTGTTGATTTTAACAATTCTATCTATTTGGAAGTTAGGTTTGCGTAATTTAGTTCAACTTATCGCATTGGTTTTGTTTGGAATTATTATTTCTAGTACTTTTTGGCCAGCAATTACTTCGCGATTTAATACGGCAGAGGGGATAGAGCGAAATTCGGTAGTAGAACGTTTTAATCAGTTTGAAGAATGGGAGAAAGTTTCTAGAGAATATCCATTAACTGGTGCTGGGATAGGGCAGTATACTATTTATTTGGTTCAGCAGGGTGAAACCGAAATAGGTTGGCGATATGATTCTAATCTCCCTGGTTGGGTTTATAATTTTGGAAGCCAAGTTTGGGATTATCAACCGGTGCATAACATTTGGTTGCTTATTTTGGCAGAGCTTGGTTGGATTGGTGTGGGTCTGTTTATCCTTTTGTGGCTTGGGGTTATTGCTATGGTAATCAGGGGAATGATAAAAAACCCAACATTTTTAAGCTTTGGTGTGGGCTTAAGTGTGTTGTCACTTATTGTTATAGGAATGTTCGATCATTACCTATGGACTTTGCAACAAGGCAAGCTTGTATTATTCTTAAGTTTGGGTGGAGCGGTTATTATTAATGAATTTTTAAGTAAAAATGAACATGAACGAAGAGAATCTTAATCAAAATCAAGACCAAAGTCAGCAAAATGATCAACCCGTAGAGGAAAAACCGGATAATTTGCCAGAAGAAGTTGCTAGTGAACCGGCAATAGGGGAAGTGCCAACACCAGATGCGACTTTACCTAAGGAGCAAGATAGTTTGCCAAAATCCCTAGGGGCCGATACCAAGGTTTTCGCGGCATTAAGCTATTTGTCGGCATTATTTATTATTCCTTGGGTAGTTAAAAAAGATGATTCCTATGTAAAATTCCATCTCCAACAAGGAATAACTTTGTTTGTGATTGAAGTTGTCGTCTTTTTTGTAATTTGGCTATTCCAAGCTTTCTTTGATGCCATCTTTGGTATGGGGGTTGCTACATTTGTAGTCTTTTTGAATCGCTTGTACTGGTTTGTGTTTGGAGTGATTAGTATTTGGGGAGCCTACTATGGTTTTACTGGACAGACTAAAACTATCCCAGTTGTGAAGGACTTTAGTAAGTATATAAAAGTCTAAAGCGTTACCGTTTCGGAAAGAGTTGGGATATAAGAAGAAACTTTTAATTCTTCTTGGATTTTGGCAGCCAAAACTCTGCGGGGTTCGTCTTCGCCGTGAGTTAAGAAAACTTTTGGTTTGGTTTTAAAACCACTAAGCCACCTTATAACCCCGGCTTGATCGGCATGGGCCGAGAAGGCATTTATATTACCAACTTTTCCGCGAATATTGATATAGTATTTTCCAATTTTTATATTTTTAGCACCGTCGGTGATTTTTCGACCCAAAGTTCCAGGTACCTGGAAGCCAGTAAACATAAGTTGGGTATGAACTTGGTCGATATGATGCAAAATGTGGTGGGGGATGCGTCCGGCATCGGCCATTCCACTACCAGCAATAATAATCATGGCTTTGTGCATATCGTTTAGTTTTCTAGAATCTTGGCTACTTTTACTAATTTCAAGTTTAGGAAAGTCAAAAAGGTCGGAATCGGTTTTTAATTGGTTCTGGAATCCCTCATCAAATAAATGTGTGTATTTTTTGTAGATGTCGGTAATGCGAATGGCTAAGGGGCTATCTAAAATAACTGGGATGTCGGGAAATATCTTGGCGTTTTTAAGCTTGTTAATGGTATATAAAAGATCCTGGGTTCGCTCCAATGCAAATGAAGGTACAAGAAGTGGAGCGTTGTGTTTTGCGGCATATTTTGCGGCTTCAAGGAGCTTGGTTGAGCGATGTTCGACTGGCTCGTGAAGTCTGTTCCCATATGTGGATTCGCAAATAACATAATCGGCTTCCTCGATAATTTCCGGATCTCTTAAAATAGGTACTGGGCTGTTACCCAGGTCTCCGGAAAAGACTATTTTTTTATCTTCCACCCAAAGCTCTACTAAAGAGGAACCTAAAATGTGTCCAGCATCTTTTAGGCGAACGGTGGTGTCTTTGGACGGCTTTATTTCATGCCCATATTCCACAGGTTTAAATAGACGAACTATTCCTTTAGCATGTTCGGTGTTAAACAGTATCTCTATTTCGCGGTCGGATGCTCCATGTTCTTGGATTTGGGCAGCGTCGGTTAAAATTTCGGTAGTGAGCTCGGCGGTGGCGGGGGTGCAATAAACTGGCCCACGAAAACCGTCTTTGTATAGTTTGGGAAGGCGTCCGCAATGGTCTAGGTGAGCATGGGTAAGTATGACAAAATCGATTTTTCGCGGGTCGTAGGCAAAATTATCGTAATTTTTTTTGGAGATTTCGCGATTCCCTTGAAAAAACCCACAATCTACAAGTAGTTTAGTTTTTTCACTTTCAATAAGATAGTTAGAGCCGGTAACCATCTCGGTTGCTCCCAAAAAAGTCATTTTAACTGCCATGTATATATCTTACCAACTAAACGGTTTGTTCGCTGGCTGGCGGAGAGCCGAGTATTTTCCATTAAATTTTTCAGATTTTGTTTGAAAAACCTGCCTGCCAGCAGACGGGGAGTAATGATGTAACGGTATGAATTTTTGTGTATGCACAAAAATGATGAAGTGAAATTCGTTATGACGTGGTGGAGCTGATGGGAGTCAAACCCACGACCTCTCGCATGCCATGCGAGCGCTCTAATCAACTGAGCTACAGCCCCATCTGTGATAATTCTACAATAATATTAAAGATAGTCCATCTCAACACTGTTTTTTTAAACGGCTCATCGGATAGGATTATTTCTTCACTCGTTATCCTCAACCGATTCATCCTGTCGGATGAAATTCGGATTGGGGATCCACAGTATGTTGTTTTCTGGATTCCCGACCCGAACTTTGCCCACAGGGCAAGTCGATCGAGAATGACAGAAGGAAGGGTTGAAAATAACAAAGAGAATTAATGGAGCTCAAGCTGTTTTTAAACGGCTCATTGCGTGAGCCGTTCGGGATTTTTGTCTGATTTGTAGGTGAATATGCTAAAATTAAAGCTGTAACAGCCAAATTCATCATGGATCCAAATAAATACGACCATCAAACTATCGATCCCAAATGGCAGAGATATTGGGAGACAAATAAGACTTTTGAAGCCAAAAACAAAGGCAAGAAAAAGTATATTTTAGATATGTTCCCGTACCCATCTGGAGATGGCTTACATGTGGGACATCCTAGGGGGTATGTAGCTTCAGATATTGTTGCTAAATACTATCAAATGAAAGGCTTTGATGTAATGCATCCAGTAGGTTTTGATGCTTTTGGTTTGCCGGCCGAAAATGCGGCTATTAAAAAGGGTGTTCATCCAGCTGAGAACACTGCCAATAATGTGGTGCGCTTCAGCGAGCAGTTAAAAAGTATTGGTTTGGGTTACGATTGGAGCCGAGTCATTAACACTTCGGACCCAGAGTATTACAAATGGACGCAATGGTTGTTTCTAAAGCTACTCGAAAATGACTTAGCCTATCAAAAAGAGGCTTATGTAAATTGGTGCCCAAATGATAAGACAGTATTAGCGAACGAACAAGTAGTCGGCGGCTGTTGCGAGCGTTGTGGCACCGAGGTTGTGCAACAAAAACGTAAACAGTGGTTTTTTAGGATTACAGCTTTTACCGAAGATTTAATAAAAGATTTGGATTTGGTTGATTTTCCGGAGGGGACTAAAGAAATTCAAAAAAACTGGATAGGAAAGTCCGAAGGAGCCGATATAACTTTTAAAGTGAAGGACTCCGATGAAGAAATTACAGTTTACACTACCAGGCTAGACACATTGTTTGGTGCAACCTATATGGTGTTAGCACCAGAATATGAGAATTTAGATAAATTTATTACCGACCAACAAAAGGCTACTGTCGAAGGCTATATTAAAGAAGCTTCTAAAAAAACAGAACTAGATAGGTTAGCCGACACAAAGGATAAAACAGGAGTATTTACCGGAAAGTATGCAATTAATCCAGCCAATGGTGAGGAAATTCCTATTTGGGTGGCCGATTATGTGTTGGGTAGCTATGGCTATGGAGCAGTCATGGCCGTGCCGGCTCACGATGAGCGTGATTTTGAGTTTGCGAAGAAATTTGATCTACCTATTCGTAAGGTAGTTTCTGGTGGGGAACTTCCTTATGTTGGTGAGGGCGATCTTGTAAACAGTGAAGAGTTCGATGGAGAGAGTTCGAATACTGCATTTGTCGCAATCACTAAAAAAGTTGATGGCAAAATTACCACCAAGTATAGGCTTCGTGACTGGCTTGTATCGCGTCAGCGTTATTGGGGCGCACCAATTCCGGTTTTTTACGACAAAGACGACAACCCAATTCCAATAGAGGAGAAAGATTTACCGGTAGTGTTACCAACTGATGTAGAATTTAGACCATCTGGCGAATCGCCATTGGAAACTTCTAAAGATTTTTCGGAAATTCCAGAAAAATATATTAAAAAAGGAGCCGTAAGGCGCGAGTTCGATACATTAGATACTTTTGTTTGTTCTTCGTGGTACTTTTTGCGCTATACCGATCCAAATAACGATAAAGAATTTGCTAAGAAAGATAAGATAAACTACTGGATGCCAATCGATTTGTATGTTGGCGGAGCAGAACATTCGACTGGGCATTTAATTTTTGCAAGATTTATCACCAAAGCACTGCAGAAGTTTGGTTATTTTGAATTTTCTGAGCCATTTGCAAAACTTCGTCATCCAGGAATGGTTTTGGGGGAGAACAACGAGAAAATGAGCAAGTCGAGGGGTAATGTAATTAACCCAGACGATGTGATTGCAGGTTTTGGTGCCGATGCCTTAAGGATGTACGAAATGTTCATGGGCCCGTTTGATCAATTTATCCCATGGAGTACGGCGGGTATCGAAGGTGTGCGTAAGTTTTTAGATAGAAGTTATCGCGTAATCCGTGATAACCATAAAAATGAGGCTGATGAAGACCAGGATTTGAAAGAAAAGTTCTACGATTTGGTTGTAAAAATTACCAAAGATACCGAGAACATGGATTTTAATACTGCAGTTTCTGCATTTATGGTGTTTGTTAATGCGGCGATTGAAAAAGAGAAAGTCTCAAGTTTTTGGGTAGAAGATTTTGTAAAGATTTTGGCGCCATATGCACCACACTTAGCAGAAGAATTGTGGCAAGACATTTTGGCTAAGAAAACTTCGATATGGGAAGAAAGCTGGCCGGAGGCTAAAAAGTATAAGGTAGAAGGCAGAATAATTACTGTGGTTGTTCAGGAAGCAGGGAAAAAGCGCGGAGAGGTAAATGTAAAAGAAGGGGCAAGTCAGCAAGATGTAGTAGATCTTGTAGATGATGATCCAAAGCTAGAAAAATTATTAGAATATAAAAATCGTATCTATATTCAGGATAGAATTATTAATTTTTATTAACCCCGTTAGAAATAGGTCGCCTAAGGCGACCGCGAGCTAAGGTGGTTTTTAGTTGGTACAATTTAAATAAGCATATAGTATTTCTAACAGGGTAAAATGGAAGATGAAACAAACGAGGTTAGTGCGGAAGAGATAGTGCAGCAGGAAGAAATTATTATCGAAAAGGAATGGCAGCGCATTACTAAGCTAATGTCACAAAAAAATAAGGCAGCCGTTAATATGGCGGTGGTTGAAGCCGACAAATTGTTTCGTGAAGTACTTGGCGTAATGAGTCATGGCGAAACAGTGAACGAGGCAATTGCAAATACGTCGAAAATGTTTAGCGATCTTAAAAGTCTTTTGGAGGTTCGTAAGGTTTACGAAGATGTTGTGGAGGTTCCGGGTTATTTTGTAGATCAAGAAACTGCCAAAAAGGCGGCAGAGATTTATCTTAAAGCAATACTAGATATGATGGGCCGTGATATGGCCCCACGAAGTGGCTGGCAAAGATTTTGGAATGACATCGTTTACTTTGGTGGCTCCAGACCAACTCTACTTCGCGATATTTTAGTTGGCATATTGGCCTTCTTTGCTATGGTTTGGTTTTTACATGATACGGTTTATGGCCAAATGGTGGTTGGGGCATCGATTGGTATTACCCATTTTGTCTTGCAGGAGTTGTGGTGGCTAGTCATTGTCTTGGTTGTGGTGCTACTTATTAGTCTGGTTAGCTGGCTATTTTCTAGCAAGAAAAGATAAAAATAGATCTGGTAAAATAAAGAGTACAATTAACTGAATCTTTACTTGGGAGGTAAATTTGGTACATCTTCATGTCCATAGTCACTATAGTTTGTTGGACGGTTTATCTAAGATTCCAGATCTTGTTGAGACCGCAAAAAAGCAAGGCTCTAAAGCCTTGGCTTTAACTGACCACGGAGTAATGTATGGTGCCGTGGAGTTTTATAAGGCATGTAAAAAAGCCGATATTAAACCAATTATTGGGTGTGAAGCCTATATCACATCTGGTAAATTAACCGATCGAGAACTTAGGCGTGGTGAGCGTAATTTTTACCACATTACACTCCTTGCTAAAAATTACACGGGCTATGTAAACCTTATGAAACTAACCACCAAGGCTCATCTGGAAGGTTTTTATTACAAACCTCGTATTGATCACGAGGTCTTGAAAGAACATAAAGAAGGTATTATTTGTTTGTCTGGCTGTATGGCTAGCGAACTTTCTCGGGCAATTATAGATAATGACATGAAGAAAGCGCGAGAAATAATGGCATGGCACAAAGATTTGTTTGGTGAAGATTATTATATAGAACTTCAAAAACATCAAAATATTCCTGAGAATGCTAGATTAAATACCGAACTTGTTAAATTAGCCAAAGAGTTTGATCTTGAAATAGTAGCGACTGCAGATTCGCACTATGTTTGCGCTGAAGATGCTGAGGCTCACGATATTTTAGTTTGTATGCAAACCGGTGCTTTGGTTTCGGATACCGACAGGTTAAATATGTCGAGTGAAGCACTTCACTTAAAAGATCCTGCAGAGATGCAAGAGGAGTTTAAAGATTTGCCAGAAGCAATTAAAAACTCAGAAGCTATTGCCGAAAAATGTAATGTTGAAATACCTATGGGCGAACATATTTTACCCAAATTTGATGTGCCAACAGGTGAGCCATTGGGAGAATATTTTGAAAAACAGGTGCAAGAGGGAATTAAGTATCGGTATGGCGAGGATTTGAGCCAAAAAGTTATAGATAGAGTCAAAATGGAGTCCGACATTATTACGAAAGAAGGTTTTCAGGGTTATATGTTAATTGTGGCCGATTTCGTGGTGTGGGCTAAGAACCAAAAAATTATGGTAGGGCCAGGCAGAGGTAGTGCGGCCGGTAGTATTATTGCCTATGCTCTAAAAATTACGGACATTGATCCGATTGAGCATAATCTTTTGTTCGAAAGATTTTTAAATCCCGATCGAATTTCGATGCCTGATATCGACATCGATATTGCCGATAACAGGAGAAGCGAAGTTTTGGATTATGTTGTAGAAAAATATGGTCGAGAGCAGGTAGCACAAATTATTACCTTTGGAACAATGGCTTCTCGTATGGCAATTCGTGATGTTGGACGAGTTTTGGGTGCTCCGTATGCGGACATAGATAAAATTGCAAAGCTGATTCCGCCACCACAACAAGGTTTTCATGTAACACTGAAGGAACATCTCAAAAACGTTCCTGAGTTAAAAGAGTCTTATGAAAAAGACGAGATTGCAAAAAAGGTCATCGATCTAGCGGCTAGGCTTGAAGGTACGGTTCGTCACGCATCTACTCATGCTGCGGGGGTTGTTATTGGAGATAAAGACTTAACTAACTACACACCACTTCAGCGCGGGTCAACTGGAGATGAAAGTATTGTTACGCAATACTCAATGGACCCGGTAGAGGATTTGGGATTACTTAAAATGGACTTTTTGGGGCTTAAAAACTTAACTATCATTCAAAATACCTTAAGGATTGTAAGGAAAATTTACGACGAGGATATTCAGGTAGATAAAATTTTGCTTGATGATGTAAAAACCTTCGAACTTTTATCGCATGCCAATACAACCGGGGTATTTCAACTTGAAAGTGATGGGATGAGGCGCTACTTGAAAGAACTAAAACCAACTGCATTTAATGACATCGTTTCGATAGTGGCTTTGTATCGTCCCGGTCCGATTGAATTTATTCAAGACTTCATTGATAGAAAGCACGGTAAAAAAGAAATTACATATTTACATCCAAAACTAGAACCAATTTTAAAAAACACTTACGGGATCGCCGTTGTGCAAGAGCAAGTTATGCAAATTGCGAAAGAATTATGTGGTTTCACTGCCGGTGAGGCCGATGTTTTGCGAAAAGCTATGGGAAAAAAAATCCCAGAACTAATGGAGGAGCAAAAAGAGAAGTTTGTTCAAGGGGCTGTAAAAAATGACATGTCTGGAGAGATGGCAAAAAAACTTTGGAGTTTTGTAGAGCCATTTGCAGCCTATGGGTTTAACCGTGCCCATTCGGCTTGTTATGCATTAATTGCGTACTGGACGGCATATTTGAAGGTTCACTATCCAAGTGCATTTTTGGCTGCACTTATGACCTCAGACCAAGGTAATTTGGATAGGATTTCCATAGACATGGCCGAAGCCGAGCGGTTTAATTTAAAGGTTTTGCCACCTTCGATTAATGAAAGCTTTATTGATTTTGCTGTTGTGCCAGAAACTGGGAATATTCGTTTTGGGCTTAATGTTATTAAAAATGTTGGGCGCAAAGTTTCGGAACAAATTGAAGAAGAACGGCAAAAAAATGGTAAATACAAGGATCTAACCAACTTTCTAACTCGTGTTCCCAAAGAGGCTTTGAACAAAAAAACACTAGAGTCGCTTTCTAGGTCGGGTGCATTAGACGATTTTGGTGACAGGCGTGAAATCTTTGATAATATCGAAAAAATTATTAACTTCGTTAATGGATTCCATCGTTATAATAATTCTAGTCAGGTTGGAATGTTTGAAGGCGATGATAATCATAAGCCAGTTTTCGAGTTGCAAGCAGGGGTTAAGGCTACCGAGCAAGAACTACTGGCTTGGGAGAAGGAACTTTTGGGTACTTTTGTTTCAAAACATCCACTAAAAGATATAATGCCTCGCTTGAAGGGTAGGGTAAGGCCAATTTCAAGTTTGAATAGTTCGTTTGATAATAAAAATATTACAGTCGGTGGAATTATTACAAAAATAAAGGAAGTTACTACCAGAAATAATCAGAATATGGCCTTCGCTCGTATAGAAGATTTGGGTGGAAGCATGGAAATGATAGTTTTCCCAAAAATTATGAGTGGGAATGCAGAGATATTAAAGACCGATAAAATTGTGGTGGTAGAGGGGAAAGTTAATGTAAAAGATAGAGTTAATGAAACAGATGGAGAGATGACGGTTGAAAGCGAAGCCAAAGTTATAGCTGAAAAAATTACAGAAGTTACTGAAGATTATCTTAAGAAACCAATATCTAATGTAAATGTTGAACAAAATGAATTTGTTCAAAACAGAACAATTAAACATTATTCATATACGCCAAACGGTCTTTTAATTCGTGTTCCAAGGGGATTTAACGGCGGACAGTTAAAAGAATTAAAAGAACTTTTGGAAAAACACCAAGGTGGAGATGTGGTAGAATTAGAGATTTTTTCTGAAGGTAAGTGGCAAAGACTTAAGACCAAAACAACTACCTTGATAAATAAAGATCTGGAAAAAGAGTTAGATTTAGTGTTATCTTAAATCCTTACCTTGAAAATTAGCTCCAGGCCTATAAAAGGAGGTGATCATGGATGCGACGAATCAAGGTTCTGTTTTTGCTGTATGCCTTATTGGTTTCTGGTTGTGGTGCGGGAGAAGAGCTCGATCTATCCACAAGCAACCTATTTAAGTGGTCTAATTCCAATCAAGATCACACAAAAAAGATTGTTTTTATCCACGGTAGATTTACTGTGGAAAATGAAAGCAGCCTTGGGCACAGTCACGAGCAAATTGAAACGATGTTTGCCAGCAAGCTTACCGATATCAATTATGCTTGCGGGGAAATATATGATTTTAATTTGGTGGATAAGGTAGAAGTTTGGCTTTATACCTACAACACTCATCGCGAGATTAGCGATATCGTTGCTGATTTAGCAAATGATATGGAAAGTCTTGGTTGGGATGGCAGCATGGTTTGTGTTATCGGTTATAGCCAAGGGGGTGTCGTTACTTGGGAGTTGGATAGGCAATATCCAAATTCTTTGGTTGGTGCAATCACTTTGGGTTCGCCAGTTGATGGTACGCCACTAGTAAGTCCATTTTTGGTAGATGAGGTTGCGCGTAATGTAATGCCTTCGTTTCCCGAGGGTCTTTTGTGGGAAGCAGCTTGTTGGCTTACACAAGGAGCCGATAATATTGTCGAGTCTCGTGAAGAACGGGAAACAAACAATCCGTTTCTTATGATCGCCGGTACAATTGAGGCAAAAGATCCGAGTTATTATGTTGCCGAGACTATACTTGGTGGTTTGGAGGACATATTGGAAAGTGGAGAGGTTAGTCCGGGAGACAGAAATCATGCTCAACTAGGTGCAACGATTATCGCGAATGCGATGTGGCATGAAGAGACTGAATTTAATCGAATCAGCGATGGTTTGGTTCCAGTATCCTCGGCTACGTATTGCGCTACTGTTACGTTGATAATGCCTAATTACGATCATTTTGAACTTTTGTCTGGTAAAGACGATATGATTTTACCCAGACATGAGTTTGAGTGGATCGATCGTATTTTGAATTTGTCTGAAGAACCCGAAGGGCCAGAATTTTCTGGCGGAGACAATATTCCAGAACTTCCGGTAATAGATATTATCATTTTCAATCCACTCAATGATGCAAGGTATGCATATATTTTGGATGATGCAGTTTGGGTGGCAACCGATGATTGGCAAAGCCAAAAAATTTCGGATTCTGATGTAAGTTGTTCTTTCCCACGCTTTGATCGAAGCGGTGAAAGGTTAACTTGGACAGCGGAAACCGAAGATCAGTCGTTTGTGTGTATGTTGGGAAATAGCCTAACTTGGCTTTCTGGTGACACGGACAAATCGATGGCAAGCTTCTCGCCAAATGGTGAGTGGCTTGTGTATCAGTCTGATGACAAACTGGTTATCTATAATCTTGAGTCGCAAGAAGAATTTGTTGTAATCGCTTCAGGAGTGGATTTGACGGCTCCTCCATGCTGGGTTACTAATAACTTTCTTAGTGGTAGGATCTATTTTGCCAATCAGAATTCTGGTGTAAGTAATTTGTATTGGATAAGTCCCAGAACTCGTGATGGCAGTATTGCCGATGCAGAGATGATTATCAGAGACTGTGGGAAACCTTTGTGGGTTGGCGGTAATATAAGCGGGATTGTAGCTATTGCTAACGAAAGAAGTAGTGGTGTTGTTCAAAAGCAAGAAGTAAGTGTTATCGCGGATGTTATTGGCGTACCAATTACAGTCAAACTTGATTATGGTGAAACATCTGAAACAATGTTTGCAGATTTAAGCGGCATTAGTTTAGAAGTTTCCAGGTATTACGGATTTGAATCCGCGGCGATTGAACTTTCTGGTCAATCGGCTGTTGCGTATTTAGTAAATTCCGATGGAATTTATATACTGGATGGCGGCATGCTCATTTCTGAATCCAATCCTCCTTCCTTTGATGAAGTTTTTTATCTTTTGATTGAAGGGGGATGTAACTTAGACATAAACCCTGCGCTTTAGTACAGGGTTTTACTTTACAGTAGCGCATTTTTATATATAATTTAAGTACATTGCTAGGAGTAACACCTTCTGGCAAAAAATCTGGATTGTGGAGGACGTACATTGTCAGACAAATCACAACAAACTGCTTCGCAGGACGATCAAAACCCTTTTCCCGAATGGACAGACGGAATACCCGAAGGAACGGTGAGTCCACTTCGGCGAACTATCAAAGAGCAACATGCCCGCACACTGAAAGAGGTTATAGATAGGGTCGATGGATGGTTGACTTTGCACAAGTGCCCTAAAAGAGTCAGACAGGTAGTTATAAGCGAATTCGAAGATCTGGTTACAGTTGAGCCTATCTCGGACGTAGAGATTGAGATATTTCCTGTTTCTAAATTCGATGCGCTTGTTGAAGAAAAATTAAAAAGAGGCTTAAAAGCCTCAGGGTTCTAGAGTTGTGATATCAAACAAACAGGGGCAAGCAATCACTTGCCCCATTTTTTACTCAAAAACCTTAACGGCTTAATTTTACTGGACAGCAGAAGCCATTAAAAATCACCCAAAACCACCCCTATTGATAAGGTGTAAGTTTTCTGCTACCATAGCTAAGTAATTTAAAGATACCAGATATGGCAAAAACACTTACAACAGATAGCAAATCAAAACTCCCAGAGATAAGACCTGGAGACATTATTCGAGTTCATCAGAAAATTTTCGAGGGAAACAAGGAAAGGGTCCAGGTTTTTGAAGGAATTGTTATTAAAACTAAGGGCAAAACTGGTCCTAGTGCCACTTTTACTGTTCGTAAGATTACTTATGGGGTAGGCGTGGAACGAACTTTTCCACTTAATTCACCAAGTGTAGTTAAAATTGAATTTAAAAAAGGTTCGGCCGTACGCCGTGCCAAGCTTTACTATTTGCGCAATCTTACTGGTAAAGCTCTTAAGATGAAAGAAAAAAAGATAGATAAAGATATTTGGGAATTTGTGGCTCAAAACCAAGAAGTTCAGGAACCAAGCGAAGAAGACCTTCAAGAAGCCGTAGAAGCTGCTGCCGAAGAAGAAAAGAAAGAAGAAACATCAGGCGAAGCTCCAAAAGAAGCTACAGAGAAGAAAGAAGAAGAAACCCCAGAAAAGTCTACCGAAGAATCTACTAAACCAGAAGATGGTAAAGTAGAGGAGGAGGTGAAAAGTGAAGAGGATTCGGAAGAAACCAAATCTTAAGATAGAAAGAGACCTGCAAAAGGAAGGTTATTTGGCAATTGCAGGTGTGGATGAGGCAGGTCGTGGAGCCTGGGCTGGTCCGGTAGTGGCAGCAGCGGTAGTGCTGCCTTTTTTGAATCGTTATTACGGTATAAATGATTCAAAGCTTTTAACTCCGCTTCAGCGCGAAAAACTTTTGGAAAAGATATATGAAATTGCAGCTGGGGTAGGTTTGGGAGTGGCCGATACTTCGGAAATTGATGAAATGGGTATTGGGCGTGCCACATATTTGGCTATGCGCCGTGCCGTTGATAATTTAGAAATAAAACCTCAATATATATTGGTGGATGGTTTTAAAGTTGGGTTTGCCGAGGTGCCATCGAGTGGGGTTATAGACGGCGACTGTAAGTCGGTTTCGATTGCAGCAGCTTCGATTGTAGCCAAAGTGTCTAGAGATAGAATGATGCAAGTAATTGCTGAGAACGAGTCATGTTATAAATTTGAATTACACAAAGGCTATGGTACGGCTTTGCATCAACAACTTATCGATAAACACGGTGTTAGTAATTGGCACAGAAAAAGCTACAAGCCAATAAAAGAAAAAATAAACAATACAGCAAATTTGGCAATCAAATGCTAAAACTTGGCGAAGTAGGCGAGGTATTGGCGGCTAAGTATTTAAGGATCAAGGGTTTTAAAATTACTAAAACCGGTTTTCGAACATATGTCGGTGAGATCGATATTGTAGCCGAGAAAAATTCCAACCTATATTTCGTAGAAGTTAAAACAAGATCGAGCTTAAACTTTGGGAGGCCTTCCGAGGCAGTTAATTATAGAAAGCAAAACAAGATAAAAGAAGTTGCTAAAGAATATCTGCAAAAATATCCGTTTGATGGGGAAGTGCATCTTGGAGTTATTGAAATATTACATAAAAAAAGTGAGAGAAGATATTTAGTTAATTGGATTCCAGAGGCTTTTCTTGGGGTTGACTAATGTCAGCATGCGGGGTATTATTAGTCTAGAAGTGGGTTGTCCCACTTTTTTAACACTTAATAGACAATTATGGATTCACAATTTTTATCGGCAATTTCACAGATTGCTGAAGAAAAAGGCATTAGCAAAGAAGTAATTCTAGAAACTGTAGAATATGCTTTGGCTGCTGCGTATCGAAAAGATTTTGGTCAAAAAGAACAACATATTGTTGCCAAAATCGATTCCAAAACCGAGAAGACTAGGCTTTTTGTAGTACACACAGTTGTTGAAGAAGTAGAAGAGCCAATGCGTGAGATTACTCTAGAGGATGCCAAAAAGAAGGATCCAAAGGCCGAGATTGGTGGTGAACTTCGTGAAGAAGTGTTTCCACCAGCCGAGTATGGTCGTGTGGCCGCCCAAACTGCTAAGCAGGTTATTTTGCAACGTCTAAGGGAAGCCGAACGCGATGTAGTTTACCAAGAATATAAATCAAAAGAAGGAGAGCTTATTGCTGGAACTGTTCAGCGAATGGAGGGCGATGTAGTAATGGTGGATATCGGCAAGGCTTCGGGTATTTTATTCCCATCGGAGCAATCTCGTTCCGATAGACATTACATTGGCCAGCGAATTAAAGTATATGTAGCCGAGGTACAAACAAGCGGTAAGGATCCGCAGGTTATTTTGTCGCGTTCACATCCAGAAATGATCAGAAAATTATTTGAAACCGAGGTACCAGAAATTACAGCTGGTACAGTGGAGCTTAAAGCTATCTCGCGTGAAGCCGGAGTTCGTTCTAAAGTGGCCGTGGTTTCGCACCAAGAGGCTATTGATCCAGTTGGGTCGTTAGTTGGCCGCCGTGGTGTGCGTGTTCAGGCAGTTATGGCTGAAATTGGTGATGAAAAAATCGATATTGTACTTTGGGATGAAGACCCAAAGGTATTTATAATAAATGCACTAGCCCCAGCCAAAGTAGAGGAAGTTGATATCAATGAAGAAACTAAAACAGCAAAGATCAAAGTTGATAGTGATCAACTTTCACTAGCCATCGGCAAGGCTGGTCAGAATGTTCGTTTGGCAAGTAAACTTACTGGATATCAAATTGAGATAGATAAAGAAGGTATGCCCCCCATCGAAACCAACAAAGAAATAAGCGAAGAATTAGCTCCAGAAGGGGAGATTTCTGAAGAAACTCCAAAGCCAGAAGAGCCACAAGAGGAGGTGTCCGAAGAAAAGCCAGAAGAAGAAAACAAGTCTGAGACGGAAGAAAATCCACCAGCCGAAGCATAATTTTAGAAATAGTATAAAATAAGTAGAGGTATGGAAGGATACAATTATCTAGATAAATTTACGACCAATGCGAAGAAAATCCTAACCAACGCCCAAAAAGTGGCAAGGGATTTCGGGTCTGCGCACTTAGGTACCGAGCACCTACTTTTAGCAATGCTTAATATACGAAGTGGTACGGCTTTTGAGGTATTAAGTAGTATGGGGCTTAGTTGGGAGAAGGTAGATATGGTTGTAAATATTTCTCGCCGAGACGAAAGTGTTACAAAAGTTGGTTTAACTCCGGGCGCCAGGCGTTTAGTAGAAACGGCTGTGCTGTTAGCTGCTCAATATGGCAGTTATTACATTGGTACTGAGCATTTATTGCTAGCTATGATGCAAAACAAAGATAGTCGGGCCTTTAAAGTAATTAAAGAGCTGGGGATTGATTCTAACGAGATAAATAGAATAGCTTTAGACGCCATCCAGGCTACCGCAAAATCTAATGCCGAGGGTATGGCTGGTGAAGGTGTATCTGGTGAGGCAGCAAAACCAAAATCCTCCACACCAATTTTAGATAAATTCAGCATTGATCTTACAGCCTTGGCCAAATCTGGCAAAATTGATCCAATTGTTGGTCGTGATAACGAGATCCAACGGGTGATCCAAATATTAAATCGTCGCACTAAAAACAATCCAGTACTTATAGGTGACCCCGGGATTGGTAAAACGGCAATTGTTGAAGGGCTAGCTATAAAAATTGTAAACAAAGAAGTACCAGAAAACATTTCCGATAAACGAATTATGGTACTTAATCCATCTGCAATGGTAGCCGGTACAAAATATCGTGGTGAATTTGAAGAAAGAATCAACCAAATCGTCGAAGAAGTCGGAAAAGCTAAAGATGTACTTTTATTTGTAGACGAGTTACACACTTTGGTTGGTGCTGGTAGTGCCGAAGGCAGCTTGGATGCTGCTAATATTTTGAAACCAGCATTGGCTCGTGGCGATTTACAGTTAATTGGAGCCACAACTTTAGACGAATACAGAAAACATATCGAAAAAGACGCTGCGCTAGAGCGTAGGTTCCAACCAATTTTGGTTGGTGAGCCATCTGCCAAGGAAACGGTCGGAATTATTATGGGTATAAAAGAAAAATACGAAGACTACCACAAGGTAATCATTTTGCCAGAGACGATAGAGGCAGCAGTTTCTATGTCGGTTCGCTATATTAACGATCGCTATCTCCCTGATAAAGCCATAGACCTTATTGATGAAGCAGCTTCGGCTGTAAGAATTTCATCTGGCTTGGTTAAGGCAGGTACTAGTGAAGATCGTGTTCAACTAGAGAATGTTATTAAAGAAAAAGAAACAGCTGTGGAATCACAGGATTACGAACAGGCGGCTAAACTTCGTGCCCAAGAAATAAGGATTCAAAAACGCATAGAAGAAGAGCAAAAAAAGTCGGCCGATGGTGATAAATCTACTTGGCCAAAGGTTACGCAAGAATCAATTGCCAGGGTGGTTTCACTTTGGACCAATATTCCGGTAGGTGAGTTGGCTGGCGACGAAATCCAAAATCTTAGTAAGCTTGGAGATATCTTAAAGAGTCGAATTATTGGCCAAGACGAAGCCGTAGAAGCAGTGGCGTCGGCTGTTCGCAGGTCACGCGTTCAAATCGGTAATCCAGATCGCCCAATGGGATCGTTTATGTTCTTAGGCCCTACGGGAGTTGGTAAAACCGAGTTAGCCAAGGTCTTGGCTGAAGGTATTTTTAAAGATAAAAGTGCGCTTGTTCGCATCGATATGAGCGAATTTATGGAAAAGCACAACGTGTCTCGTCTTATTGGTGCACCGGCAGGCTATGTTGGTTACGAAGAAGGCGGAAAGCTTACTGAAACTATTCGCAGAAAGCCATATGCAGTTGTTCTTTTGGACGAAATCGAAAAAGCTCATCCAGATGTTATGAATATTCTCCTTCAAATTTTAGAAGATGGTTTCTTAACCGATGCCAAGGGTAGACAGGTATCATTTAAAAACACAATTATTATCTTAACTTCTAATGTTGGAACCAGTATGCTTAACAAGCAAGCTAGCATTGGATTTAAAGATGATAATAAAGAAGCAGCAACTGCCTATGAGAATCTGCAAAACCAAGTTCGAGAAGATTTGAAGAAGACGTTTCGCCCAGAGTTTTTGAATAGAATTGATAAAATTGTCATATTCCACCCGCTAAACAAAGAGAACATTCGCGAAATTGTAGACTTGCAAATAGATCAACTTGTTTCTAGGTTGGAGAACCAAAGAATTAAACTGGATGTTTCTAAAAAAGCTCGCGAGTATATAACCGAGCATGGATTTGACCCCGATAGTGGAGCCAGGCCAGTACGTCGTGTAATTCAAAATACTATCGAAGATCAATTGGCCGAAGGCATTTTGAAAAACGAATTTAAAAAAGGCAGTAGTGTAAAAGTAGATATTAAAGATAACGAGCTTATACTGAAAGCCAGCAAGCCGCGGGTAGACAAAGTTAAAAAGTAAACGCACTTTCTAAAACTAGGTTGGTCTTATTTATTATTTATATTTATTCTCATGATGTATGCACAAATTATTGGTGGCGTAGTACTACTTTTAATCGTTGCCTATCTTGCTTTTGTTCGTAAGTCTATCGCTATACGGTCGGCTGATTTTGCTATTATTATTTCTGGTGTAATCATTGGTCTTTCGATTGGAACATTAATTTCAAGTCCTCTTAGTTCGCTTCGTGATCCTTATGGCCAGTGGCTTCCGTTGGTCATAAATGTATTTAGTGCGGCTATTGTTACTACTTACGTTTACAATCAGCGCGAGGGGATAAGTAAGTTTTTCCAACATTTAGGAACGCTGTTATCTAACATTGCTTCAGTTAGTCGTAGAGAAATGTTTTCCAAGGTCAGTCTTGATAGTAATCAAATTGTGTTAGATACCTCAGTTATTATTGACGGGCGTATTTTAGAGGTCGTTCGTGCAGGATTTTTGTCTGGGAAATTAATTATTCCTAAATTTGTACTTAACGAACTTCAGTCCATAGCCGATTCTTCCGAAGAACTTCGTAGAAGTCGTGGGAAACGAGGTTTGGATGTATTAAGCGAACTGCGCCGTGAAAAAAGTGTAAAAATTTTGGTAGTAGACGATGACTACCCAAGCGAAATAGAGGTAGACTCTAAAATTGTTAAGCTGACAAAAGAAAAAAAAGGCTCACTTATGACGGTAGATTACAATCTTAATCGGGTTGCCAACATTCAGGGTATAAAAGTTTTGAATGTGAATGAACTAAATACTGCACTTCGTCCGGTAGTTTTGCCGGGTGAGGAATTAAAAATAAAACTTGTTCAGGAAGGCAAGGACAAAACTCAGGGAGTTGGGTATTTTGATGATGGGACAATGGTAGTTGTAGAGAATGGATCGAAGTTTATTGGTGAAGAAAAAACAGTTTTTGTAACAAAAGTTTTTCAAACTGTAGCTGGCAAAATGATATTTGCATCCACTGAAGAAGAAGCCAGAAAAACACCAGCAAAAATTTAAAATGGTGCAGATAGGTTCAGATATTTTTAAACAAAACACGCTCCAAATAGCGAAAAAACTTTTGGGCAAGGTTTTGGTGCGAAAAATTGGGGGAAAAGAATACCGGTATCGTATTACCGAAACCGAAAGCTATTTGCACCCAAAAGATTTGGCAAACCATGCCAACAAAGGTAGGACAAAGCGAACCGAACCAATGTTTAATAAGGCCGGGGTGCTGTATATTTATTTAATTTACGGAATGTATTATTGTCTGAACTTTGTTACAGGCGAGAAGGATCATCCCGAGGCAGTACTGATTCGTGCGGTGGAGCCTCTGTTTGAAACTAAAAGCTACCCAGTTGGTCCAGGGAGACTTTGCCGTGAGCTGAAGATAGATAAAAAATTAAATAATAAAACTTTAGGGGGAAGCATCGGTTTATGGGTAGAAGATGATGGCTTTAAGATAAAACCAGGTGGTATTGGCAAAAGTGCCAGACGAGGAGTGGCTTACGCAGGGGAGTACGCCAATAAGCCTTGGCGATTTTATTTAGAAAACTCTAAATTTATCTCTTAAAACCAGATATGAGTATTTAGATAGTTAGCTAAGCATTTAAATACCGTGTTTTGGTATATATAATTAATAAGGAAATCATATTGACGAAATTAGTTAAAAGTGATATAATATTATAATAAACTGCTTAAAAACTATTTGAAAATGTAGTGAAAAAACAAACACAAAAGCTAAAAATATGGGCACTTAAGCTTATCGAAGGGGAATTAACAGCTATTTTAGCTGTATCTTTTGTTCTAATTGGGATCTTTTGGGTGCAGGCGGCTGCCGATACTACCGATCTTAGTTTTACCATTACCGACTCGGGAACACTTACAGTAACTTCTCCTAATGGTGGTGAAGATTGGCAGGTAGATTCTGAGCAAGATATTACTTGGGATAGTACTGGTAGTATTGCTAATGTGAAAATTGAGATCCAAAGAGCTAGCGGTGGTGTCTGGAGTGAGTTAATTGCATCCACTTCAAATGACGGAGGTTATCCTTGGGTTGTTACCGAACCAACTACCGAGGAAGCATTAGTTAGAATTACCAGCACACAGGTTGCTGGGATTACCGATACCTCCGATGCTATTTTCACAATTTCGGAAGCACCAGCCCCCCCGCCAGGTGGTGGTGAAAAACTTTTAAAGTATCCGGCAATCAATAGTGTCATCCCGCTTACTTTTCATTATTTAGATCAAGTCACATTAGATATTAACGGTATTCATTTCGATCCGGCTGGTTGGGTAGAGATTGGTCAGGAACAATTTAGTCCAAATTACATAGATAGTAGTAATTTAGAGGTATTTATTTCTTCTAACACATTTATTCCGGGTGATTACTATGTATGTGCCTATAGTTCAGATCATTTATTTGGTTGTTACCACTTACCGCTTATTGTAACTGGTGACATTTCATCACAACCTCCGGATATTCCACCAGTTGTCCCTCCAACAACTGGAGGTGAGCCAGAAACCTACAAAGCCATTTGGATGAACCAATCCGATGTGCCTAGTCTACAAATTCGTGACGATTCTGTGCTTTGGGTAGATTACAAAAACACCGGTACGGCTACTTGGTTTAATGATAGCGATAATCCAAGCTATTTGGGTACGGTGTTAGATTTTGATCGAACTAGTTTGTTTTACGATGTGTCTTGGGTTTCAACTGCCAGACCAACACTGGTTAACAAAACCGTTCCTCCAGGGGCAGTGGGGAGGTTTGAGTTTGAAATTAGAGCTCCGTGGATTCCGGGAAGTTATACAGAAAACTTTGGTCCGGTTGCCGAAGGCATTACTTGGCTAGAGGTAGATAAGTATGCTGTCTGGGAGTTCAATATTTTGCCAAAAACTCTTAAAGAGATACTAGAAGATCCCAGGGGAATCTTTAAACCACCACTCTTCCCTCCAATATTTGATCCAAAGACCCCAGATTTATTACCAAAACTTCCGTCTACCGGCGGCGAGCTTTCTGTAAGTATTCCACAAGAACCACGCGAGGACGGAACACTGGTATTTATAGACGAAATTGAACAATCTAAATCGCTTCTGTTGCTTGGTTTAGCTATTATTCTAATTTTATTCGGCCTTTTGTTTGCTAGGTTAAAAAAGAACTTGGCTAAACATTAAATTTGAAGTGAGTGACATCGCCATCTTGAAAGATGTAATCCTTACCTTCTTGGCGTAATTTACCTAGGCTGCTTGCTTCTTTCCAACCACCAGCTTCTTTTATGTCGTCAAAGGAAATAACCTCGGCTCTTATGAAGCCTTTTTCAAAATCTGTGTGGATTACTCCAGCAGCCTGTGGGGCCTTGGCTCCTTTTTCGATTGTCCAGGCACGAGTTTCTTTTGGTCCGGCTGTTAGGAAGGTGATAAGGTCTAAAAGAGCATAACCGGCTCGAATTATTTTATTAAGTCCTGGCTCAGCTAAACCTAAATCATCCAAGAAACTTTTTTGGTCTTCGGGGGAGAGAGCAGCTATATCTTCTTCGGCTTTGGCATTTACAATCAAAACTTCGTTTTCACTAACTCCCAATTTGTTGGCTATCTCTTGGGCAATCCCAGCGTCCTTTAGCTGATTTTCGTCTACATTCGCAACATATAAAATTGGTTTGTTGGTAAGTAAAAACATTTCTTTCATCCAAACTTTTTCTTTGTCGCTTAGCTCTAATGATCTTGCAGCACTGCCAGCATCTAGATATTGTTTTAATTTTAAATAGAAGTCGAATTGGGGTTTTAAAGATGGGTCGGTTTTAGCTTCTTTCTCCATTTTGATAACTCTTTTTTCGAGAGATTGGATATCGGCCAAGAGTAGCTCGGTACCAATGGTGTCGGCATCGTCCTTGGGGTCTATTTTGCCACCAACATGGGTAATGTTACTGTTTTCAAACAAACGAACAACTTCGATAATGGCATCGACCTCACGAATATGAGATAAAAACTGGTTCCCCAAACCTTGTCCTTCGCTAGCACCTTTTACAAGCCCAGCAATATCGACAAATTCTATGGCAGTTGGGATAACTTTTTCGCTTTTTTCAAAATCGGCTAATACATTTAGTCGCTCATCTGGCACTGGTACGCTACCAACATTTGGTTCGATAGTACAAAAAGGAAAGTTGCTAGCAGCAGCCTGGGCTTTGCCCATCAGGGCATTAAAAAGCGTCGATTTTCCGACGTTTGGTAATCCTACTATTCCAATTTTTAACATAAATAAACTTAATTAACGCAAAGCTTGGTGTTCTTGTACAAATTCAACAATTCTAACGGTGAAGTCTCCCAATATTGGTACCGTATCTACCAACGAAAGGATGTAAAATAGAAATCCGACCAATACGGCAGAACCAATAAAGAACCCAAATCCATAAACAATGCCTCGGTAAAAGTTAAACTTCAAAGAGACTTGCTTTTCTTGATATTTAAGAAGTTTGTCTATTTTTTCTTCAGGTATCTCAGTCATTAGTTTGCTCTTTCTAAATAAGATCCATTGCGAGTATCTACTAAAATAATATCACCAATTTTTATAAACATAGGGACTTTTAGTGAAAGCCCCGATTCGATAGTAGCGTTTTTGGTGGGGTTATTTACGGTGTTTCCCTTTACGGCTGGCTCGGCTTCGATTATTTTAAATTTCATCTTTAACGGAAGCTGAATGCTAATGGGATTACCTTTGTAGTAAACCAAGTTTACTTCCATACCTTCTTTAAGGTAGTTTTTACTGGTGCCAATAACGCTGCTTTCAATATTGAATTGATCAAAAGTAGTGCTGTCCATAAAAGTAAAGCTTCCACCATCTTTGTATAGATACTGGGCCTTGCCTCGATTTACATCGGCCGGCATAAGTTTTTCGCTATCACCTCTAAAGGTTTTTTCGATATTGGTTCCGGTAAGCAAATTTTTTAAAGTAGTTCGCATAATGGCGCCACCACGACCAAGTTTGGCATGCTGATAACGTACCACTTCATATGGAGCGTTATCTAGTTCGATGATTACGCCAGTTTTAAGATCGGTAATATCAAGCATAGGGTCTCTAATAAAGGGTGAATGGAACCAAGGCCATGTGACGAGCACGTTTTAGGGCGGTAGACATATAGCGTTGGTGTTTAGCACAGTTTCCGCTTCTGCGACGAGGTTCTATCTTCATATATCGAGATAGATATTTTGACATAAGTTTGGCATTTTTGTAGTCGATGTATTCGATATCTTCTTTACAAAAATGGCAGTACTTTTTAACCGTCTTTGTATAGCGGGGGAATGTGGCTTTGTTTTTTCTTTTCTTGAATGCCATATCTATTTATTTAAAATGGAATATCTTCTATATCTATTTCTTCTGGAGTATTGGTTTTAGGAGCTGGGGAAGCGGCTGGAGTAACTGGTTGGGCTTGGGTTTGCGGCATGGAAGTTGCTTTTGTGGTTGTTTCGTTGTTTCCATTAAAGCCAATGTTTGGTGGGCGGTCCAACACAATAAGATCGGAAGCAATTACCTCGGTGCGATAGCGCTTAACGCCATCTTGGCCTTCCCAGTTGCGAGTTTGGAGACGGCCTTCTACATAAACCCTACGGCCTTTTTTTAATATTTGGCCAGCGATTTCTGCTAATTTTCCCCAAGCTACTACTTCGGTGTATTCAACGGCCTTCTGGAGCTCTCCGGAAGCATCGTTCCAACTACGATTAGTAGCAACGGCAAATGAAGCTACGCTTTGTCCAGAAGGAATCTGACGAATTTCTGGATCGCGAGTCATATTACCAATAACCATTGCTTTATTTAAGTCGCGCATGATGTTTTCTATTATTTAATAGAGTTTTTATTTCTCTATTCTTCTTTATCTTCTAATAATTCACTTAATTTTTCGTCTAATTCTTTGCGACGTTTTTCTTGTTCTTCTGGGGAAAGTTTTTCCTTTGGTTCTTCTATCTTTTTTTCTTCGGTTTTTGGCTTTTCTGTAACTTTCTTCCCTTCTTTTTTGACAGTAGCAGTTTTAGGATCCATCTTTTCTTTAACTGAAGCCGCAATCATAGCTGTTTCTTTTTCTGGGGTGAAGAGATCGTCAATTGTAATACCTTCTTTTTCAAGAGAGAGGTTCATGTGGCGCAGAACATCTGAGGAGAGCTCTAGCTCTCTGATTATCTCATTTACACTTTCTTTCGGCATTGTATACACAAGAGTGTGGTAATTACCAAACTCCAGTTTCTTTATACGGTAGGCAAGCTTTTTCTTGCCCCAGCTGTGTTCTTTCTTGATATCTCCTTCTTTAGAGGAGATGCTTTTTTTCACCTTATCTATTGCTTTTGCCAGATCGATTTCAGATAAATCTGGAGAAAATAGCAAGGTGAGCTCATAGGTGTTTGTGTAGTTGTCTTCCATAGTAAAAAAATTTCCTTTCCCATGGGGAACCCCGATTTTTCGGGGGAAAAGGTTAGTTAATAATGTAAGGTGAGTATAGGAGATATTCTGTTTTTAGTCAATCCCATACCTATCATTCTCGTATTTCTTTGTCATCCCCGGGCTTGACCCAGGGATCCAGAATTTCTTTCGCTACCATTTGTCCCGGCATCCGCCAACTGGCGGAGAGGGCGGGAATACAAACCGTCGTCACTAAAGTTTCTCCTTAAAACCTTGCGGTTTTAACGCTTTTAATCTGCGACATAAAAGCTGTTTCCACCACAGGAAAACTACCGTTTTCCCGACCCCTTTCCCGGGCTCGAACCCCACCTAGCACACAATACAAAACAGACAATTTCTAAAGAGCTTATCTGTTTTGTGGCGGAGAGGGCGGGATTCGAACCCGCGATACCCTTGCGGGTATACTCGCTTTCCAAGCGAGCGCACTAGGCCACTATGCGACCTCTCCAGGCTTTCTTACCTCAATATGATAGGTGTAAATGGTCTTTTTTTCAAACGGCTCATTTATGAGCCGTTCGGGTTTAAGGTATAATTAAGGTGATATTTGGCTTATTGTTAAGATGAATTGCTATGAAAAACATGTTCTACACTATATTTTTACTCGTAATCCTGGTTTTGGCGGTGGTTTGGGTAGCTAATAATATAAGCACCACAGAAAATTTATTGCCAACCAATGAAGAAGTAGTCTCTGAGGAAGTGACGGATGAAACAACTACTGACGAACCAGTTGTCACCGAAACTGAGGCCGATAGTGCAATTGATGATACGGTCTTAGATCTAGAGGGTTTAACTGAAGATCTAGATCTTGTTGATGTGGGTGAGTTGCCTCTGTAAATCAAGTAAATAATCCAAAAATAAACGGCTCATTTGATGAGCCGTTTTAGTAATACATACAAATACTATTGACATTTGTTGTAATTGTTGTTTATTATATAATCCTGTGAAAATGCACCTTTAAGGAGGAGACTTATAAAGTATGAGTATTCGTTTACCAAATCCGAGAGTGGAAAAAGCTCTCGAAATTCTATCAAATATTCCCCAAATACCGTTAGACAAAATTTCTAATGGAGAATCTACCGAAGAAGATGTTGGGGAGTTAATAAGATCTTTCTCGAATAGCGAGCTAACAGCTCTAAAGAGGCGTCTCGAAAATACTAATCCTGGATTAGCTCGATTGGTACGAGAGTGTCACCAAGAATCTCCGGGCAACAATAAATTTTTAATAAGATTTATTGCCTTCCGGCTTTGTTCTGAAATCGCCAAACAGATTTCCGAAGCTTCGGATGCCGTAAAGCCTAAATTACGGAGAATTGGCTGAAGTTAGGTTTGTGCCCCGCAAGCCCACGGAATCCCGTGGGCTTTTTTTTATTGTTTATAATGAAGGCATGCAAAATCGAGTAAAAATTGCCATAGACCTAGACGATGTTTTGTCTAGTTTCGTAGCGGAATTTTTGAAGTGGTACAACATAAAACTTGGAACAAACTATGATTTTAATGATTTTAAAGATTACCACTGGTCAAATTGGATGGATGTAAGTGACGAAGAAGCGATTGAGGCTGTCCACGAATTTTTTAGAACGAACCAATTCAATGATTTGCCAGTATCAAGTGGTGCCAAAGAGTGGGTAGAAAATTTGTCTAAACAGCATGATTTATATTTAGTGACTGCCAGACAAAATGTTGTTCAAGAAAAAACTCATGATTGGATTAGTAGAAATTTTGCGGGATTATTTAAAGGCATTTTGTTCGGTAATCATTATCCTATCGACGGTGCGTCAGGGTTAAGTAAGGGGGAGATTTGTAAAAATATAGGGTGCGGGGTTATTGTTGATGACAACCCACAGCACATAGAGGCTTTAGTTGAAAATAATATTAAGGTTATTATTCTCGACAAACCTTGGAACAAAGAAATACAGGAGACAGAAAATGTAAAAAGAGCTTATTCTTGGGGAGATGCTACTAAATATATTGAAAGTTTCTTGGTTGCAGTAGAGAATTAGGTTATGGGGAATAATTTGGGACTTATAGTATTAGCAGTTGGATCTGGAATAATTTTGCTTGTTCTTTATTTTGCGGCCTTTATCAGGTAATACATTTGTATTTGGTATAAGTTTTTACCCTGGCTGGTACAGCAGGT
>JAYEGB010000053.1:0-9449 GCA_034658875.1 Patescibacteria group bacterium | reverse complement strand
GGTGTGTGAATCGTACAGATAGAATGGAATTTCAGTTAAACCAGCTACTAAATCTGGCTCACTGACAGCATCACGAGCATTTTTGCGATAAGTTTCGCTAAAGTCGGTATCACCATTTTGAGACCAGCTGTTATCTTTTATGCTAATTCGTGTCCAGTTATCGTAATCGCGGTTTTGGAATGGAGTATATACATTGAAACTACGCTCTTCCAGAACTCCTTCTGGTTCGAAACGGACTGAAGCTTCTATGTCCACCGTTTCAATAGAAGCAGTTAATGTTGCCAACCCTTCTTGAGCCGAACTTACCTGATAGAACACCTTTCCATCTTGGTTAGTGGTTTGAGTATGGCTTGGAGCAATACTGTCTTGGCCACCACGATCGGATAGCAAAGTAACTTCTTTTTCATCAAGTGGGTATCCCAAGCTATTTCTTACAGTTACTATAATTGTAGAATATGGAATTCCATCGCCATTTGTATCTACTGTAACGGGGGAGATAGCAGAAATAGTAGTTTCGGTTGAATCTGGATCATCTGTACCTGTCCAGGCAAGGCGCTCTATGTCCACAGTATTGGAAACTTCTTGAGTTACTCCAGATATAGTAGCGGTAGCTTTTATGGTGGCTGTGGCATCTATATCTCCTGCATCGGTGGTGTATTCGGTGAATGCTTTACCGGCACTGCCCGTGGTTGTGTTGGTTACATCGATATCGCCACCATTATTTGTTTCTAGATTAAAATTAATAGAAACACCTGGTTCTGGTTTAAGCAATCCATCCGACGGATCTATAAAGATTAGTTTCGCAGTGATATTTGAATCATCGGTGCCATTTCGTGAAATTGTTTCTGGGACAGCATCTAATTTAAGTAACCAATTTGTGTTAGTGGTAATAAAGAAATCTCGGCTACCTTGTTTTTCAGCAACTTCATTATCACCAGTTTCCACACGAACATCCCAATAACCTGGAGTGATATCTTTTGGAATATCTAAATTAACTCGTAGATGAGTTAAGTCGTTGAACGGATCGCCAACTCGCACCTCGGCAATTAGTTCTTCGTTTGGATTGGTTGGGTCTGGATTCACTGGAGTAAATATAACTTGAGAGCCAGTTTCGACAAAGTAAGTATCGGCCGCAGTTATTTCGTAAATTTCATCTGTTCCAAGCAATCCTTTATCCGGGTCTATTGTAAGAATACGTGGTCCAGTTATCAAATCTCGCTCCAAAACTATAAATGGATGGGTTTCGGTTTTGGAAAGTGCTCCAATTATAGTTTCTGTCTGGAATAACCATAGGCCAAGCTCGGCTTCGAACGGAATAACAATTCCGCTATTTACAATATTTAGAATGGTATTCGAGCCTACAACCAGATCTGATGAGGAATAGGTAATTAGTGCATTCGGATCTCCTCCGCTAGTTGGCACTTTAGTTATGGCGGCTCGTCCTATCATTTTTTCCAATGAACTACCGATGGTAGCTGATGCAAAAACTCGCAAAACACCTGATTCTACGCTGGTTCTGGTATACAAAGCCTGATTGGCATCGCCATAGCCAATATCTAATGTTCCGCCACTGTCCTCATCTTTTTCAAAGTTAATATCAACATCCACAAGGAAACCATTTATATAAGCTTCTGCTGTGATTATGCTTTCAACATTTGTGCCAGAAAGTGAATCTGGTACGGCAGTAACTCTCATTTCTAGAGCAGTTAAGTTTTTTAATACCGGTAGCCATAATTTACCGGTTTTGCCGCTAGTGTGAGCTTCTGCCTTGATTTTTAAGATATCGTTTTCGTCGATACCTGGGAGGTATTGGAAGTAAACATGACCATTTTCATCGGCCGGCATATCTGAAAGAACTGTCTTCGGATATTCGCTAATTGAGTAAGGATAAAACGAACCACTACCTTGTTCAATAGTTAATGTAACGAGCTCATATGGCATTACTACAACACCTAACTCTCTAGGGTAGGGATCATTTGGAATAATAAATTGATCAATGTCATAGTTTTCTTCGCCTTTTGGACCCCAGAAATAACCTAATTTTGGACGAATAAAGTCAACTTCGGTGGCTCCTTGTTGCCATAAAGTATTTTTTCCAATAGCAACTGGGAGGAGAGCTGGTGGTTCATTGCCTTGACCTTGACGACCAAAGTCTGGGATTAAAGATATAATCTGTCCCTGGTTATCAAACAGAATGTAGGTTGTTCTAACACCTAGTTTTTTATGGCGCTCTTCTTGTTCGAGGTCATCAACAATCCTGGATTCGCCAACAGAATTTGTGTATGGAAAAGCATTGTCAACATAACCAATCATTTGAGCATATCCGATATGCTCTGATGTAACCGTGAAATCAACCTCTCCCTGCGAATCGGTAATATTGTTTGGGATGTTAATAACATCCCAAATATCAATACTTCCATCTGGTGGATTGCTATGATCTACATTTCGGTTCGACTCAACGATAATTGGCTTATCCGGGACTGGATCCTCGTAAACATCTAAAAGGGTAGCGGTGCCATCAGAATGATCTGTACCATCTGGGCTTACGGGGGAGGTAGCAGTAACATAACTTTTGTAACTTGGTACTCCGTGAGAAGTGAAACTAATTCTATTCAACCCTTCTCCCACAGGATTATCTGCCAAAATAGTGCCGCTGTCATTGATAACCATGATGTAAATATTGATTGGATCGGATGTGGTCTCGTTGGAGTAGGTATTAAAGGCCGAACTAACTCTAAACTGAACTTGCCCCGGACCAGTAGCGGAATTACTGTCATGGTCTGTGGTATGTTGGCCATTTTCGTCGGCATAATCAACAACAGCAAATTGATCATCGCCATAAATTGGGTCTGGGCCAGAGTCTCCGGCCATACGAATCCATTCTTTCGACGAATCTCCACTCCACCAAATATTATTATTTACCGCCGGCGCAGGACTACGATCTTCATCGGTGTACATAGTTACATACAAGCCCTCTGCGTTGGCGGGATTACCGTAGTAATCATTTAGGGTAATTGTGACGGTAGCATAATCCCACCTATCAGCCATAACAGTTGGCACTCGAGTATTTATTCCATCTATGTCCACCTGATCCCAGACACTATTGTTGCTTGGGTCATTTGGTACTGGCTTTAAGAACGGACTAATCGTAATATCAGATTTCGTAATATCAAAAGCTCCCACTCCACCGTATTCTACCGGACCGATGTATTCTATTCTGCCTTCATTCACGCCCCCAGCTTTGTAACCAACTATTCTTTGGCCTTGGGGTATGCCACCAATAATAGAAATTGGCGTGCGGACAGCTAAAATTGCCGGATGGAGAGAATTTCTTTCGACATCTCCGCCCTGAACCCAGTTTTCACCTATTGTTTGTAGATAAGCACTTGGGCTTGGAGTAGACGCAGTGGTTGGCATATGGTAGTTGAAGAAAGGAGTATCTGGATTGCCAAAAGCAAGCGCACCGCCAAAGATATATGTTTGAGCTGATAATCCTATAGAACCATGATTATAAACCGAATAAGGCAGGGCTATTTGCTCTATCCAACCATTACTATCAGCTAACTTATCGACTTGATCAGACACGCCGATAGAAAGACCCCAATTGCCACAAACTGGATCTTCTAGTGGCGTATAATCAGAACAATTTTCGCCGTTGGTCCCAGATTGGTGATCATATCTTAGCCCAGGGATTAGAACATAATCATAACTTGTTACCCCACCTTCTTCGTAACCTATTTTCCATTCTTCATCTAGGTTATCGTCATAATTATTCCTTAAGCCACCAGTTAATACCCATTCGGTAGTGTTCTCATCTGGATGGATATCTGTAAGTCCAAAGAATGCTCTTCCAGCACCAAGTTTATATTTAGAATCTAAATAAGGTGAATTAGTTTGAGTATTTGTGCCAATTATCGTTTGGTTAGATGTATTGATCCGATAAGAAGTGTTCCCAATATACTGATATTCCAAACCTTCAAATAATCCATCGGCTAAACCATTGGGTTGCGGGAGATTACCGTGTTCTAAAGGATCATCATCCATTTCCCAGGTAATAACATGAGGGATATCAGCTATCACCCAAAATGTGTTGAGGTTGTTAATATATACTCTAAATCTGCCCACAACTACGTTAATAACTTCAACTTTCTCAAAAATTCCAGACCAACTAGCCCCACCTACCACATACAAATACTCTAGGTCTCCACCTTCACCATCTTCGTCGTAAAGGAATATTTTGTGACCATATCTGCCTTGTGGGGGAGAATTTATCAAATATTCAATTGTTGGTGAGCTTATAGGGCCGGTTTTCTTTTGCTGAATAGCTGCTCGCAAGTGACCTATCTTTGCAATTGCACCAACCTTCCAATTCTCATACAAGTTACCCCTGTAATCGTTGTGAACATCATTAGAAATACCAAGTTCGCCAGCATGAGTCTCGGAGTTATTAGTTAAGTCTATGATGTAATATTCGCTTACTGAGGTGACAAAATCGCCACTTATACTGACATCGCTAAGCATTTTTGCAAAGTTCTCTTCATCCGCAACCTGAGCAATGTGCACCATTCCATCGTCATAAGTTGTCGTTCCTCCCATGGCACCACCGCCAGGGATTGGTGTTGGGTTTGGATCGCCTGTGCCAGATCCGCCCTGACCAATTTCATCACCTATGCCACCATCTGGTAAACCAAGCATTTCTTGCGGACTACCTCCACTACCTATGTCTGGACCCATTACTGGCAAGCTTCCATATCTATCATTCCATTTAGTTTGGTCACCGCTTAAATCTACTTGACCGCAAAATTCTTTTGGGTATCCATAAACACCACCAACGATGTGCAAACTATTTCCATCAACTAATATTTCTGGATAAAAGTTGACACCAGCTAAAACACTAACCGGTTCCCAATCTGCAGTATTATTACCAAGCTCAAGCCTTTCGATAGTTGAGAAAAGAAGTGGGTTTTCATACTTTTCATCGTCGTAAGGTATGTGTATATCCCCGCTAACAACATAAAGGTAATCATTATATTGAAATGCTTTAAAGGCAGCTCTAGGAGAATACATTTTACCCCAGCCGCCAGCTGATGTTTCCCACTGGGCATCCTCTTCGGGAGTACCAAGTGTTGGATTTAACGGAAGTCTCTCTACCGTATCCAACATAGAATCATCATCCATACCTCCTATCGCGTACAGGTATCTTCCCGAATCTATCCGCACATCAACTAATGCACCCAAACTGCGTTCTCTGGACATCAAAACATCGCTGTTCCCGTCTTTATGAAGTGCCCACACCGGGATATCTGTAATTTCGTCGGCGCGGCTGCCAAAGAGGTTAAGTAAATTGTCTACTTGGGAACCAAATAAAATAGCCAAAAACAAAACAATTGCCCCGCCAATAAATAGCGCTCTTTGGCGCAATTTGTTACTTTGTTTTCCGTCGTTTATGGTATTTCTAAGTTTCATTAAATAAATTTTGTTTCTGTTTTAATTTTATCAGATCTTTTAGGAAAAATAACTACTGTTATTGATATGCTCAAACTTTTTCCAAAAAAATGAAAAAACCATATCAATATTTCAACGGCTCATTCATGAGCCGTTGACCTCAAACAAAAAACCGAACCAACATTCCTATAGAATGGGTGTTTTTTGTTTGAAGAGGAGTAACGACAAAACGGAGAGCTTAAGAAATTTATTTCTTAAGTGAATTAGTGAAGTCCATTACGACGACAGGGGATAGTACTTTTCGATAAGGGCAGTTAGTTGATCTTCGTCGGCAATAACAAAAACAACTGGAGAGCCACAAGCATCTTTAACCTCATTTGTAAGATCGGAAGAAAGATAAGCTGTGGCAATTCGGACAACTCCATTCTGATTTCTTGAAATTGGCAGCACTTTGTACTTGCGAACTACCGGTACGGTTAAACAACTAAGCAGCGCTTCATCGATTTGTGCATATTCAAGATCAATTTCTGGAACACCGTACTGAGCACTAAGAGCTGCTCGCAAATCATCCTTACTAATCCAGCCATGATTGATCAAAATCTTACCTAGTGGCAAACGAGTGGTGTGTTGCTCGGTAAGTGCGGCCAAAAGTTGTTCACGAGTTATCACGTTTCGACCAACCAAAATTTCGCCAAGCTTAACTGGTGGCTTAACATCAATAGAATCATAGCTTTTATACAAATCGTCTGTTGCATTTTTTACCGCCCGAGAAATATCCTGCACAGCTTTTTTAGGATTTTTTATAGACATTAGTTGAAAGAAACCTTTTTTGGAAGCAGTTTGCACAGTAATGTCACCGAGCCTAAAGATAGTGGCAAAAAATCCGGAGGTTTTGTATGAAATGTCTTGAACTTGGCGAAGCGGCAACTCAGATCGGCTATAGCGGAAGAATGAAATAAGTTGCGAGTCTTCTAGCTTGCCTTTGGTTATTGCCCAAAAGTCGAAATACCAAAACATCCATTCCATAATGGCGTAACTTAGGATTACAAAAATAGCTAATCCTAAAAATAAAATGGCGAAACCAAAAAATATGTTGTTTGTAATTGTTACCGAAACGATATACCAACCAATCCCAGCGCCAATTAGCATTGCGATGGCCACCAAAAAAGGTATGAAAAGATTTATCACATGACGACGATAAAACAAAGTGTCTTCGGGATAGCGTCTTTTTGGTGTTGGTGTTGGATCCATTTAATTTAAGCAGAATAAATATAAAACAAAGCTACTACAGCAGAAAATATTACTATCGTTAGTGAGGCAATTCCATAAACCCATATCACCATGGTAGACCCTTTTGCATCTTTTACTGGCAGCTGGGAACGATATTTGACCACGTGGTAAACATTTATACCCGCATAAATAAATGCGAACACAAGAAGAACAAGATATGAGACTGTGAGTACTGTATTCATTTAATTTTCTCGTATTAACTGTGGCATTATTACCCCCATGTGATTGTAGGCCATCGATGTTGCCATACGACCTTGAGACGTGCGGTTAATAAACCCGGCCTGCAAAAGGTATGGTTCGTAAACTTCTTCGATAGTTTGTTTTTCTTCGGCAATTGCAGCCGCAATGGCCGAAAGTCCGGCCGGTTTTCCGCGAAAACGATTAATAAGACAGTCTAAAATTTTACGATCGATGGCATCTAAGCCAATTTCATCGATGGTCATAAGCTCCAAAGCTTTTTCGATAGTATCTTTTGTAATTTCTCCACTATTTTTGGCTTGAGCATAGTCACGAACGCGTTTTAGTATGCGGTTTGCTGTTCGTGGAGTCTTGCGTGAGGCCTTGGCAATTTGCGCAGCTTCTTCTTTTTGTAAAACGACGTCTAAAATCTTAGAATTTCGCTTAAGTATTTGCTCTATATTCTCGTCCTTGTAAAAATCTAGCCGATGAATGGCTCCAAAGCGATCGCGAAGTGGGGAAGATAGAGCTCCGGCCCGCGTGGTGGCACCAATTAAAGTAAATTTTGCCAAATCAATGCGAAGTGATCTGGCTGCTGGACCTTTCCCGATAATAATATCAATAGCATAGTCTTCCATGGCGCTGTACAACACCTCTTCAACTTGGCGACCAAGCCGATGGATCTCATCAATAAATAAAATGTCGCCGTCATTTAGGTTGGTAACAAGTGCGGCTAAATCTCCCGGGCGTTCAATGGCCGAACCCGAGGTTACTTTAAGTCCACCGCCCATAGTGTTGGCCACAATATGAGCCAAAGTAGTTTTACCAAGCCCGGGAGGACCAAAAAAAAGGATGTGATCTAGCGGCTCTTTGCGCTTTTTTGCCGCCTCCATGGCAATCTCTAGGCTCTGCTTGATTTTGCTCTGCCCAACATATTCGCCAAAAGTCCTGGGACGCAAAGTGAGATCCAGTTCCTCCTCTTCTGGTTTTAGTCTGGCATCGGCTACCCGTATACCATCTAATTCTTCTGTCTCCATGCCAATATTATAGCAGGTCTGTATATCTATTTTTAAACGGCTCATCGTATGAGCCGTTTGGTTTATTTTAGATTATTGTGATTCTCTTAGACAAAAAATATCCAATTTGTTGCCAACGAAAATGTCGTGACGATAATTGCCGATATTACCAACCCGATCATCAAGTTTGGAACGGCATATTTTGGTTTTATGTTAAATAAATAAGCTGCCAAGGCTCCCGTCCAGCCTCCGGTGAAGGGAAGTGGTATGGCTATAAAAAGCATTAGCGCCAAACTGCCGTATGTATCAAATTTTTTGGTGTGGCGTCTGTAGGTATGTGAAAAGATCCAGGCAACAAATTTATCGATCAATGGATGCATACCTCGCAAAAAATTGGTAATATATGGCAAGCCAAAGTATAAGACTAATACCGGAATTGCATTGCCGACTATTGCTACTGGCATCACCAGCCAAAAATTTAAATCTTGTTCGAAAATTGCCCACGGTATAGAAAATCTTAGTTCACCAACTGGCAACATTGAGTTAAAAAAAACATGTAGCCACGGCTCGAACATAATTTAAAACATAAATTGGTATACAAGCAGCCCGCCACCCAAAGCAATCAAATACAAACTAAAATTAAACAAAGATTTTTTCTGCAAATAGCTAAGTAGCCATTGAATTGTTACCAGCGAAACCAAAACTGTGGTTACAAATGCTACCAACCAAAAGCCATAATTACCTTCAATAAGACCCAAGCGAAGCGATTGGACTAAACTATACAACCCAGCGGCGGCTACAGCCGGCGCCGCTAGCAAAAAAGAAATCCTGGCTGCTGTTTCACGGGACCAACCATTATAAAGTCCGGCCAAAATGGTGGAACCGCTACGTGAAATGCCTGGAATAATTGCCAAAGCCTGGGCTAAACCAATACTAAGTGAATTGGCCCAAGTAAGTGGACGTGGTTTTATTTTTTTGCCTAAGTTTTGATCACCCCACCACAATGCAATACCGGTAAACAGTAGCAAAATTGAAACATAGAAGATCGAACGGTAGTTTTCGACAAAACCTTGGAAGAAATATCCAATAAATAGTGCGGGGATAGTGGCAATGCCTAGCCATATTAAAAGCTTCCTATCGTAAATTATTTCCGAACTAGAAGTTTTGCCAACGGCTACCATTAAAATTTGTAGCCATTCTTTTCTGAAATAAATTAAAATCGCAATAAGAGTACCTAGGTGCAAAACTGCATCAAAAAATAGCCCATGATCTGGAATGCCTAAAAGATCGTAGGCCAAAACCAAATGCCCCGAAGAGCTGATTGGCAAGAATTCAGTTATTCCCTGAACAATTCCTAATATGCCGGCCGATAGCCAATACCAAAGTGTTTCGTTCATTTCACCCCGTTAGAAATTTATTACTGTATTTAATATCATATTTTTATTTTATGTCATTCTGAACAAAGTCGAAGAATCTAAATAATTTTATTAGATCCCTCCACTTCGGTCGGGATGACAAGAG
>JAYEGB010000052.1:0-2173 GCA_034658875.1 Patescibacteria group bacterium | reverse complement strand
CGGGGAGAGAGGTCTGCCAGCCGGTTCTACTCACATCAAGGAGATTCACCCTATGCAAGACTCAAAACGCAGCAAGCCAGCCTGGAAGCGTGGCCTGATCGGTCTGGCGCTGGGCACAGGTCTGGGCCTGGCCAGCATGGCGGGTGCGGCAGATATGCCGACGGCTGAGGTCAATACCACCGGACTGGCCGTGACCGACGACACCGTCAAGGTCGGTATTCTCCACTCCATTACCGGCACCATGGCGATCAGTGAGACCGGCTCGGTGGAAGCGGAGATGCTCGCCATCGAGCAGATCAACGCCATGGGCGGTGTGCTGGGTCGTCAGATTGAAATCATTCAGGAAGATGGCGCCAGCGACTGGCCGACGTTTGCTGAAAAGGCCCGCAAGCTGCTGGTGCAGGACAGCGTAGCGGCGGTATTCGGCTGCTGGACCTCCGCCTCGCGTAAAGCGGTGCTGCCGGTCTTCGAGAAAGAAAACGGCATGCTCTACTACCCAACCTTCTACGAAGGGCTGGAGCAATCCAAGAACGTCATCTACACCGGCCAGGAAGCCACCCAGCAGATCATTGCCGGCCTGGACTGGATTGCCGAAGAGAAGGACGCCAAAACCTTCTATCTGGTCGGCTCCGACTACATCTGGCCCCGCACCTCCAACAAGATCGCGCGCAAGCACATTGAAGACGTGCTGGGCGGCGAGGTTGTCGGTGAAGAGTACTACCCGCTGGGCAACACCAACTTCGGTTCGCTGATCAACAAGATCCGTCTGAAAAAGCCTGACGTCGTTTACTCCAGCATTGTTGGCGGCTCCAACGTGGCCTGGTGGAAACAGCTGAACGCTGCCGGCATCACTGCGGATCGTCAGACCATCATGACCATCTCCGTGACCGAGGACGAAGTGCTGGGTATCGGTGGCGAGAACATGGAAGGTTTCTACTCCGCGATGAAGTACTTCCAGTCGCTGGACAACGAAAACAACCAGGCCTTTGTTGAAGCGTTCAAGGCCCGCTGGGGTGAAGACAGCGTCATCGGTGACGTAACACAGGCTGCCTACCTTGGCCCGTGGCTGTGGAAGGCTGCTGTCGAGAAAGCCGGCAGCTTCGATGTCGACGCCGTGGCTGAAGCCTCTGCCGAAATCGAGCTGACTACTGCGCCGGAAGGCTACGTGCGCATTCACCCGAACCACCACCTGTGGAGCAAGTTGCGGGTGGGGCAATGGGGTGCTGACGGCCAGGCCACTGTGGTGTACGAGTCCGACCTGATCGAACCGAACCCCTTCCCGGAAGGCTACCAGTAAGACGTCCGTTTGAAGTGATGCAACAGGGTGCGGTCCAGGTGGCCGCACCCGAGTCGAGGGTCTGTTGACGTTTCGTTCACGCGCCTGCCGGAGGCCATTTTTCGCTCAGGCAAGGCGGAGGACGCGAAGTGTGGTCGCTCCACACAAGCGACCGACAACGCAGCGTGATCGAAAAATGGCCCCGGCCCTTCGGGTTGCGACTGTAAAGCCGACACTCGGCGTCACTCGTCGCTTATTTGGAATGACCAAACTACGCTCCTCGCTCCTTGATTGTCGGCTTTACAGGCTGCAACAGGCGGGCGAACGAAACGTCAACAGACCCTTGGAGAGCAATTATGGGCGGATATTCAAGTCAGGAGCTCGTGGCCATTTTCGTGATGCAGGGATTCAGTGGCCTGAGTCTGTTCTGCGTCTTTCTGCTGATGGCCCTCGGGCTGGCGATCATCTTCGGGCAGATGGGCGTCATCAATATGGCCCATGGTGAGTTTCTTACGCTGGGCGCCTACATCACCTGGATGGTATCCAAATTGGCCACGGAAACCTGGCCCTGGATGCAGCAGTTCTATTTTCCGCTGGCGGTTGCGCTGGCATTTCTCGGTACCTTCATACTTGGCTATCTGGTCGAGATGCTGTTGATCAGGCGCTTGTACGCGCGCCCGCTGGATACCCTGCTGGCCACCTGGGGGCTGGGGCTGATCATGCAGCAGATCTACCGGTCCACCTTTGGTCCGCGCGAAGTGAGTGTGGTCATGCCAGATTGGCTGATGGGCTCCTGGGCGCCGACCGACATCATCGATATCCCGCTTAACGGCCTGTTCGTCATGGGCATTACCGCGCTGATGACCGTGCTGGTGGTGATTCTGCTGTACCGCTCGC
>JAYEGB010000051.1:0-9724 GCA_034658875.1 Patescibacteria group bacterium | reverse complement strand
ACGCAGAAGTACGGGTAAAACTTTGTATGTCTTGGACGAACCAACAACTGGTCTTCACTTTGCCGATATTAGTAAACTTCTTGATGTGTTAAATCGCTTAGTTGAGAAAGGTAATACTGTACTTGTGATCGAACACAACATGGATGTTGTAAAAACCGTAGATTGGATAATAGACCTTGGTCCGGAAGGCGGGGATAAGGGCGGTGAAATTGTAGCCGAGGGTACTCCGGAGGATGTGGTAAAGGTAAAAAAGAGCTATACAGGCCAATACCTCAAAAAAGTACTGTCCTAAGCTACTCTTTTGAAAAGAGTAACCAGAAACTTCAGTCTATTCAAAAGAATAAATAAACTAAAGTAAAATTTTAATTTGGTTTAATCCTATGTTTGAATCATTAATTTCAGATCCTGAAATAAATTCAGAATGACGAAATTAATGATGAATTCAGCTGATTAAATGATTAAAATTTTACTAGTTTATAATGTTCTTTCTCTCAAGACTGGGATTTATCTGTATAATTCATTCAAAGGGACATAAAACACCTAAAAATCAAACGGCTCATGGCTTGCCCGCCTTGGGCGTGGATGAGCCGTTTGAAATTGACGGTTGTTGTATGATGTGGGTGACTTGTCCTGTTAGAAATAAAATGTCATCTTGGACTTGCCTGCCCGTCCGTAGTCCCGACATGTCGGGACGAAGGAGGGTTTCAGGATCTAGTTTCTAATATTGGATGAGATTCTGAAATAAATTCAGAATGACGTATCATTAGATGTTGCAACGAATTTCTAACGGGATGAAAAAAAGTAAGCCATACAAGCCGGAATTTAGTAAAATCCCAGAGAGCCCCGGGGTGTATATTATGTTATCTTTCAAAGACAAGGTTTTGTATGTGGGGAAGGCTGTAAATTTGCAATCTAGAGTTAAGTCTTACTGGCCAAAGGATGCTTCGGATTTTCCTAAAACCAAAAAGTTGATTGAAAAAATAGGGAAGCTAGATTTTATTATTACAACCAACGAGGTAGAGGCTCTGGTTTTAGAAAATCAGCTTATTAAAAAACACAGGCCACAATTTAATGTTCTTTTGCGCGACGACAAGAGCTATCAATACATAAAGATAGATTTAAACGAAAAGTTTCCGACAATAACTACTGTTCGTCAGCTTCCTAAAACTAAAAAATCTAATGTAAAAATATTCGGGCCGTACACTCAGGGTGGATCGGTTAAACAAATTATTAAATTAATTGGCAAGTTGTTTCCACTGTGTGGGCGAGCCAATAAGCTTAATCGAGCCAATACAAAAATGGAACCGTGTTTGTATCACCATATGGGTAAATGTTTGGGTCCGTGTGTGGGTGACATTTCATCCGAAAAATACAAAGATATAATGACTCAGGTAGTTGACTTTTTGGCGGGGAAGGATGCGAAACATCTTAAAGCTTTGCGTACAAAAATGGGGGAACTGTCTGAAGAGATGAAGTTTGAGGAAGCTATGAAAATTCGTGACCAGCTAAAAGCTGTGGATGCCGTTTTTGAAAAACAAGACGTTTCAAAACCAAATCAACTTTTGTCACAAGATTTTTGGGGTTGGTCGGTGCGCTCAAGCCAAGCACTTATTTCTATTTTGCAGGTACGTAGAGGTCAGCTAATGGGTAAGCAGCTTTTTGTAGTAGATATTAACGAAGTTGATGAAACAGAAATGCTTGGCGAGGCGCTTAGAGAGGTATATTCCAGAATAGCTGGGAACTATCCGAAAGAAGTTGTGTTGCCTCAAAAAGTAGCTTCCAAAGAGGTGTTTGAGGCTTGGCTTGCGGAATTGGCCGGGCATAAAGTAGCAATAAATGTGGCCACAAAGGGACCAAAGTATCAGTTAAGCTTATTGGCAGCCAGGAATGCAGCAGAACATAGCCATTTCAAAAACCAGGTTTCGGGAATGGTTGAAGAAGGTTTGGGTGAGTTAAAGAAACTACTTCAATTAAAAAAGTTGGATCGTATCGAAGGGTACGACATTTCGCACTTAGGTGGTTCGCATACTGTGGCTTCGATGGTGGTGTTCACCAAAGGCAAACCAAATAAATCCCAATACCGAAGGTTTAAAATTAAAACTGTACGGGGAATAGACGACTATCAAAGTTTGGGCGAAGTATTGGAGCGTCGCCTAAAACCAAAAAATAAAAAAGACAGTAGGTTTGCAGCTAGCATGCCGGATTTAATTTTGATAGATGGCGGGAAAGGGCAGCTAAACACGGTACTTAGGCGAACTGATCACATGGATTTGGGCAAAACTAAAATCATCTCACTAGCCAAACAGCAAGAAGAAATATTTGTACCAGATATAAGAGATTCGGTTAAATTAGATAAAAATAATCCTGCACTTCAGTTGCTGCAGCAGGTGCGCGACGAGGCGCACCGCTTTGCCATTACATACCAAACTCATTTGCGTACCAAAACGCTAACTACTTCAGCGAGAATTCCGGGGATTGGCCCGACTACAAAAAAGAAGTTGGTAAAAGAATTTGGAAGTCTAATGGCGGCTAAGGATGCTTCAATTGGTAAGCTTCGTAAAGTAATAGGCAAAAAGGCCGATATATTCAAGCAAGGTGGTTTGTCGTAAATTCCTTTTTACCACCATTTGTTCCGGCATCCGCCAACTGGCGGAGGTAGCACCAAAACCGGTCGCAGGAATCCTTGTCCCAACGGGACCCCTTCGGGGCTATTCACTAAAATAAAACTCTCTTAATATTCTCGCTATAACTCAATTATTTATTTTCGTCATTCTGGCCTAGTCCAGAATCTAAAAATAAATAATTTCAAACAGATGGCTCCATAACGAGAGTTTTATTAGTTCATAACGCTCGGATACCAATGCGAAGGATTAATTTATATTTAAAAACCAAACGGCTCATCAAGTGAGCCGTTTAAATAATGTATACTTAAATTGTTATTATCGGTGGAAATAATATTTATGAATAAGAAAACAATAATACTTAGTTTAATAATATTAATAGTCATAGTATTAATTTTTGATACATCTCGATTCTTTTTTTCTGGTGATATGAGTATTGTCAAAAGAAATATAATATATAAAGTTGACTATAATATTTTTCCTGACGATGATAGTTCTATCGCCAAAATAAATTTTGATTGTGCTGCTCGTAATGGTATAAGATTTTTTGGAACTTGTAATAATTCTGTGGATTTTAGTAATGGTCCAGTACCATTATTATGTCAAATACGCGGCAATTCTTGTTATTCAAATTCAATATTTTATTATCTTGCCCAAATTGGTAGTAAAATTACTGGTTTGTAATTATAATATGCTTTGATTTTCCAGATGTTATACTAAGGTGTATGAATAAACAAGTATTAAAATCGGCGGGGATGATAGCAACCACAATCGCGGTTTTGGGGGTGCTTAGTTGGGTTGCCTTTACTCCGGATGGTGATTTAAGAGGTGTAAGTGGCATCCGAGCAGACGAAGGTGATGTATTAGTTTTGCACGAAATAGAAGTAGAAAACTTAATTGAAAGTTTGAAACAAAGCGTTAATGCAGATGAGGCCACAAGAACAGATATTATTCAAGAGGCCATAGAAACCCTCGAAAATTTCCAGATTAGAGACTAGTTATTAGCTTCTAGAGCTAAGTATTGAATTATTTCGATCCAAACACTATTGTTGACAGTGTTTGTTTTATGTGATATAATTTAAACAATACTTAATTTAGTCTAGTATTATGGATAACAACGATATGATCCAAAACAACCAGGAAGAGGAGAATTCTTTGCTTAAAAAGGCACTCGAAAGTGCCGAAAATCAAGAAAAAGAAGTAGTTAAACCGTTTAAGTTGGTAAGCGGTATTTTGGGTGGTCTTAGAAATCGTGAGCAAGATGTATTGGTAGCTCGTTATGGGCTATCTAATGATAAGGCTACCAAAGAAACCTTGGAGAGTATTGGTAAGAAATTTGAAGTTACCCGTGAGCGTGTTCGACAAATAGAAAACGCTGCGCTTAAGAAAATTCGTAAAAACTATATGCCAAAACTAAAGGTGTTTTGGAAAAGAGCCGGCGAACACTTTGATAAACATGGTGGTGTTGCCGAATTTGATGAACTTATAAACCATTTAGGTATTGCTAAAGAAACAGCCGAAGCCGAGTTAGATAGAAGGGCACTTCGCTTGCTTATGTCGGTACATGATCAAATAGATGCTTTAAAGAAACAGCCAATTTTCCGTGAAGGCTGGATGGAGAAACATGTAGATTTGCAAGAACTCAGATCCATTCACTCTACTGCTCAGGCAGTGTTGAAGGAGGCCGGTCAGCCAATGCCAGAAGCGGATTTGGTTAGTGCGGTTAGTTCTAAATTGAATCTAGTTAGCGATAAACAGCCACTTATTATGGGTGCTGTTAAGGTAGATCCGAAAATTAGTTTAGACCAAAAAGGCAATTGGGGACTTACAGAATGGCCTTTGGTCGCCCCTAAACGAATTCGTGATAAAGTGTATTTAGTGCTTGAGGAGAAAACAAAGCCTTTGCACTTTGATGAAATTACTAAGTTAATTGCAGAAAAATATCCGTCTAGTAAGCCAGTACTTAGTCGTACGGTACACAACGAGCTAATTGGAGACAAACGCTTTGTCTTGGTGGGTCGTGGTATCTATGCGTTAAAGAGCTGGGGTTATAAACCAGGTGTAGTAGCGGATGTTGTTAAAGAAATTTTAGAGGATGCTAAAGAAGCTTTGCATATCGATGAGATTGTCGATGGGGTGATGAAGCGCAGACAGGTAAAGAAAAATACCATTGTGGCAAATCTTCAAAATAGAGACCTCTTTAGAAAAGTTGCTAAATCAACGTATACACTAAATAAAAACGAACCTGCACCTTCTGACGACAACGTCTAAATCTAAATGATTATGTTCTTTCTTGAGACAAATAACCTACTTTTGATAGGCCTAGTATTAGGTTGGATTTTGTTAATTGGAGGGATAATAATTTGGTTAATTTTACAGAGAAGGCCTAAAAAACACACAATTCAAACACCGGTAGAAATGGTTGTGTCACAACCAGTACTTTTATCTATTGATGTTCCAAAAGAAAATGAAAAGTCTCCGCTAGCTGCCGAGGCTTTGTTTGCTAGTTTGCATGGTATTGGGAATGAACAGATAAGTTTTGAAATAGAAGCTAAAGAAAAATCTATCAGGTTTTATGTGTGGATGCCAGTATCGCTTCGTGGATATGTAGAAAGTCAGCTTTATGCTCAGTATCCGGAGATAGAAATTGCGGAAATTCCTCCATATTCGAAACCAGATAAAATTAGCAAAGATTTATTTGCAGTTAGTACCGAACTAGTTCTAAGTAAGGAAGATTTTTATCCAATAAAAACATTCCAGAATTTTGAAGTAGATCCATTGGCAGCTATTACTGGAACGCTAAGTAAACTGGGGCCAAACGAGCATGTTTGGGTACAGGTGATTGCACGTCCAGAAGGCAATAAATGGCGAAACAAGGCCGTAAAGTATATTACTGATATTAGAGAGGGGAATAAAACTTTCAATTTTGTTAAAGATGTTTCTTCGGAGCTTATAAAATTTGGTGGAGAAATTATGTCTTCGGCATTCAGGGGTGGGGTTATCGAATCTAGTGAGTCGGAAAAGAAAAAGGTAGAACTTTCGCCTGGTGTGGAAGCTGCCCTTAAAGAAATTGAGGCCAAAAGCTCTGGTCTTGGGTTTAGAACAAATATAAGAATAGTAGTTTTGGACAAAACCTTAGAGGCTGCTAAGGCAAGGTTGCAGCTTACAGTAGGGGCTTTTAAACAATTCAATACAAATAACCTTAACTCTTTTGAGGTAGGGGTGTTTAACGAACAAAAAGATTTAGTTTTAGAAAGTTATGATCGCAGATTAGCCAGTGTTGATAACAGCGTTATTTTAAATGTTACCGAGCTTGCTAGTATTTATCATCTTCCAAATGCTAGTGTGGTTACACCAAGTATTATTTGGGCTGGATCCAAAAAAGGGGAGCCGCCATCAAGTCTTCCGCTTGAAAGCGAAGTAGACCCCGAAGAGCTTACCTTGCTTGCTAAAACAAACTTTAGGGGTAACGAAGAAAAGTTCGGTATAAAAATGAAGGATCGTCGTCGCCATGTTTATGTAGTCGGTAAATCGGGTGTGGGTAAATCGACTCTACTTAAAAACATGGTTGTTGACGATATTCGTGAAGGTCGGGGAGTAGCAATGATAGATCCACATGGTGAGGATGTAATAGATGTTATGGATTATATTCCAAACCACCGTGTTAACGATGTGATTGTTTTTGATCCAGGAGATCAGGATTATGCCATAGCTTTTAACATGTTTGAGATATTTGATCCAAAGTACAAGGTAGTTACTGCCTCGGCTATTGTCGGTGCCTTTAAAAACATATTTGGAGATTCTTGGGGTCCAAGGTTGGAGTATTGGCTTAAGTCTTCCGTGTTGGCATTACTTGATTACCCAGATTCTACACTTATGATGGTTCCACGAATGTTTACCGATAAAGATTTTCGCAAGGATGTTATTGAAAAAATTAAGGACCCACTTATTAAGGCTAGGTGGATTAACGAGTGGAATAAGCTTGATCAGCGTGCCCAAAACGAGGCAATTTCTCCGATTCTAAATAAGGTGGGACAGTTTTTGTCTTCAGATGTTATGAGGAATGTTGTTGGTCAGCCAAAATCTAGTGTAAATTTTCGGGAGGTTATGGATCAAGGAAAAATTCTTTTAGTAAAACTTTCCAAGGGTGTAATTGGGGAAGATAATTCCAAGTTACTTGGGGCGATGATAGTTACGCAGTTTCAGTTGGCGGCTATGTCACGCGCCGATACGCCACCAGATAAGCGAAAAGATTTTTACCTATATATAGACGAGTTCCAAAACTTTGCTACTGATTCGATTGCTACTATTCTTTCTGAGGCTCGTAAATACAATTTGTCACTAACCATTGCTAATCAGTACATGAATCAGCTATTGGAACCTGTACGAGATGCTATTTTTGGTAATGTTGGTACTTTAGTTGTGTTTAGGGTTGGTTCAGATGATGCTAAAGTGTTGGCTAGTGAATTTGATCCGATCTTTGACGAAAACGACTTAGTTAATCTAAGTATCTACAATGTATATCTAAAACTTTCGATAGATGGCCTTACTGTGCCAGCTTTTTCGGCCCAGACATTGGCGCCGCCAACCGATAGTAATGGCAATACTGAAAAGATAGTTGCGCTTTCGCGTGAGCGTTATGCAAAATCTTCAGAGTTTGTTGCTGAAAAGCTAAAGGAATCGATTGGAAAATATTCTGTCGATGATGCACCAGCGCCAAGATATTCACGAAACAATAATTACTCGAACAATCGTTCTGGCAATGTCAGGCAACTCCCTAATAGACCGGTACCGTTTAGGCCTGGGATGAAGGCAATTAAAACTCCAGACGGAGCGCAGGATTTTAAGTCTGCGTTTGATAAAGCTAGCACGGAAGAACCAAAAACAGACAGTTCAAAAGCGGACGAAGAGAAATCTCGTAGAACCAATACAAAGCCTCCTTCAAGAAATAAACGGAATAGGCTAAAGCCAGACGAAGGTGGTTTGAAGAATTTAATTAATAAGATAGAAAAGAAAAAGCCTTCAAGGCCAAATTTGATCAACGATTTACAAGGAGACAAACCTAAATCAGAACCAAAAGACAACCCAATTAAATCTGATGGCTTGAGGGAAGGTGAATGGATTTCATTAAACAATCTGAAAGACGACGAAGAGTAATGGATTTTCTGGTACGAAAAGTAAACTTAGATGAAATAGAAACAGTTTTTGCAGTTACAGCAGAGGCTTATTTACATCCTTACGACAGTGAAGACAAAGTGATATCAGCTGTCAATGAGAACTCAAAATTAACTGAGTCGGTAGAATCAGGCGATATTAATATTTTTGTTGCAGTAATAGATGACAAAATAATTGGGGCTGTCAGATATGTAACAAAAGACGACATTACTCATTTAAGTAAACTAGTTGTTTTGAAGGATTACCGTAACAAGGGAATTGCCAAAGAATTGGTTAGAATGGTTGAGCTTGAAGCAAAGAAGTTAAACTCAACAAAAGTTACTCTAGATTTTATGCAAGAAAAGAATTTACGACCTTATTACGAAAAGTTGGGGTATACAGTTACAGAAATAAGAGAGCATGGTAACCATCATGATGTGTTTGCAGAGAAGAACTTAATAAAAACCTAAGTGGTTTCTTAATCTGTTGGGTTAATTTGCCATATCAGGAAAATCTTCTGGCTCGGTTGTTGTAGTCTCAGAGCGAATAATTGTTTAGTGTACAGTATTAACTTATACTATAAGTGTTATTATTTATAAAAATAAGTTATGAATACAAAAACAATCTATACAATATTGGCCATAGTAGTAATAGCTATACTTGGTTATTACTTTATTAATAATCAACCAAATGTTAGCCTGCCAGGTATTACAGATAATATTACAGATCAGCAGCCTATAAATAATACAGTTGAAAACAATGACAGTGTGACGGATGGGTATGCTTTATATACCAATTCCAATTACGGATTTAGTTTAGAGTATCCAAGTCATTGGTATTATGATGCAACGTCTACGGTGGCTGTCATGGGATGTAAAATATTTAATCTCGTTGATACACTGGGCTCTCAAGATCCTTGCATCCCAGGTGGAACAACTGTCTATTTTAGTGACTGGGATGGTGGTTATTGTATACCTAAATTCGGTTGTGCAAACAAAGATCTAACAAGCATTGATGTGGATACAGGCAAAGGGAAACAGGGTGTAGAATTTGTGACTATGAGCAAAATTCCCGATGAAAGATTATCCCAGTTAAAGGGGTATTCAAATGGTGACCATTACACATATACAACTAGAGAAATTGACGGAACAACAATTTATACACTTATACCTAATATGAAAGATGTGGAAGACTGTAATGCAGAAACTGCATTTTGGTCGAGAAATGATATGAACTTCAGCATAAGTATGCCGGCCACAATTGGTTGTAGAATGAGCTCAGGTGCGATTGAAAGATTTGAGCATATGGTTAATAGCTTAAGATTTCTCTAAAGAAGTAACGATTACAAAATTATAAAAAGAAAACCCCACGAATGTTCGGGGTTTTCTTTTACTCTAATTTATTGCATAAAGGGTTCTCCGTCAGAACGACATCTGTCGGGCTGGGAACTTGTGATTTTCCATGCAGGCCCCGACTTGTCGGGGCAGGGCTGCTATTAGCTACAGAAATAAAATGACTGATTTGCTTAGTTAAAACAAGTTGCTATCGTTTTTGGTAGATTATTTACTTAGAAGCGATTTTCGATATTGCTTCCTTAGCATTTCCGTTCATTTCGGAGTGTTGCAGATCTCGTTCTTTCAAAGCCGTTATCATATTGGGTCCAAAGGCACTAGCTATTACCATATTCACTTTTTTGTCAGCTAGCATTTTGGCTACGGCAAAGCCAGCTCCTCCTCCCCCTATGGCAAAGGGATTGGAAAGGGTTTCTAAGAAGTCTCCTTTCTCGTTGAAGATTAAGTAGAAAGGTGCCCGAGCTCCCATTGGACTGATGTCTGAATTTTTGTCTTTGTTAGTTGCAGCTATTGCAATTTTCATAATTCCTCCCTTAATGAATTACTAGTAAATTTATCTACTAACCAGCCATTAATGACTGAAAATATTATCATATA
>JAYEGB010000050.1:0-2257 GCA_034658875.1 Patescibacteria group bacterium | reverse complement strand
CCCGACGTAAACGTCGGGCCTATGATCGCCTACGGCGAAGAACGGCCATGAATGGCCGTCGAGAATTGGTCCTTGTCACTGACTGAATCGGGGGTGAAGACGAGGGATTCAGTCCCTGCACCGCGAACCTCCAACGGCCAAAGGCCCCCGTTCGGGAGGGTCTGGTCCCAAAATGTGCCAGGCATGCTAGCACGTGAATCGGCGATTTCCTGTAACCGTTCATTGCGCCAAGAAGCTCGTGAAAGGAGAATTTCTATGAGAAGTTGAGAATGAAACCTTTCGATGGAGCCTTTACGGGTGCAAATCCCGTCCGGCAAAGCTCGACCAGCAGCCGGGAGCGAGTCTTGCGTGGGGTAAGGGTAACCTGCACCGCGAAGCGTAGACAGCGAGTTCGGAAGCCATGCAATTGAGCCTCGATAGTACTATTGCCGGAGCCTTCGTAGTTGAATGAGCGGGGGCAGCACGGGCGTCTCACGAATGGTCAGAGACGCACGTCCGGCCGGGGTCGCGGGAACATGAGCAGACGGACAACAGAGGTTCCACGGGAACTTGGGAGGCCCTGACGTCTCCACGAGCATTATCCCGGGATGGAGTTGCCGGGTCAACAAGCTCCAGGCTTGATGCAGCGAACGCACACGTCGGCATCGGGAGCGAAACCAAGGGCGTGTGCTGCCATGGTATCGCGGATCGAAGGAAACGAAGTGAAGCGAGATGGGCGTCAGGGAGTCACAGCGTCCTGATAGTACCGATGAGCCCGGGGAACGTACCTTCTGAGCGGACCCGGTGTAGGGAAGCGGGACGTCGGAATCATGGACTGTCATCGAGAAACACGACAGATGCACAGCAATCTGCGAAATGAAGATGTGTCAACGAAACGGCGACTGATAGCGAGGCTAGCCGAGCAGTCACCGGAGTTGGGTTTTACGTCGCTGAACCACCTCATCGACATCGACTGGCTGAGAGAAGCCTACCGTCTCACTCGCAAGAGTGGAGCTCCGGGTATCGACGGCCAGACGGCGCAGGAGTACGAGGCGAACCTGGAGGAAAATCTCCAGGATCTTCTCCAACGAGCGAAATCGGGGACCTACCGGGCTCCACCCGTCCTACGGAAGCATATTCCAAAGGGCTCGGGTACGGAGACTCGACCGATAGGAATTCCGACTTTCGAGGATAAACTGCTCCAGCGTGCCATTGTGATGCTTTTAGAGTCGATCTATGAGCAAGACTTCCACGATGGGTCGTACGGGTTTCGCCCCAATCGCTCTCCGCATAATGCGATGGATGCACTTTGGAAAGAAACGATGCGGATCGGCGGCGGCTGGATTCTGGAGGTTGATCTACGAAAGTTCTTCGACACTCTGGACCACTTCCACCTTCGGGATCTCGTCAGCCACAGGATACGTGATGGCGTGGTACGACGCCTCATCGGCAAATGGTTGAAGGCAGGGGTGATGGAAGATGGGAACATCAGTTACCCGGAATCCGGAAGTCCGCAAGGGGGGTGTATTTCACCCATCCTAGCGAACGTCTACCTGCATTACGTACTGGACATATGGTTCGAGGAAACCGTCAAACCGCAACTGCCGGGCAGCGCTAAGCTGATCCGGTTTGCGGACGACTTCGTGATCGTATTCTCAAACCGTGACGCGGCGCTCCAGGTCATGGAGATGTTGACCGAGCGGTTCTCCGAATACGGGCTGACCGTCCACCCGGACAAGACGCGGCTTGTCGACTTCCGGCATCCGCTGAGCTCCGGTCGCAAAAGGGATGGCCAATCGAAACCGGACGCGTTCGATCTGCTGGGCTTCACCCACTACTGGGGCAAGTCGCGCAAGGGCAACTGGACGGTGAAGAAGAAAACGATGTCGAAACGGTTGACACGGGCAGTCCGGTCGATCTACCAATGGTGTCGTGACGGCCGGCATAAGCCGGTACACGGACAGTGGAAGAAGCTGTGCCAGAAGGTCCGCGGCCACTACGCCTATTACGGCGTGGTGGGCAACGGCCGTATGCTGAACAACTTTCGCCACGAGGTGCGAAGAGCCTGGCGTAAGTGGCTCAACCGCCGCAACCGTGAACGCAAGATGACCTGGAAGAAGTTCGAGCGGCTTGAGAAGCGTTATCCGCTTCCCTTGCCAAAGATCTACCACTCAGGCAGCACGTAGTAACATGATTTCGAGGAACCGTATGCTCTAATGCGGGCACGTCCGGATCTGTGGGAGCCCCGGGGGAGTAATCTCCCGGGTGGCCCCGGGAG
>JAYEGB010000049.1:0-10064 GCA_034658875.1 Patescibacteria group bacterium | reverse complement strand
ATCGATTTGGTTAATCGTAAAATTCTAAGGTTAGACAACATTAACACAGTGGTTTTAGATGAAGCCGATGCCATGTTGGATATGGGATTCATCAACGATATGCGTTTTGTAATAGACAAGATGCCTCGCATTCGTCATACGCTATTCTTTTCAGCTACAATGTCTCCAACTATCAAAAGAATTGTGAGTGAATTTCTTACCGATCCAATAACCATTTCGGTAAAAACCCAAGATACTCCCGATACTATTGAGCAAGATATTGTTAAGTTAAACGGAAGAGCAAGAATAGATGTGTTGACAGAAATGTTAGCCTCTCCCGAATACAAAAAAGTTTTAGTTTTTGGAAGAACTAAACATGGAGTAGAGAAGCTCTCGAGAATTTTAGAACAAAAAGGGATTAAAACTGGTTCGATCCATGGTAATAAAAGCCATAACTTCAGACAAAGATCATTGCAAAAATTTAAACAAGGCTATACCAGAGTATTAGTTGCTACAGATATTGCAGCCAGGGGATTAGACATAGATAATGTTAGTCATGTAATTAATTACGAATTGCCAGAAACCTACAACGATTATGTTCATAGAATCGGGCGAACTGGTCGAGGTACCCAAAAAGGTATGGCACTAACTTTGGTGGGGTAGCTTTATTATGGAAATTAGGAATATCGCCATTATTGCTCATGTTGATCATGGCAAAACAGCACTTACTGATGCAATTTTAAAGCAAACCGGTATGGTCAAGAAGGAGGTTTCTATGGACTCTGATGATTTAGAGAAAGAAAGAGGTATTACTATTTATTCAAAAAATACTTCGATTTATTATTCTAAGACAAATTCCCAAGACGATATTACAAAGATAAATATCTTAGATACTCCGGGTCATGCAGATTTCGGATCTGAAGTAGAACGAGTATTGAGGTCAGTGGACTCAGTTTTGCTAGTTGTAGATGCAGCCGAAGGGCCAATGCCTCAAACTAAATTTGTTTTAAAAAAATCATTAGATCTTGGATTAAAACCTATAGTTGTCTTGAACAAAATAGACAAGCTAGCAGCAGATGTGAAAAAGGCGACAGAAGCTGTGTACGAATTATTTTTAGATCTCGGTGCTACAGATGATCAATTTAATTTTGAAACAGTATATGCAATAGGTCGCGATGGTGTCGCCAAGAAAAATATGGACGATTCCGCTACAGATCTTTCCCCGATACTAGATTTAATTGTCGATACAGTACCAGTTGCTTCTGGTGAAGAACTAAATTTAAAACCTTTGAGGATGCAGGTATTTAATTTGGCTTATGATAATTTTTTGGGAAGACTTGGTATTTGTAGAATTTATGCTGGTGTAGTTAAAAATGGCCAAAAAGTGTTTATTAAGGATGCCAACGGAAAAAGTTTTTCTGGCAAAATTAGTAAGCTATACACCTTTGAAGGCATGGAAAAAAAGGAGATAGATACGGCAAATGCCGGAGATATTGTGATGATTGCAGGTATTTCAGATATTTATATTGGGCAAACTGTACTAAACGACGAAACCAACGATCCAATGCCAGCAATCGCCATAGACGAACCTATTCTTTCTTTACATATGTTTGTTAATACATCTCCTTTTGCCGGAAAGTCTGGCAAGTTTTTAACCTCAAGTAAAATCAAAGAAAGATTAGAAAAAGAACTACAAGTAAATGTGGGTCTTAAAGTAGATTTTCTAGATTCTAAATTTAAGGTAAGTGGCCGTGGAGAACTTCATCTCGCAGTTTTGATAGAGAATATGCGTCGAGAAGGATATGAATTAGCTGTTTCTCAACCAGAAGTAATCTTAAAAGAAGAAAATGGCAAAAAACTAGAACCTTTTGAAGAGGTAACAGTACTTATTCCAGAAGAGTTTTCGGGGGTAGTTATTGAAAAACTTGGAAAGCGTAAAGGTATTATGGTAAATATGGGAACAGAAAACGGCGAAATTAAAATGTTATTCGAAGTTCCAACCAGAGGATTGCTTGGCTATAGAAATGAATTTGTCGTTGATACCAAAGGTCAAGGGATTTTAACATCGGTATTTATGGAATTTCGTCCACATGTTGGACAAATAGTTAAAACCGAACTAGGGTCAATGATATCTATGGTGACGGGTAAAGCCCTAGCCTATGCTTTATCGAATCTACAAGAAAGAGGAACATTGTACATAGACTCTGGGACAGAAGTGTACGAAGGTATGGTTATAGGCAATACCGCAAAGGGAGCAGATATGCCAGCTAACCCTACAAAGGGAAAACAGCTAACTAACACAAGAGCTTCAGGTACAGATGAAGCGGTTCGAACTACTCCACCAATGGAACTAACCCTTGAAAAAGCAATTGGTCTTATGAGAGAAGACGAATTTCTTGAGGTAACCCCAACCGACATCAGGCTTCGAAAGCAATACCTAACTGAGATAGAGCGCAAAAATCAGCTTCGTTCCAAATAGGACAAGAACATATCAGGAAAAGCTTGACTCAGAGCTGGTTTTTGGTATAATCAACCCACCTTAAAAACAAGGAGGCGCGCTATATGTACTTTATAGTATTTACCAACAACTTTCCCACATCCACAACAGAAGTTACAACTTTTCTGTTAGACCGCATTCGTTCAAGCAAGGATACAAATACAGTATTCTTTTTTGTTGGAGAAAAAGCTTCCGCTTTTTCAGATGCATTACATGCCGAGATGCCCACTCTTTCAGATGGGCAATTATTCAATTACGAAAAATGGAGCATAAAAGATGGTTTAGATCAGTGCATGAGTACTATTGAGCTGTATTGGACTGGAAAAGATGTTTGCCTTGTGTGTAGCCAGGAAGATTATACTGAAGTCAAGAAAGTATTTGAAAACTTTCAGACTAATTTCCCAGGCTATACAGCCAACAAAGTAGCACTTTAATTTTTTAAAAGCCCAACTATGGGCTTTTTAGTTACCAAAATATCTAAAATAGTGTAGATTAGGACTGTAATATTGGAGCGTAGTTCCTAGCCGTTCAGTCTGGGTTAGCTGATCCGACCACGGGCAAGTAAATATCAAGGTATTAAAAATTTGATGGGGCGTAGCCAAGTGGTAAGGCAACGGGTTCTGGTCCCGTGATCGCAGGTTCAAATCCTGCCGCCCCAGCCAATTAGAGACAAGTTATTTCACTCGAGATATATGAAAAAAGTTAAAGTATCAATACAAGACGAGAATACTCTAGTCCTTCAGGAGGATGGTACTAAGGGTAATCTTATTGATTTAAAGTCAATCCATGAGACGGATATAGATAAAACAACCATTACAAAAGTTGTTAGTTCCATAAAACGCGATACATTTAATGAAGAGTTGCAAAAACGGATGGAAGCTATCGAAGAAAAAAAGAAACTTGAGTTGCAACTCAAGGAAAAAGAATATGCCGATCTGGCCAAGGAAAGTTTATCTAAAAAGGATGTTGAAATAGCTAGCCTTAAAGAGCAAATTAAGAGTGGGGACACAAAAAAGGAACTTGCTGTCACTCAGGCTTTGGCGGAAGCTGAAAAAGAACGTAACAATCTTACTTCTGAACTCAAGGTTAGAGAAAATGAAAAATTACAACTTGAGGCATCGCTTAAAGAAAAGTATGAGTCTGAGCTCAAATCGAAGGATTCTGAACTCAGGTCAAAGGACGAAATAATCGCTCAGTACAAAGATATGAAGATGAAGCTTTCTACTAAAATGCTTGGCGAAACCCTGGAGCAGCATTGTGAGAATGAATTCAACAAGCTCCGTGCTACAGGCTTTCAGAATGCTTATTTTGAGAAAGATAATGATGCAAGTAGTGGGAGTAAGGGTGATTATATTTACAAAGAAAAAGATGATGCGGGGAACGAAATTGTATCTATTATGTTTGATATGAAAAATGAACAGGACACGACTGCTACCAAGAAGAAAAATGAAGATTTCTTTAAAGAACTCGACAAGGATAGGAATGAGAAAAAATGTGAGTATGCCGTGCTCGTTTCGCTTCTAGAATCAGATAATGAATTCTATAATTCTGGGATAGCCGATGTGTCACACCGATATCCGAAAATGTATGTGGTCCGTCCTCAATTTTTTATCCCTATCATCACATTGTTGCGCAATGCTTCTATTAAGTCTTTAGAGTATAAAACTGAACTTGCACTCATAAAAAATCAGGAAATAGATATTACTAATTTTGAGGAGAATATAAATACATTTAAGGAAGGTTTTGCTCGTAATTATGACTTAGCTAGCCGTAAGTTCAAAACTGCGGTAGAAGAAATTGATAAGACAATAACTCATCTTCAGAAAACTAAAGAAAATCTTTTACGATCTGAAGACAATCTTCGTTTAGCCAATAAGAAGGCTGACGATCTGAGTATCAAAAAACTTACAAGTGGCAACTCCACCATGACCGCCAAGTTTTCTGCACTAGGTAATCATAAGAATTTACCCAGCTCGAGACCGGTCGAAGAAGCTGTGCAAGATTAGTAAAAATATAGCTATCTGAATTTGTCTTTCAGAAAGTTCGAACTCGAGATGGCCAGCCATGGGTTTGATAAGCTCATGCGAGGTTGTTAAACCTATAGTTAGTTTTGTTGCAAGGCTCAAACTTTGGGGAAAGGGTCGGGAATCCGCCAGCTGGCAGAGTAGGGTTTTCCCGTGGAGGAAGTAGCTTTTACATTTATTGATTAAAAGCGTTGAAACCAATTGGTTTCAAGGAGAAGTCGAGGGAGCCCGAGCAACGACGGTTTGTATCCTGTTAATTAATCGAACGGCTCATTCATGAGCCGTTTAAAATTGACGTCTATTGTATGATATAGACATATAATACTTAACTTATTCTTATGTTTAGAAAATTATTTTTAGGCTTTCTGGCTACGATATTGGCAGTTTCTGTTGGTTTGCCAGTTTTGGCATCTCCAACATTTTTGGCAGCCGAAGATAAAAACGATACTTTAATACTCGAAAACCCCATTAATGACGACGCTTATATCGCCGGTGGTGTTGTAGTTATTAACGAAGATGTCGCAGGAGATCTGTTTGTAGCCGGTGGCGAAGTAGATATTAATGCCAACATCGGAGGAGATTTGTTTATTGGCGGAGGCAACGTAGCAATTCGCGGAAAAGTGGGTGACGATCTTCGTATTGGCGCTGGTGATGTAAATATTTACGGTGAGATCGGTGACAATGTATTTATTGGCGCTGGTAATACCATGATTGCCGATACAGCTCTAATCCGTGGCGATTTAGTGGTTGGTACTGGCAACATCAATATCCTTGGTCGCATATTGGGTAACCTAAAGGCCGGATTCGGTAGCGCCCAGATAAATGGGACTATCACAGGCGATGCCGATCTACGTTATGGCAATGGCTCACTTGTTTTTGGCGACGATGCCAAAATTGGTGGCAAGTTAGATTACTGGGCACAAAAAGAAACCAATAAGTTTAGTGCAGTTGCAGGTTCTGTAGAGTTCCACAAAGCCAGAATTCACAACAAAGACTTCCCTAAAGCCGCTGGCTTTTTAGCACCGTTTGCAATGTTTATGGGGGCGCTTGGGTCCTTCCTCGGAATTCTGTTAATTGGAGGGTTATTTATTATCTTTATGCCAAAATATCTTGTTCGTGCTGCCAAAACTGCCAAGAAAAACTATTGGACAGCCCTATGGCAGGGGTTTTTATTCTTGGTAGCTGTACCAATCCTTGCATTCTTAATAGCCCTAACAGGCTTTGGTATCCCCGCAGCATTAATAATAATGTTCAGTTACATCATTATATTGATGTTGGCTAGCATTCCAGCTGCCATGACCGTTGGAAGTCTTATCTATAGTTACACCGACACAGCAAAGATGAAGCAGTTTGGAACTTTGGTTATTGGTGCAGCAATATTTGTCCTTTTGGGCATTATCCCAGCCATTGGTTGGCTCATCAAATTCCTACTAATTCTTATTGGTATCGGAGTGATTTGGATCGATTCCATGAAAGCCATCAAAGAAGGCAGATATTAATCTTTAAAACATCATAAAACCTCCAATCTACAGGAGGTTTTATGCTATGCTGAAACCAGTTAAAAATATTTTTATGAAGATAATTAAATTACTTTTAGTCCCTATATTCTTAGTAAGTTTTTCAAATTTTGCTTTGGCGCAAATAGCAGTTCCGGGTGCTTCTTTAGATAAAGCCAGGCAAATAAACGATTCTGATGTCCAAATAAATGTCCCGGACAATATTTATTCCGAAGCCTTTAACTTGGCTAGAAATAACGACAGCATATCTTCAATTGAAATAGACGGGGATTGGACACACGTCTCTTACAAACACAAAACTAAGTTCCTTTGGTTTATTCCGGTAAATGTAACTCTTAAGGCTTCGGCTAATCTGCAAGAGAAAAAGTTACAGATTGGTCGCCCATGGTGGTCTCTGTTTACCTCAACTCCCACGTCTAGCATTAAAGCTGCTATGCAAGAGAGTTTCGATAAATTATCATTTGGGTCAGACCAAACCAAAAACAAAATTAAAGTAATGAAGGTAATGGCCAGTGTTATATCGCAAACAGCACCAGGGAATTAACACAAAAGAAGTAAAATTAGCTAAATGGCCACTTTTTGCCATTCCACTATTTTTGGTATTTATTGGCGTACTCGGTGGTATTGTTACCGATATTGGCGTTAACACTTGGTATCAATCAATAAATTTACCAATAATCACACCGAGTGCTGTGATTATTGGTACAGTGGGGATAATCCTATATATCCTTATAGGTATCTCTTGGCTTAGTTTTTACAGATCAAGTGATAGAAAAGAACAAGATCTACACTACATTTTTGGAGTTAACCTATTTTTAAATCCACTCTGGAGCTATATCTTTTTTGCTTGGAACCAAGTAGGTCTTGCTCTTGTAGAAATGACCATTCTTAATCTGACTACAATCTATCTAATATTCAGACTTTGGCAAAAACACTTATTGTCAGCTAGCTTGCTTATCCCATACTTTTTCTGGGTTAGTTTTGCTTCATATTTAACTCTTTTAATCTACCAACTTAACTAAAAGTAAACGGCTCAAAGGATGAGCCGTTTACCAAAAACACTTGATAATACACTCTAGTGATGTATTATTTACATACCTTGAAAAAAAAGGAGCACCTACAATGGTAACTGACATAGAAAATATTCTATTTGGTACATTTGAAGTATCGCAGACGTTGATAAACATACAGACCGAGATTGTTGGTGATAAAAATCCTATTCACAGAAAAGGTGTTATACCTTTTTATATGATCGAAGGAATAATATCATCTCTCATTCAAGACTGGTCTCAAAAAAATAATTATAAAGTAGAACACCCGAGGGTAAGAATTGCCAGATCCGATATCTGCAACCAATTACGAGCTGGAAGAAAATATAATTGCATTGGCTCCATCTCTCATAACACCGACGAAAAAAGTGCTTCCATAAAATGCGCTGTTCGAAACCCCGGAAAACCAAACGATCTTTTAACATTTTCGATGAAAATCAAGCATCGCTAACCACTCCCACTTTTGTGGGAGTTTTTGTTTATTAAATTAAGTTACAATTAAATTAGATAGATAAAATAGATTATGAAATTTCCATTAAATCTAAACTACCTAATTTTAGCCATTGTTTTGGTGGCAGGTACTGGTTGGATTATACATTCCAGCACACCATGGACTGTTAAATTACCACACAATATTCCGGAAGAACATAAGGACTTAATAGAATTCTTTCAGTCTGGTGGAAATTTGTTTAAAGAATGTAGTAACGAACACTACGAAACAGTGTCAGTAAATACAGCAATGTTTTCTGGCAACTTATTTTCCAAATATCTTCAATACGGCATTTGGGATGCCGAAGATATACTTAACCTCGAGCTAAACAACATGAATCAGCTAGACAGAGAAAGTTATGTCTCGTTTGGTAGAGCTCTTGCTTGGCAAACTTGTAATGGAAATATGTTTTTTACCGATGCAGCCCTAAAAAGAGAATCTGGATCAAACTTAATACTTAATATAAACCACCCATTTTGTACTATTTGGAAACACAGCTTGCATTCTAGTCCCGAAATGGACAATACGCCTTACCAGTACTTGCACGCCGACCCAGGCATTCCTGGTAATCCTAGAGTAAAAGCATATTCAGCAGCCGAAACCCTAAGAGGTTTAGATTGTTTAAAATCGCTTAGTGTCTATAGTGCAATTTATTCTGCTGTTTTGCCAAGCCAATTCTATCTTTATCCAGAGAGAAACTCGTTTGCCAGTATAAGTTTGGCTGATTTAGCCGAACACACACCAAATTTAATTTCTTTAGATATAAGTAGATCATTCTTTGATAATTTGGAACCAATTAAGGGCCTAGGGAACCTGGAGTATCTTTATATGCGAAAAGTAAATATTAAAAAAACCGCAGATTTCGATCTTTCCCCTAACTCACCTGTATCAGATTTAACAAAACACCTGTCATCATTAAAAAATTTGAAAGTGCTAGATTTGTCCGAAACCAAAGCAGGGTATCTGACACATCTTTATGGATTAGAAAATTTAAGAATGTTAATTTTATCAAAAACTAGAACCCCTCACTTAGGTGGTATAGGGCAACTACAGAATCTCAAATATTTAGATGTATCAGACACAACCATTGGAGATTTAGGGAATTTAAACAAGATCACTGGATTAAGATATCTTAATATTTCAAACACCCATGTCCTACACCTAAACCAAATCGAGGGTCTCGAAAACCTAATAGAGCTAGATATTTCAAACAATAAAACAATCTTTACCCAAAATGTTTGGGGCGATAATTTGTCTGCCCTAAAAAGCTTGAAGAAACTCAGTAAAATAGACGCTACTGGAACAGTCAGTAAAAACCAATGTGATGAGATAAAAAAATTGCTGGAAAACAAGGAGATATCATGTTAAAAAAAATCTCTCCAATGCTCTGCCAGTCTCAATCAGAAGCCTTTGATAACAAAAACTGGCTATTTGAACAAAAAATAGATGGCATCCGAATCATTGCTATAAAAAATGGCGACAAAGTAAAGCTTTTAACACGTAGCGGGTCAGACAAGGCCAAGCAATTCCCAGAAATTGTAGAGTTTTTACAAAAACTTCGTGCCAAAATAATTGTGCTAGATGGTGAAGTTGCAGCTCACAAGTACAACCGAAGTGATTTTCAGGCCCTGCAACCCAGGATTATGCAAAATAGCCCAGAAGAAATCGATACTCTAATGGCAAGCACACCAGTTACATACTATGTTTTTGATTTGCTAGAGATAGATGGCAAAAACTGGCTAGAACGCCCTGTGTTAGATAGAAAGCGTCAACTAAAAATAATATTGTCTCGCTACAAAGATAAAACCGTTCAGTATTTAGATCATGTTATTGCCAAAGGTCTCGAAACCTATCGCATGGCTAAGCGCAAACGCTGGGAGGGTATTATCGCCAAACAAATTACTAGTTTTTATATGCCAGGCAAACGCAGTGTAGATTGGATAAAACTTAAAACCAGATCTCAACAAGAATTTGTTATTGGCGGATTTACCAAAGGTTTTGGCCGAGCTAAAGATAGTCTTGGTGCATTGCTTGTAGGCCACTATGTAGATGATGATTTAATGTTTGTTGGTAAAGTTGGCACTGGCTTCACCGACGAAAACAGACAAGTTCTACTTAAAAAAATGCTACGACTAAAGCGTGCCAATGGATCTTTTTTGGATTGCAGGGCTTTGCGCAAAGAGCGAGGCGAAATAACCTGGATAAAGCCAGAGTTAGTTGGAGAATTTGCTTTTGCTAACTGGACTAGAAACAAAATGCTTAGATCTCCGGTATTCCTAGGTCTCCGGGATGACAAACCAGCCAAAGAAGTGGTCGATAACTAAACGGCTCTCCGCCAGCTGGCAAACAATAATCCATTTAAAAGTTCGATTCCTTCTACCCCTGCCAACTCTAGATAAGTAGCTACAGGAGCTATTTATTTTAAATATGCGATAATATATTTATGAATAAAAAGAAACTACAAGAACTTGAGAGAAGTGGTAAGCATTTATTTCATGGTTCAGCTAG
>JAYEGB010000048.1:0-2382 GCA_034658875.1 Patescibacteria group bacterium | reverse complement strand
CTAAAGTCATCTGGTTTTGTGCCATAAGTGTTTGAATCACCGTAACAGAGAACTACTTTTGCATTTGGATTGATATTCATAAATACATTATTACACATTCACAAAAACTCGCTCCTATAGCGACTTATTCATACCGTGGCTCCCGGGGTATCTTCGACAAGTCCGACAGTGAGCCCCTGTCGAACTGCTCAGAACTGTGGGGGCATTCAACAAACTAATGGCTTTTGCTTAATTCTCTTAATAACTTAAAATTACCCGATACTAGAGCTTTCTTCTTTGCTATAGTCCATCTTTTAATTTGTCTTTCTCGTTTTACAGTTAATCGATAATTAGATAATGATTCTTGATATACCAACCTTACATCAGAAAACTGTTTTGTGTATTTGGATTTTTTAAGTTTATGTTGTTGTATACGACGCTTTAACACATCAGTCGTACCAACATAATAAGTTTTCTGATCGCAAAGAAGAATATATAAAAACCAACTCATATTTGCATTGTGGCGCAAAGCCATGAGCTTGTCGAATGACTCGCTCTCTCGGACGACTTTCGAACTTTTGATTAGATAAATGTTAAAAAAGAGATGGATGAAATTGTCACATCAACTGCTTAACTATCCCCTGTTTTGATATAATCTTGGTATGAGAATCTATATATTTGGTTCAGCAGGAAGTGGAAAAACAACTGTTGCTAAAAAAATTAGCCAAAAACTAAACATTCCAAACTTTGACCTTGATGAAATCTTTTGGAACTTTGAATATGGTAAGAAAAATGAAACAAAAAGAAAAGAAGAAGTGAATAGAATAATTTCCAAAAAAGATTGGATTATTGAAGGAATGTATAGAGATGAGTGGCTTAAAGACATATTATCTTCTTCAGACTATATCTTTATATTAAAACCATCCAAGATATTGCTTTATTGGAGAATTATAAAAAGAACTCTCTTAAGAATATTCCAAATTGAAAAATATAAAAGAAAAAGCGATATAAACTTACTATCTAATTTATTAGACACTGCTAAAAAATTTGATAAAGAAAGATTGCCTGAGTTCTTATCTCAAGTTAATTCTTTAAACAAAAAAACTATATTTGTTGAAAATGAACAGCAAATATTACAAAACCTAAAAACCAAATAACTCGCTCCTACAGCAACTTATTTTACCGTGGCTCCCGGGGTCGGATTCGAACCGACGACCAAGTGCTTAACAGGCACCTGCTCTACCACTGAGCTACCCGGGATTGTCAAAACACTTCTGAATTATGCCTTAAACACAGAATACTACAAGATTCTTCGACTTCACTCAAAATAACAACAGGAACTATTCTAAGTAATCTTTAAGTTTTTTGGAATCCTTAGATTTTTTAAGTTTAGCTACCGCTTTTGCCTCGATCTGGCGAATACGCTCACGCGTTACACCAAACTCCCGACCAACTTCTTCTAGTGTATGAGCCCACTCACCTTCCAAACCAAAGCGCATCTTCAAAATTTTCTGTTCACGCGGAGTAAGTAAATGTAATACAACTGTAATATCAGTTTTAAGAAGTTCTTGAGACGACTGTTCGCTAGGAGTAACACTGTCTTCGTCTTTTATGAAATCACCAAGAAGCGAATCGTCTTCATCACCTACAGATTTTTCTAATGAGACTGTTTCTTGGGAAATCTTTAAAATATGGTTTACTTTTCCTATCTCAATACCCATCTCGATAGCAAGCTCTTCTGGCGAGGGCGGCCGACCGAGTTCCTGCACGAGCTGTCTCTGGGTACGAGCCAACCTATTCATCGTTTCCACCATATGTACTGGGATACGAATAGTTCTAGCCTGATCGGCAATGGCACGCGTAATCGCCTGCTTGATCCACCAGGTAGCATAGGTAGAAAACTTAAAACCACGAGTATAGTCAAACTTATCAACAGCTTTCATAAGACCAATGTTCCCCTCTTGAATAAGATCTAGAAGTGACAACCCACGACCAATGTATTTTTTAGCAATACTTACCACAAGTCGAAGGTTGGCTTCGGCCAAATGTTTTGTAGCTGCCTCATCTCCTGCTGCTACACGCTTTGCTAAGGCAACTTCCTCGTGCTTTTTAAGAAGTGGAATCTGACCAATTTCTTTTAGATACATACGAACCGAGTCTTCACCGATTGCTTCGGTAGCGTCGGCCTTGCTTAGACCACGTTTAGCTGGTTTCTTATTTTTAGAACCCTTCTTTTCAGTAGTTTCTCCACCTTCAGTAGCTTGCCAAATAAGATCATCGCGCAAATCGACTACCTCAATACCAAGATCAAAGAAAGATTCGTACAGTTTATCTAAAAGCTCAATGTTTTTTTCAGCATCTGGAATAGCTTGATTCAGTGCCTGCTGAGTAATAAAGTTTTGA
>JAYEGB010000047.1:0-10476 GCA_034658875.1 Patescibacteria group bacterium | reverse complement strand
CTTGCTCGAGATCGTCTTTTTTATCTAACTCAAGGCCTGCGGTATCGGCTAAAGAAAATTCCATTCTGTTCCAACCCACTTTTTCATACAAGATCTCGCGTGTGGTTCCCGGGATATCGCTTAAAATTGCTCGGTTTTTCCCAGCAATTTTATTAAACAATGTCGATTTACCTACATTGGGTCTACCAACGATTGCCACTAAAAAGTTTGTATTAGTAATTTTATCCATCTTCTGCATTATTACCTAAAAAGCTAGTTTTATCAATGTGGTAGCCTATTTTAAAAGACCTCGGTGAATTGAGGTCTTTTATTTGTCTCTGGCACTAATGCCACTTTTAGACTTGCTTTCAACGAGATTAATGTAAAAAGCTACGCCTGCAAGTATTGAAAGAGCGAGTGAAAAGATAAAAATCTTCATGTGCTAGTACCTCGGAAATGGTTTCTGACTGCTCGGAAAATAATGCATAGGAGAAAAGCTACTAAGGTGATTCCAGTGACAGTCTGAGGACTCATTTTTACACTCTCCTATTTGAGGTATTTGATTTATAAAGGTTCGACCCAGCTGTAGGCTTTTAATGCCCAGTCAAGAAGTTCTTCGCCTTCTTGAAAGCGGTTGGGGCTGTTAAGTAGAACTACAATAACGGTTTGATTGCTACCACCACGAGCAGCAACAATTAAAGATTCTCCAGCATTTTGGGTGGTACCGGTTTTAACACCAATAACATTGGTGTATTTTCCAATAAGTTCATTGGTATTATCTAACTGGTGTTGTAATTTGCCAGTAATATCGGTTAGGGTAACTTTTTTGGTGGCTACAATATCGCGAAATATTTGATTCTCTAATGCTATCTCGGTAAGTTTTGCCATATCTTTGGCGGTGGAATAGTGGTTTTCTTCGTCTCCACCCCAAGAGTTTCTGAAATTAGTGAAGCGAAGGTTGTGAGATCTAGTATAGGAATTCATGGCCTCGGCAAATTTTTCTTCGGTTCCAAATGTGTTTACGGCCAAAGTATAGGCAGCGTCATTGGCAGAGCCTATTAGAAGTCCGCGCAAAAGATTATGGATAGTCATTTTTTCGTTTTTGTACAAAAACATTCGCGACCCAATTATCTGCGTAGCTTCTTCGGGTACGGTGTAAACTTCTTTTAAACTATTTTTGTATTCCAGCACCACTAAGGCCGTCATTATTTTTGTAAGGCTAGCTATGGCCATTGGTTGATCGGCATTTTTCTTGTATAAAATTTTACCGGTATCGAGGTCAGTAATAATTGCTCCGGAGGCTAGTATTTTTGGTTCTGGGTATAAAATATCGCGAACGGGTTCTGGTTTTAAAAATTGGGTAGCCAATATGTGTACCCCAGCCGCATTTGGGTCGGTTAAAATATCCCAAATGTTATCTTGTACTACGGCCGATGAGCCGGTTAAGAAATTTAGGATAACTAAAAGTAATGCAACTGTTTTCATCTCGTTAGAGTTAAGAACCGCTTGAGACGGTTTTTGATATAGCGTTTACCCATTCCTGATTTAAGATATTTTTCTCTTGCATAGGAGTCTTGTTGATTATCACAGGCTTCGTAGTATATTAGTTTAAATGGTCCTCGGTTCTTAGTAGTAATTACTTGATTTATATTGTGTAGTTTTAAGCGGTTCTGTAAATCATCTGTTGCGCCAGTATAATGTTTGTTATCCGTTAGGCTTTGAAGTATATAGACATAGTGCATGAACTAACTCTAACGGGGTAAACTATTATGTGTTTTTATTTATTTACCAAATTTTATACCAAGTTCTTTGAGCTGTTCTGGTTTTGCTTCTACTGGGGCGCCCATCATGGGGTCCCGGGCTTTATCGGTTTTAGGGAAAGCTATTACTTCGCGAATGTTTGGTTCGTTAGCGAGTATCATTACCAATCTATCGATTCCTGGAGCGATTCCACCATGTGGTGGTGCACCATATTTAAAAGCTTCGAGCATGTGACCAAATTTTTCTTGGATTTCTTCCTCGGAAATACCCAAAGTTTTAAATACCTTCATTAAAAGTTCTGGCTTATGGATTCTGATACTCCCCGATGCTACTTCGTAACCATTTAGAACAAAGTCGTAAGAAGTACTGGTAATAGATGTTGGATCGGAATCTAACTTTTCTTCTTCACCTTCCTTCATGGCAGTGAATGGATGGTGGGACGAAGTTAGATTGCCAGTTTTTTCGTCTTTTTCAAACAATGGGAAGTCGGTTATCCAAACACAAGCTAGCTCATTGGGATCGTCTTTGTTTTCGCGAAGGTCGGGCTTATCACTACCGTATTTTTCTATAGCTTCTGTGTGAGTAATGCGCTTCCATGGTTTGAAGGTAAGTTTTTTATCTGGTAAAAGCTTCTCGAACATAGAGGTAAATAATTCTTCGGTGAGTTTGTAAATATCTTCCTCTTCTACAAAAGACATTTCTAAATCGAGCTGGGTAAATTCTGGTTGGCGGTCTCCTCGACTGTCTTCGTCGCGCATACACTTAGCAATTTGGTAGTAGCGATCCATTCCGGCTACCATTAGAAGTTGTTTGTACTGCTGTGGGCTTTGCGGTAGTGCATAAAACTTACCGTTATATATGCGAGACGGCACTAGGTAATCTCTGGCACCTTCTGGGGTGGCAGCAGTTAAAAGTGGTGTCTCTATTTCAGTAAATTCACGTTTGTTTAAAAACTCGCGCATATAGGTGATCACCTTATGACGAAGCAAGATGTTGTCTTTTAATCTTTGGTGACGAAGGTCTAGGTAGCGGTATTTTAGGCGAAGCTCTTCGTCGGTAACCTTATCTTGGTCTATTTCAAATGGTGGTAGCTCGGCTTCGTTTATAATTTTTACTTCGCCGGCCTGGACTTCGATAGTTCCGGTAACTAATTTATCGTTTACATATTTTGGATCACGCTTTATTACCTTGCCCGTAACTTCTATTACATATTCTGGTTTTAAGTCTTTGGCCATATCGGCGTTATCAAAAACAATCTGAACGACGCCAGATACATCGCGCATGTCCATAAAGACAATTTGACCCATGTCGCGCAAGCTGTGTACCCAGCCTTTGAGCACTACTTCTTTGTCTATATTATTTACGGTTTCTTTAGCCAAAATCCTGTCCATGACTGCTTTTTATTGCTATCTTAATCATCATATCACAAGCATTTTTCTGGTTTTTGTGCCTAAAAACAAACGGCTCATCCAATGAGCCGTTTGGATTATTTGCTTATTTAGCTGGTGGTGGTTCCGGTGAAGAGGGCGGTAAGGGAATCGAAGATGTTTTTCAGGGCTGGTAGAAGGGTGGTTGGGAATAGGACGACTAGTAGCAAAAGCCAAAGCCAGTTTTTCTTAATTAAATTCCACAAGAAGCCAGCGATTGCCAAAAAGATAATGGTCGAGACAATCCACTGGTATTCTACTGGGAAAATATCTAGAACAGTTTTGTATACTTCGAATATGCGTTCGTAAAACCCGGCAGCAACCTCTTCGGTTATTTGTCCGGTGATATTACTTATGATTTCGTTTTTTGCTTCTTCCATAAAAAATAGTTATAAATACTACTTATATTTAATCAAGATTCCTCACTTTCAGCAATTTGAATAATAAAACGCGCCCATAAAGGGCGCAGGGGAAATGTTCGAATGCAGCGTTTACGGGGTTACGGCCGCAGATTCTTTGTAGCCGAGCTTACGGAGAATATTTTCTAGCGTATCTTCAATATGAAATGTTTCGGCTTTGGTTGGTGGACCGTAGATTGTTACGATTTTGATTCCAGAAATATTGGTAAGAATGCTTAGTAACGCTGCTACCATTCCTTGGTACTGTTTGAGATGTCTCCCAGAAAGACTAACAAGACGATCTCCTCCATCCTCCAGAGGGGTAATTTGTATTACCATTTTAGCATCAGAGTGATTCATTACACCGATGCTACATTCTTCGCCGACATTATAGATGGCTTTTTGAAAAAGACATCCACATGTTGATACATCAAACTGTTGGACAATGAAATTGTCTAGCTTCGATGTGTTTTCATTATCCATGACAGCCTGGAAGCTAATGCCGTTTACTATCAGATCTTTCATAAGGTGCTCCTCCTTGTAGGTAGTATTATTACTGTATCAGAGCGTAAAAAATAGTCAAATATGAAATGGCTCATGAATGAGCCGTTTGGTTTTGGTATGATAAAAACATTATGGAAGAGAAAAGAAAGAAGGTTGCTTTAGTTTTGGGTGGTGGTGGAGCCAGAGGCGTAATGCATATTGGTGCTCTACGGGTGTTAAAGGAAAATAACATCCCAATAGATATGGTAGTAGGCACTAGCATGGGGTCTTTTATTGCGGGAACATATGCCTTATACCAAGATCCAGATTTGATTGAGAAAATGGTACTACAACAACTGGACAGCAAGACACTGCTTTGGTTTTTTGACTTAACAACCCACGGTGGTATTGCCAAAGGTGAACGCATGGAGAAATGGATGGATGATTGGTTTAAAGGGAAAACTTTTGAAGAGCTGCAAATTCCCCTTGCAGTTGTGGCTGCGGATATAAATAGTGGTCAGCCAGTAACATTAAATAGCGGTTATGTAGCATCGGCTATACGGGCTAGTACTGCTATTCCGCCAGCAATAAAACCATTTAATTACCAGGCCAAGATGCTTATAGATGGTTGGGTAGCAGACCCTTTGCCTGTGGGTGTGGCCAAAGAGATGGGTGCAGATATAGTAATTGGTGTAATGATGGATTCGACCGAGCACAAAAAATATGACGAAGATAATATTAGCATCCAGGAAGCCTTAAATAGAAGTTTTGCCATAATGAGTGAACAGATAATAGCTCACAAAAAGCCTTTTGCCGACTATATCATAAAGCCCAAGACTGGTGATGTTGTAATAGGCGGGAAGCTTGAGGAAATGGCAGAGAAGGATAAATTGATGCAACACATAAAAGCTGGTGAAGTTGCTACCATTGATGCTCTTGACGATATTAAAAAGCTTTTGTAATTATCTAGCTTTTTCTTGAAGCCAATATGTGGTCCAGTATGTAAGAATTGTCCCGGCTAATAGGGATAGTTTTCGATTTCTCCCGGGAAGTTCCCAAATTTCGTGTTTTACCTTAGATTGATCAAGAAGCTTTCCGGCTATCTCGAAATCTTTTTTGTATTTTTCGTTTGTTTCAGAATCCATCAGGAATAAGGCTTTGTATTTGGCGAAGTTCTTTTTACCAAAGCCAATTAGCTCGTCACCAAAAGCCTTTGGCAGGGTTTGGTGAAACACAGGAATATTTAGAGAAATGTTTAAGTTTGATTTTATTAACTGCATCATTCCGCTTAGTGCTGGTTCTGCGTAAATAAGAACGGTGCTATCCTCTATTTGTCCGGCTAGCTTTTCGCCTAGTTTGGTTAGATACATTTTCTCTAGTTCTTGGGTTAGTTCAAGGATTTTGAACTTTGCTTTGTTGTTTAGAAAATTTGCTCCAATAAGAATTTGAACGATTATTCCAATTAAAAGCCCAGAATATATCTGTAAATTCATATAATCTATATGATCGTCTACTTTTACAATTCCCAGTTTTCTATTTCTGGTATAATTTTCTAATTTTCCGCCAGTTACTACACTTACTATATTAGCTTTTTTGTCGTAGGCTTTTTTAGTTGAGGTCATAACTGCAGGATGATCTTTTTCTATGTCTATTCCAACAACCAAGGTGTCGCTAGCTGCATTGTTGGGTAGATCGTAATGAGGAGATATAGTTATTTTTTTATCCTTTAGTTCATCTGCGAACATATCTAAAACTAATTGCGCAGTACTAGCAGCTATGCCATAAGTTGCGATAACTATATTATCTACTCCTTTAGGGAATCTGATGTGTTCTGCTATGCGAAAACCTTCATCAAATTGAGTAGAAAATTTATTGATTGCGTTATAAAGATCTGATTTTTTGTCTAAGGCTAGCATAATAATGAATTATTTCCTGAGTAAGGTCGAAGGATCTCGTTAATGTAGTGCTTCGATGCTACCCAGCGAATTATTTTTATTTGGCTAGTTTACGGAGCTCTTGTATGTCTTTAATGTCTTTTTTTACATCGCCACTACGAGGAGTTTCTAGTATCATTGGGACTTTTTTAACTCCTGGTACGCTCAAGAAATTTTTGAAGCCTTGTTTGCCTATGTACCCCTTACCAATATGTTCATGGCGGTCTTTTTTGGAACCCAGATCAAACATGGCGTCATTTATATGAAAAAACTTTAAATTCTCAAGACCTATTAGTTTATCAAATTGTTTCATACTTTTCGAAAATACCTTCTTGTTACCCACATCTAGGCCAGATACAAATAAATGGCAGGTATCTAGGCATATGCCAAAGCGTTTTTTATTTTTTAAACCCTTCCAGATAGCGCCGAGTTCTTCGATAGTATCGCCGATTCGGTTACCAGCACCGGCATCGCTTTCCAAAATAAGCTCTACTGGCCACTTATAGTTGGTGAGTTCGGCTAATCTATTTAGGGAATTGATGGCATGCTTTATGCCTTCTTTGTTCCCGTCTTGGTTACTTCCACAATGAAAGTTATAGCCATCGGCACCTATTGAGTACGCGATTTTGGCTTCGTCTTTCATCTTTTTTAGACTAAAATTCCGTAAACTTACCTTGTGGCTAGACGGATTTGGCAAATATGCAGCGTGAACAAGCACTTTTTCTACTCCAGCTTCTTTTTGGGCTTCCTTGAATTTTTTTATGTCAGCTTCCGATGGAATGCTTGGCGTAGCCCACCCTCTGGGAGAACCTACATATATCTGAATAACTTCACAAGTTAAAGCCTTGGCTTCCTTGAAAGCTTTGTATAATCCCCCAGCTGCAGATACATGATAGCCGGCCTTAATCATATTTTTAGTTTACCAGATATAGAAAATAGCTAAAAACCCCCATTTCTGAGGGTTTGACTAAATAATGTTCAATTAAACTTCAGCTTTGCAATTGTGTTCGGGAACAGGAGTAGGGTAATTACAGGTAAAACACCCGTTGCAAAGATTATCTTCGTTTCCATCTATGACATGGTATGCACCAGACAGGCTTAGGTAGTGCAGATAGTCTACTCCGATAAGAGAGCGGACTTCTTCGATTGTTTTACCGTGAGCTATAAGCAGCTGGCTGTCGGGTGTGTTGATACCGTAGAAACAGGGATATCTATAAGGTGGCGCAGTTGAGCCGTATCCAACCCAACCAGCTCCGGCATTGCGAAGAAGCCCGGAGATAATCTTAGACTGATCTCCACGGACTATTGAATCGTCAATAACGACAATATTTTTGCCCATGAAGATTGGAGACTCTTCTTGGAAGAAATCTCTAATTATTTGGAGCTTTTCTCTTAGCAGTTGCTCTCGGGTTTTGCCGTCGGCCATAAATACGCGACCAGCCCACCTGTCTTTAAATACGATATCGATGTAAGGAATCTCTAGTTTATAGGCAAATCCTTGGGCTGCAGGTGCACCACTGTAAGGCACACAACAGACTACATTTGGTATGGGGTACCCCTCTTCTACCCACTGGTCTGCTAGTTCCATCCCAAGTCTAAATCGATACCCGTGCATAGTATTTTTTGCCTTTTGAGTAGCCTTGCTATCTGGCCTCTGGAAATAAAAATATTCCATTAAACAATACTTAGGGTCTGGGTCGGCAAATTGATGCTTATGGATGCTTCCAGTCTTTGGGTCAACTACAATAATTTCTTCTGGTTTTACCTCAATAGGGTTCGCTTTGGGGAATAAGTCTTCTAGTATTCCGTTCTCGGAGCAGGAATAAAAAAGATTCTTTTCGTTGTTAACCACAAACCAAAGAGGTCGAAATCCATGCCGATCTCGCATTAGGAACAGTCGTTTGCTCGGCGTGATGCAGACCAATGAAAAAGCTCCAGACAGATTGTTGCCAGTCTGTTTGAAGGCTTCTAATTCGTTGCGACCATTTTCTATCCAGGCGTTTCCTAGATATTTGACGATTACATCGGCGTCACAATGGGATTCGAAAGCATACTTTTTTGCTTCTAGCTTTTGCCTTTCTTCTTCACAGAAAGGCAGGTCTCCGTTTGAAGCTAAGACAAATCGTTGGCCTCCTGTCCCAAAATGATGCGGCTGAGCATTTGCCGTAGTTCGTTCAGATGTAGTTGCGTATCTAAGCTGGGCTATCATAATATTATGTACCCCGATTAGATCTTGCCGGACTAATCTCTGGATTGTTTTGGGCGTTAGAGTCCTGGTTACAGGTTCTCCCAATTTCCAACGAACATTGGGTGAGGATCCTTCTCCATCTACGCCGATACCCCATGCTTCATCTCCGCGATTACGAAGATTCAAAAGGATGTCGCAGCCCGTTTCAACAAGATTTGGAACTGGATTGGATGGGTTCAAGTTGACGATTGATACAGTGCCACACATGACATTTCTCCTCCTTATTGTCAAAGTGTCGATTGAAGAGTAAAAATAAGATAAATTTACCCCACTGGTTATTGAACCATTGTCTTTGGTTTATGTAAAATTTGGGCTAGAATAAGCTCGATATGGCCCGTTCGTCTATCGGTTAGGACGCCAGCTTCTCAAGCTGGAAAGAGGGGTTCGACTCCCCTACGGGCTACCATGGTTCGACAAACTCACCATTTAGGTGGGCTAGTTGAAGTGTAGTGTTCTTCTAGGAGTCGAACCCAAGAAAGGGGTCGGGAAAACATTTGTTTTCTCGTTGGGGTGACTGAAAAGCTAATGCTTTTCAGTAAGAGGGCGGAAGCCCTATTAAATGAGCGATAGCGAATGGTTCAACTTCCCTATGGGCTACCATCGTTAAAACGAGTTTGCTTAATACAAAAACACAGCTATGCTTAATTTTTAACTTGGCATAGACTAAAATAGCTCCAGAGATCTGAAGCCATTTTAGTTTTTCTTAAAAGTTTTGTAGGTTTCTACTTATCCTTTTTCTTAAGGATTGGTAAACCAGTACGTGCACTTTCGATTACCTTGTATCCCTCTGGTACTTCATCGATTGCAGCTTCCTTGGCTTCCTTACCGAAGTAAAAGATATTCTGCTTACGTCCCCCTTTGAGTGTAACTTCCTTGCTGTGCAAGTAATAGGTGTTACCCTTGCTGTTAGTATGGGCATATGCCATGCTACCTCCAAGTTAAGTAATATATTAACAGGTTAATTCTACTATGGTCTTTCTCCTATGACAAGGTGATCTAAGGAGAAGGCTAAAGTGTGGCTTCTCCGGGTTTCCACTCGGCTGGACAGAGCTTGCCGGTTTGAAGGGCAGAAATAACTCGTAAAAGCTCTGGGGTGGAGCGTCCAACGGAGCCATCTGAAACCAAGAAATATCGTAAAGTGCCCTCTGGGTCTATAATAAATAGCCCTCGCTGGGATTCGCCCGAATCTTCATCTAATACATTGTAATCTCTGGATGTACGCTTGTGAAAGTCGCTTAGAAGGGCAATATCTAGCCCACCAAGCTCTTCTGACCACTTCTGGTGAGAATATACACTATCTGTACTTATCCCCAGTACAACGCTATTTAACTTCTTGAATTCTTCGGCTGCGTTGCTTAGGCTCATCACTTCTGTAGGGCATACAAACGTGAAATCTGCTGGGTAATAAAACAACACAATCCATTTGCCTTTAAACTCTTTCGAGCTATAATCTTTGATTTTGTTTTTTAGGTAGCCTTTTAAGTTAAACTCTGGGGCCTTATCTCCGATTTGTAGCATGATAAACTTCTTTAGGTTATTAAATATGTGACTCTATATCATAATATCAGTAGGTTTATTGTCAAAATCCACCTCTTTTGAAACGGCTCATTCATGAGCCGTTTGGATTTGGGTAAGAAAAACCACCCGATATTGGATGGTTTGACAAGCGACTGAAAGAAAATGAGTAAAAAGCTAGAAATAATAATCAGGGCTTTCTTTTGGTAATTCTAGTTTATAACGTTCCAATGCAACGATGTTGTTTGATGCTGTTATGTACGGCCATAGAAATTCACAAGCTTCTTTGTCCCGGTTGTCACGTTCTGGTGAAATTGCCGGGAATTGATTCGACTGAAAGAAGAAAACCACTGGAACATCTGTGCCAATATAGACCGGATGATTAAAAATCCTTACTGAAAAATAAAATTGACCAGACGAAATTGAAATTGGCAACTTATGCTTTGTCAAAATTTCAACAACTCGAGTTAGCTCTTCTCTTGTAAGTTTACGTTTATCTCTATAAAAATAGAGTCCGTGATAAACCCCAGTAGAAGAATTTTTGACTCGCTCTCCGATTTCTTTATCAAGACTGTTTAGCCAGTCAATTTCTTCTTGAGACAATCCTTCTGACATAATATTTTAGACCTCCCTGTTTTTCAATGATCAACTCAGCAAGGGTCTAATCATATCAAAAACCAGCTCTCAGTCAAGCTTTTCCTGATATGGCCACTGAACCGACTGGTTCAGTG
>JAYEGB010000046.1:0-2472 GCA_034658875.1 Patescibacteria group bacterium | reverse complement strand
GTATCAGCAGTAATTGTTTGAGCAGTACACCAACTAGCAGCATCTCCAGTCTTTTGAGACTGGAACTTTGCAGTTCCACCCATTGCGCCGCCTGTACTTATTTTAACAGTTAAGAGGACACTAGTGCCAGCATCAACACCAATATAATTTCCTCTCACAAGAGGACTAGCAGAAGCATCAGTATCTTTATAAAGAACTGTATCTGAATCTGCAGACATTGCTACTAATGTCTGCGCATCTAATCCAATTGTTGTATCGATTGCGCTAATTCCTCCTTTTCTTGTAACAGAAAAATAATCAGTTTCATATTCTAAGAGCTCCAGCAAACCAGCCATCGTAGTTACTTCCCAATAATATCCATCATGAGAATAATAACCACGTTCCAAAGAAAACCCATAGGTAGGAACTTCCGTACCAGAACCACCATGTTCAAAATAAAAATGTTCTTTGGTTCCATCAGTATCAAGTTGCACTTTAGCACTATCTTCATCTCCTGCATAAGATATGCCACAATAAGGGATTTTCCATCCAGTATTAGCACTATTAGCAGAAACATCTCCACATGTACTTGCGCCCTTGAACATTATATTAGCAGTTCCAGTAATGAATTCGCCAGGATTAATGGTTAAGGCTAGTGAATTTATACGACCACCATAATAATTAAATGCAGCCACATCTCGACCAATTTCAAAAGAAAGACCTTGAGGAAGATCAGCATCTGCATCTAACGTATGCTCATAAATTCCATACTTGAAGTTGATTGGAAAAAAGATTAACTTATCTTCGCCCTTATCCTCATCACAATAAATCTCTGTAATAATTTCTAAATTGCAAACTCCTCCAGTTTTTGCATATGCTGAAGAATCATAATCAGATGCTCCGAGAGTTGAAGTTGCATCTGATTTTGTAGAGTTCGGAAAATATCCAGTAGAACCATCACCCCACGGAGCATAGCAAGACCAATTACTTTCGGCATTAATTGCAGTTATCACATCCTGGACAGTTTCTGTGGCTCCAAAATAAATAGCAAACGTATCAGAAGTTCCAGTAGCAAATACTCCAGATGCCGTAACAGACACTATCATGTCTGTAGCAGTACCATCATAAACCATGATGAACGCAACATCTTTCCTTTTTGTTCTTTTTTTACCGAGAGCATGTTTGAGCAAAGTTCCAAATCCTTCTGGACAAAGTTCAAAATTAACATCTCCACCAGCAGATTCGGAACCCAATCTTTGTTTATGTACTGCCCTATCAGCTCTAAGAGCACCACTCACAAGATTAGTGTATTCGCTAACTATGCCTTCCCCTGTAAACTCCACAAAACTATCTGGAGGCGAAGCAGGATAACCCCACTTACATTCTTCTACAAATCCAACTTGTCCTTTGGATCCGACAGCAGGACCAATTGTTTTTACCATAACTTATCTCCTTATATTTATAATTAAAGTTTGTTTTAATGATTAATGAATTTCCCGCAACTCGCTAAACAACTAACTACTCGTTATTTGGGTATTATATGAAGCTAGAAGAATAATTCTAGCAGAAGCCAATAGATCACCAGATCTTAATCTTGGAGCCCAAGAACATGATCTCACGATAGCTTGTTTCGCTGTAAGCCAACCGTTTAAGGTTGCATTTTCCAAAATATGTTTAGATATCTTGTATGCTCTTGCCATCACAAGATTCCTATATACATCAGGTGAAATGTTTGAATGATAATACCACAATTCACCAACAAAATCAAATTGATATCTAGCTTGTGTTCTTCCAACAGTAATTCTATTTGGAAAGAACCCTATACATGATATTGCTAAAGAAGGAACAACTGGAATAATTAACACATCATCAGTAAAGACTTCTCTAATATTAAGACTACGCATATTCTCATCAAAAATAGCCTTAGTATTAAGTACGAAATCGTTTACTAAATTATCTGTATCAATAGCCAATTACTAAATTCCTTCTGTAACATTATTAATTATCCTATCGGAAATCATAGATACTAATTCCTTGTCCAATCCAGGTCTCGAAAAAATTTCATTGCTTATTACACCCCTAATACTTTTGATCGTATTGTTATCTACTCCTAGCCCTCTCAGAGTAGTTGTGACACCATCAGACACGGAGTAGATATAACTAGTGACATTACCACTTCGTATCATCCTTGATTCGTATGCAGAATCTAATTTTGTCACTCCAGTTTCTTCCTTAATGTATTCTTTTTCTTCCGGAGGATCTTCGAACATATTCATTTCTGGCAAAATACGTTTTAATTCCTTCATCATCTGACTGAACGCATTCATGAATTGACTGCCAGCAACAAAAGTCTTTGTAGCATTTTGAGCTTCCATATCGACAAGCAAGACTTTTATTTTAGTTACTAATAGCTCAATTTTGATCCTGATCGGATCTGTCATAAGCATTCTTCCAAAACGCAAATTTTCCTCAGGCTTTCTGAGGCGAGTCTTT
>JAYEGB010000045.1:0-2588 GCA_034658875.1 Patescibacteria group bacterium | reverse complement strand
ATCGGATTTTTTATTAATTGAAATTAATTACAATATTCAAAATTGATAACAGACTTTATTAATATACATATACTATCAATTTCAATATTTAATAACGCAATGTCTCCAATAGTTATTGCCATCGATGGTCTTATTGGTGCTGGAAAAACAGCACTAGTAAAATTATTAGGAGTTAAATTAGCCCCTACAATCAAAAAATGGTTTTCCGATCATAATATACCTATTCATACCCCGTTAAAGGTATGTGTCATTTACGAGCCAGTGGATGTGTGGAAATCATCAGGAGCACTCACCCACTTCTATGAAGATATCCCCCATCATGCTTACGAATTTCAGACATTTGTGTATATTACGCGCATTCAAGCGATTAAACGAGCTGTGAAAGAGTATCCAGATGCTAACGTGTACATTTTGGAACGAAGTGTGTTTAGTGACGAATATTTGTTTGTTGAAATGTTACACAATGACGGAACGTTGAATGAAACGCAAATGAAAATGTATAAAACATGGTGTAGAACTTATGACGAATTACTTCCATGGAAACCCGATGGGTTTGTTTATTTAGCGCCGTCATTAGATGAAACTATTGCTAGAATTAAGGCTCGTGCACGCAATGGAGAAGATGTTTCGCGAGATTATCAAAAGTCGCTGTTAGATCAACATGAAAAAGTTTTTGGAAACAAGACTGGTATCGCTACAATTGCTAATGTCGATTATCCCGTACACGCTATTCGTAGTGATGAAGACTTTCGTCTCGAAAATGGAGGACACGTCGAAATTGTTAACGGAGTAGCTGATTTCATAATAAAACTGATGTTGGGTAATGATGCCGAATAGCGCTTAATATGATAAAGATAAGATGTATATGCTATTTATTTTTTAACATACTTATTCACTTATAAGCAAATTGCTATGTAGTAAGAAGGTGACCACTCGTATCTAGAATTTTATTTTCTATCAAGAATTCTTTAACTAATGCCTTCACTACATCGGTTTGAGTCAACATTTTTTTAACTTCGTCTGATTCATCGTTAAGTTCATGACGTTCCATATATTCTTTCACTTTGTTCACCCATAACGTTCCATCATTCATTCCCTTTGTACACCACGCAGTGATAAATGTTGTTTTGTTGTCATTTAGTTCACTTCGCATCATCACATACAGTTTGTTTCGAATCCTTCTCATAACGAGTGTTGGTTCGCCTGCCTGCCAGCGTCCATCGGCGCGAACAATCATCTTACCACGAGAAGCATCGGCGGTGTATATAGTCATATTTTCTGGTTTTTGGGGATTGAGAAACATGTGCTGATACAGCGGAATTAACGCTCCTGCTTTGTGCTTGTCGAGAATTGCAAATAGTTCTTCTGTCGACGGAAGCGATGGTTTGTCGTAATCATTGAAGTTGATGGTTATGTTTTGCGTGTTAATGTCGCGGCCGGCTGTCATCTGAGGGCGCTGTAATAGCATTTTGAGTTCGGAGATTTCGCGCTCATGTTTATCAGCTTGATCCTTAAGCTGTGCCTGAATCTGCGATTGCTGAGAAGCCATCAGTTCTACCATTTGTGTATTCATCTCTGACATCTGTGTATTAATTTTCGTAAGCTTATCCACCTCGTCCTGAAGCGTATTCTTCAATGCATTCTGCATTATAATTTCATGTCCTTCAGGCGTGTTGAATTTACACGAAGTTTGATGCTCATCTCGTTTCTGTTTTCGCACATATCCTCTCCCACAATATGTGCATGTGAACGGATCAGTGCTTCCTTCAACTATACCACATGGTCTCTTACGTTGCTGATGACGGCGGAAATGCGATTGGTACACAAATGTTTTTCCACAACTATAGCACTTATGCCCACCCAATTCAGGATTTGCTTGAGTATCCATAACACTTGCAGATTGGGGGAAAATTTACCAGACAGGTAAATAATTTGTAGAATGGGTAAATTATATATGGTATTGTTCATATATTTAACTGGAATTAAATATTCACGGAATATTCCATAATACAAAATTTACTGAAAAGATAAAATGCAAATGTGTATTTAACATGCAAACTTAATATAAGCGAGATATATGATTCCCTTACCCCTTTTTGCAAATGAACCAAATTTTGAAATCGTTGTGTGTTTTTTCAAATTTTGATTTTCATTTTCATATCAGAAATTTTCAGATTTCAGATTTTTCAAAAAAGTTCAAATGTGAGATGATGTGACAAAATGTCATTTCGTTGCAAATTGCTTATTTTGGAATCGGAGGTGGGCTGTATTGGTTAGAGATGACTTTCAGTATATCCCCAGGAGCCCCTTCAAAATGCATCTCACCATAATCAGTTCTCTGAACGAATGAATTCTTCAACGCATCACAGACATACATGTAGAATACGTCTATATTATCTACGATCCAGAACCGTTGGGCAAATACTTGTTCGCAATCATTTGTGACTCGACTGCGTAGTTGAATCTTGACATTATAAATAGGCTCGTTACGATCCGCGAATTGTTGATCGCGGACGATACATACGCGAATTGCGTCAGTTGATTGACAAGTTCCCATGGTTATAAAAAATATACATATTCAATTTTTT
>JAYEGB010000044.1:0-2598 GCA_034658875.1 Patescibacteria group bacterium | reverse complement strand
TTATCAGTAGTAATTTCTTCATCTTTTTATCGTTACTCCGCGCTTGAAAATTGTGTCACATTCAATGGTAACACTGCCCGATGATCCCTCCACACCAAGCACTAGGGACCAGACCTTCAGAACCTTGAATATCACAAAGCCCGAAGTGTCGGCAATCACCGGCCATGTGGTATCGAAACTCCCGGACGTGTCATCACTTACTGTCCATGTGGTATCGAAACTCCCGACGGATGTGCGCTCGCCCCCAGCCACGGCCAACCCAACCGCCTTGAGGCATTCTGCCACCAGTCCTGAACAGTCGAAGCCGACAGTATCGGCACTAACCAGACATGATTTGATGGAGTCAGCCGTCTTATTCAAGTAGGGTGGCGTCTGGAACGTATCTGCCCCGACACTGGCAGACAAACATATCAGGGTTATCAGTAGTAATTTCTTCATCTTTTTATCGTTACTCCGCGTTTGAAAGACGCATTATCGCCGATACTAAGACTTGTCCCGGCTATATAGAAAGTGTCCCAATCGACCGTTGTGTTGTTTTCGTCAATCGTGTAGGGCAAACTATTGATTGTCGTTGCCCCCATTGCGGACCCCGCACAGAGCATGAATATGACCAGCCAGCGGATCAAAACTTGACCTTTCCCAGTTTGCACTTGCCCAACTTAACCACCACATCGGAAGAGTCGGGGGTAAACGTCAATTTCCGCGAGTATCCCATTCTACCACTTTTATAGTCCGACCAGAATACGGGGATGTAGTTATTGGTCACGTTTGGCGGACATTGTAAATACTTCGCGGAGTCGTCGGCGGGAGTGATTGCCGTGCTATCTGCCCCCCAGCTCCCCGCCCGCCATTGCTTCATAACGAACCGATCACCGATATTGTAGAAACAAACCAAGGTGTCGTTCTTGGCGCAAGTGATCGGAGCGCAGCCCGAACCCTCACCAAAATAGGAATTGAGTGCAGTTAGTCTACTCACCCGCGTCGAGTCCCAGCCACCCACGCCATCTTGTACGTAATGAACTAAAATCGTCGAGTCGGTGTTGTACGGATGCCCATAAAGCAAGTGCAACTTGCCATCAAGATAATTGATCGTAAAGCCACGTGAGGTTGCTGCTAGACCAGCCGCTTCGACTATCGCACTATCATTGCCGGCCGTGAAGTCCGTGCTGTTCCATGTGTAATAATAGTAACCGGAACCATATATCAACACGACCAAAATCGGATTATTGCTTCCGCCGAGAACCATGCCGATTCTTAAACTATCGACACTTTGGCGCGAAATGTCTCTTACCTTACCCGAAGACGTATCGGCCGCAAAACGATCCGTGGTGTTCCACCAAGTTAAACTGTCATTGTCCCATCGGGCAACTAGCCAAACGTGACTCTGATCGTAAGCGCAAACTGCCACACGCGGGTTAAAATCAGCATCCGTCAAGTCGTCAAGGGCTTCCCGATCGGTTGCATTGTTGGCCGGACTGGCTATATGTCTATACGTCACATAATCAAATGAACTTCTTGGAAATCCCGCATGAACACCACCGGCATACCAAAAACCGGCATGGTCACTGACATAATCACCAGCGTCGATTTCCCCCTGTACTTGACTATAACTGCCCCCGCTATCGGTAGATATCAGCCATTGATCGTATAGTGGGCCATGCTGACAGGGAAACGCCCACACGGTATCACCGACACTTGCGGCCTTCCAGCGCGGAAGAGATAGCCAATTATTTCTACTATCATGGAGGTCATACAATTCCTGAACCGAACCAAGCTCAACACCCGCATATGCCTGAACGGTCAAGCAAAACAATAAAACAATCAGTATATATCTCATTGCACCATCCATGATTTCGGTGGTTCTCCCCGTGTCACATTTTTAACTCGAATAGGGGTAAAGCCCAGTCCCCCCTCGTAGTTAGTATTGGGATTCTGTTTGTTCATATAAGCATCAGTCTGAGTATTGATACTCACCGTTGAAGAATCGTCCGCCGATGCCGATAATGCTAGCAATCCAATGAGGATACCACAAAGAATGATTTTCATCGTGTGACCCTCATTTTCGCCCAGCCACAGCACAGGCTGTCGTCCTGACTAGCCGAGAAATTAGTATAAAATCGAAGCGCGTATCTGTCGCCAGCGGACGCGCTGATCGCGGAACCGGGATCACGAGCACAGGTAATCGTCGTCCACGTATCACCCGTGCGGTCTGTGATGTCAACCCAATACTGACTATCGGCAATATTCGTTCCATCACTCAAATCGGGACCGTACAAACGCACCTCAGTGATATATCCATCGTTCATTTCCTTGAACAGATACTTCACCGTGTCTATCGTACAATCAAAATCAATGGCTATTGGAATATCGAACGTATCCTGTACGTCGGCCACCGTCGAATCAGAAACCTCCATCCACAGAATCGTACCACCATCGTGTTTCACGGGAGAGAATAGCTTAATTTCGTATGCAAGTGCCCGCCCCCAGTCAGCGGCCGGACCGAGAAAATGCTGCCACACGACGGGATGATCCGCCGCCGAGTCGGGTACGGTATTAGTCGGCAGGTTCAGGTTCGTATTTATGACCAAATGGTCGAAG
>JAYEGB010000043.1:0-11213 GCA_034658875.1 Patescibacteria group bacterium | reverse complement strand
TAAGCTTTACTTCCAAAGCATTCAAATTTGTTCAATACGGCGTGGACGAAGATACTAAACTTCTAGATTTTGATGAGATTCATAAATTAGCTCGTATTTTTAAGCCAAAAATTATCGTCTGCGGTGCCACGGCCTATCCTCGTAAAATAGATTTTAAAAAGTTTGGTGAGATTGCCAAAGATGTTGGTGCGTATCTTGTAGCCGATATCTCTCATATTGCGGGTTTAATTGTGGGCGGTCAGCACGAAGATCCATTTCCATATGCCGATGTTGTAGTTACTACCACTCACAAAACCTTGCGTGGGCCCCGCGGAGCCATAATTCTTTGTAAGGAAGAGCTTGCTGAAAAGATAGATAAAGCAGTATTCCCTGGTCTTCAGGGTGGTCCGCACGAAAACATTGTTGCTGGGATGTCGGTTTGTTTCGAAGAGGCATCAAGTAAAGATTTTAAAGAATATGCTAAACAAATTGTAGATAACGCCAATACGCTAGCCGATTCATTAATAGAAGAAGGTCTCGAGGTTGTAACCAAGGGTACCGATAATCATATTATTTTAGTAGATCTAACAAATCAAAAAGTAGGTGGTAAGGATATCGAAAGAGCATTAGAAAATGTCGGGATAGTGGTGAATAAAAATATGATTCCCGGAGACATCAGAAAACCGCTTGATCCATCTGGTATTCGCTTAGGTGTACCGGCAGTTACCACAAGAGGGATGAAAGAGCTTGAAATGAAAGAACTTGCTAAATTAATAACAGATGTTGTTAAAAATCCGCAAGATAAGCTAGTATTAAAACGAGTTGCTACAGAGGTAGAAAAACTAGCAAGTAAATTTACAATTAAAAAATAGGGCCGAGTGGCGGAACTGGTAGACGCGCACGACTCAAAATCGTGTATTCGCAAGGATGTGTGGGTTCGATTCCCACCTCGGCCACCAATTTGCATTAACTCCTCGCGAAGCGAGGATTTCATACGGCGAATTCCAGTTCCAGAGCACGTTTCTTAAGAGAATGCAAAGGAATGTTGATTTGGTTTTTTGTTTGAGATCAAAGGCTCAATCGATTGAGCCTTTGCGATTAATATGAATACTTCGTTAGACTTTGGCCCTGTTTTTGTGTATCCTGATATATAAAATTGATCTTTGAAATGGAGGAGTCTGCGCTATGTCTAAAGGCAAAAGTACGAATAAGTTTCAGGGCGTCCATGTTCCTTCAGGAGACTTTATCGGACGATTTAAAAGAATGCAACAGTTTTACAGATGGCGAAATCCTGTAGAGTGGTCAGAATCATACTCTGGGGGTTGGTATGTCGAAGTCTCACTCAAAATCAAGAGCCAGAAGTTTACTGGCCGATCTCATGGGAGAATCGAGTGCAATCGCAAAGCTAGACGAATGGCCTACAAAAATTTACTTTGTATGCTCAAATCAATCTATCAAGAGATTGACATGAATGGAGAGTGTCTTGAAGAAGATAAGTATATGAATCTTCTAAAAGCAGAATGTGCAGCTAACAAAGTAAGGCCCAAATTTAACTCCATGTGGTTGCCAGTTGGTCGCAAGGGTAAAAAAATGCAATACACAGTTTCTTGTGCGGTGGACATGCCAGGAAAAACTAGTGAAGTATTTGTAGAAGCTACAGATACTGACGAAACCAGAGCCTTCGAGAAAGTTGCTAAACTAGCGTACATAAGCGTTCATAACCGTTTTTGTTTTTCACCAAGATAACCCGCTTTTTGCGGGTTTTTCCGTATCCAAGGTGATTTTAATAAGTGGCTCCTAGAGCGTAAAAACACTTGACTAAACCTGGTTTTTATAGCAAAGTAAATATATTACCTTAAAAACCCGGCGGTAGGCTCGCCTTCTCCAGGAGGAGAACCATGACAAATTCTGATGATTCCAATATCGATGATGCACCCAGCTCCACCCCAAGGCTAAAGGTTTCAAGATCTTTTAATTGGACACCCATTTTCGAAATTATTAAATGGGTGGTCATAATCATTTTAAGTCTTAGTATTATTGGCGAAATTGGTAACATTATCACACACGTGGTTACCAAAAATACCGAGGCTAAAATGGCAGAAATTTCTGCTGTTAAAGATGTAGATATGGAATTAATCCGTGTCTACGAAGTAGTGGTTCAAACTGACAACCCAGAGGGTAGCGTTAGTATAGATGAGCATAGATTTGTCCTTTTTGATGATTAACCTCCATTTGAACATTTGTAATTTAAAAACCTGCTGACTATCGGCGGGTTTTTTGATATTTCGCTTCCAAAGCAATATATCGTAATATAGGTATATACTTTATCGTTAAATATTAAAGAGATTTCATGGAAGAACAAACTACGAAAAAAGTCCAGATAACAGGCTGGTTAGGTGTAGCGATAATGATTTTGTTAATTATTTGGTTAGTAGTATATGGTGTTTCCAAAACCGATGAAACGTCGAAAGTGCCAGGTTTATTAGATATTAATACAACTGCATTAGCAGAGCATCTTGCAGAAGATGGCTGGGTTATGTATGGTGGCGGCTGGTGCGGCCACTGCGGAGCCCAAAGAGATGATTTCGGAGTAGCGAAACCACTTGTTCCATATATTAATTGTTGGGACGAATCTGCTAATAAACAAATCGATACTTGTAGCGAAATTGGGATTACTAGTTATCCAACCTGGATCTCTCCGTCCGGAGAAAGAATACCAGGTCATCAATCGCTTGAAACATTAATCGAGATAAGCGGTTTTAAGCAAACAAGCATAGAAGAAGTAGGGTAAAAATGGATTCTTCGCAAAAAATTCATATAAATGTTACTGGTCGAGGTAATTCACATCACCAGAAACCGCCACACGATAAACCGTCAAAGAAACGCAGCTTATGGGTAAGCTTTTTTCAATTCGTAGGCTTGTTTGTATTTTTCTTTTTAATCTCTGCATTAATAATTATGGGGCCAACCTTGTATGCTCAGGTCAACTTTTTGTTTGCGGCACCAAGGATTGAAGAAACAAACGAAAATCTTGGTCTGCCAGTTGCAGCCCCAGACTATGAAACGATAGCACCAAAATTAGACACCCCAAACAAAGTTATCCCAAAAGATAACCGTATTGTCATCCCAAAGATTGATGTAGATGCTCCAATAGTGTTTGTTCCTAAGGCAAATAACCAAATTATTTTAGAATCTATTAAAGAGGGTGTGGCGCACTACCCAGGTACGGCACTTCCAGGTAGAGCCGGCAATGTGTTTTTGACTGGCCATAGCTCGTACTATTGGTGGAGTGGTGGTCAATACAATCAGGTTTTTGCCCTTCTTTATCAGTTAGACGCTAACGATTTAGTTTATATTTATTACGAAGGTGAAGAGTATATATACAAGATGCGTGACAGCATAGTGGTGTTGCCAACCCAAACCGAAGTATTAAAGCAAACTACTACTGCTACACTTTCCGTGATGACTTGTACACCAATAGGCACCAACTTAAAACGGCTCATTGTACGAGCCGATCTAATTTCGTCACCAGATGTAGACACTAGAAAAATAGATGAATTTTCGAAAATCCCAAGTATTCCTGTTTTCTTGCCGCTTTATTAAACTTTAGGTGTATAAATCTTACTTGGTAAGATATAGATATGAGTAAGTTTGTTATAGAAGGGGGAAAGGCTTTATCTGGGGAAGTTGTGGTTAGCGGCTCCAAAAATGCTGCTTTGCCAATTTTGGCTAGTTCTTTACTTACTTCTGGCGAAGTGGTCATTAATAATGTCCCAGATATTCAAGATATCCGGACAATGATAGACATTTTAGAAAGCCTAGGAGTAAAAGCAAAAAGCTTCAAAGACAACAAGCTTGTTTTAGATACAACTGGTGTCGATGGTAGAGATCCTGATTTTATAAAGGTTAAAAAAATTCGTGCCTCGGTACTTACCTTGGGTCCTCTTTTGGCTCGTTTTGGCAGTGTAAAACTTACTCACCCAGGAGGTTGTCACATTGGGGCTAGGCCGATAGACACACATCTAAAAGCCTTTGAGGCAATGGGTGCAACTGTTCGTTCTGATGATCAATTTTATTATATTGAAGGCAAAAACCTTAAGCCTAAAAAAATAGTTTTAGACGAGATGAGTGTTACGGCCACCGAAAATGCTGTTATGGCGGCAGCGTTAACACCCGGCATAACCGAAATTCGTTTAGCAGCCGGGGAACCGCATGTTCAAAACCTGATGGAAGTTTTAAATCAAATGGGCGCCAAAATAAAAGGTATTGGTACACATAATCTTGTTATTGAAGGTGTAAAAAAGCTAGAGGGTACTGAAGTAAATATTATCCCAGATCCAATTGAAGCTGGCACTTGGGCTGTTGCTGCTGCTGTTATGCATGGCGATGTAACAATCAAGGGTTTTGTGACCGATCACCAAGATTTGGTTTTAAATAAACTGAGAGAAGCTAATGTTAGTTTTAAAATTATTTCAGAAGATACATTGCGGATTTCTAGAACTACTCAACTCCAGGCTATCGATATAAAAACAAATATTTATCCAGGTTTTCCAACCGATCTTCAGGCTCCATTTACATTACTTCTAACTCAAGCCAAGGGCACTAGCCGTGTTCACGAAACTATGTTTGAAGGCAGACTTAATTATATAAAAGAGTTGGTTAAAATGGGTGCTAATGCCAAGCTTTTAAACTCTCGTGAAGCAGTTATTTTTGGACCGTCGCCACTTTTTGGTAAAGAAATAGAAAGTTTAGATCTTCGATCTGGTGCCACGCTTATTTTGGCTGCCCTAACTGCCGAAGGAACAAGTACTATAACCAATGCCGAAATGATAGACAGGGGTTACGAAAACATTGAAGAAAAGCTTAAAAAACTAGGAGCATCTATAAAACGCATAGAAGAAAAGGTGCCAGCATGATGATTGGCATAGATGCTACATCCTTTTTAAGTAAAAACAAAACAGGTGTCGAAAAAACCACCTGTAATTTAATTTTGGCCATATTAGATAAGGACCCAAACAATACTTACTGGCTATATTCAAACGCTCCAATTCCAAAACTTCTAAAATGCGAAAATGCAATAAACAAAGTTGTCCCAGGAGTTAAGTTTTGGACACAGTATTATTTAAGTAAAGAGTTAAAAAACAACCCACCAGATATTTTTTGGGCGCCAAGTCATATGTTGCCAAATTTTCTTCCTAAAAAGTCTGTAGCTACCATTCACGATTTAACCTGGAAGATAATGCCGCAAATTTATTCATTTTCAAAAAGATTTTTCTCAGCCCTCACGGTAAATAGAGCCATAAAGAACGCTACTAAATTAATTGCAGTCAGCAACCAGACCAAAAAAGACTTAATAAAATTCTTCGAAGTACCGGGCGAAAAAATAGAAGTTGTTTATCATGCGGTTGATGATGTTAATCCTGAGGATATAGATTCTGACATCAAAATTGATATGCCATATTTTCTATTTGTTGGTCGCATTGAATCACGCAAAAATGTTTTAAATATTATTAAAGCCTTTGGTGGCTTTCAAAAAAATAATAAAGAAACAAAACTTTTACTGGTAGGATTGCCAGGTAATCAATATAACCAAGCAAGGTCTTTAGTGGACGAATTGAATCTTGAATCTTCAGTGCAATTTTTAGACTATGTCAGTGATGGTGAACTCGTTTCGTTATACAAAAATGCTATTGGTTTTGTTTTCCCTTCGCTTTACGAAGGTTTTGGAGTTCCCATTCTAGAGGCCTTTGCATTAAATACGCCGGTTATTACTTCAAACATTGGTGCCATGAAGGAGGTTACAGGAAATGCTGCTTTGTTAGTAAATCCCGGTAGTTCGGAAGACATATCAAATGCAATGAATAAGCTTTTTGCCGATAATAATTTGCGAGAAGATTTGATTTCAAAAGGCAGTCGTAGATTAAACGACTTTAGTTGGGGGGAATCTGCTGATAAAATGATAAACCTATGGAAAACACTGTAGAAAACAAACGGCTCATAAATGAGCCGTTCAAAAACCGGGCTCTAAAAGTAGCTTTAGTCCATGATTTTCTGGCGAAAGAAGGTGGCGCCGAAAAGGTAACACAGGTTTTGTCAGAAATATTTCCCGATGCTCCCATTTACACCCTTTTGTTAAGTAAGAATATGCAAAAGATGTTTTCGGGAAGAAAGATCAATACATCTTCACTACAAAAGTTTTATGAAAAATTTAATATTCCAACTAAGTGGCTAATGTTTAAAATGCCAAGGGCTATCGAAGAATTTGATTTTTCTAAGTTTGATGTAGTAATTTCTAGCTCGCATTCTTTTGCTAAAGGTATTATTACTTCTCCAGATACCATTCATATTTCATACTGTCACTCACCAACTAGGTATTTATGGGACGCTTGTCATAGCTATCTAGAAGAACAAAAACTTCCTGGTTTTATAAAGTTTTTGCTTCAGCCCAGGCTTCATAATTTGCGAATTTGGGATAGGCTTGCGGCAAGCAGGGTTGATTACTTCGTTGCTAATTCTAACTATGTAAAAAACCGCATCAAAAAATATTATCGTAAGGATGCGAAAGTTATTTATCCACCAGTCGAAATCCCTACTAATTTAACCTCAAACAAAAAGGACTACTTTTTAGTACTATCGCGTCTAAGCGCCTATAAAAAAGTTGACTTAGCCATACAGGCATTCAATAAGTTAGGTTTATCACTAGTTGTGATTGGCGATGGCGAACAACTAGATGAATTAAAACAAGAAGCCAGTGATAATATAAAGTTTCTTGGTTTTAAGGAAGACAACGAGAAATGGGAATATTTAAGTTCGGCCAGAGCGCTAATATTTCCTGGCGAAGAAGATTTCGGCATTGTACCAGTGGAGGCTATGGCGGCTGGTTTGCCGGTAATTGCTTTTAATAAAGGCGGCTTAAAAGAAAGTGTGGCCGATGGTAAAACTGGTATCTTTTTTAAAGACCAGTCAGTAAAAAGTATAGTCGAGGCTGTTCAAAAGTTTGTAGAACAAGAAGACACTTTCATTACACAAGAATTAAAAAGTCAGGCTCAAAAATTTAACACAGAAAGATTTAAAAAAGAAATACTAGAGTTTATAAGCAATGTTAAGTCGTAAAACCGTAGAAGTACTAGAAGTTCCACTCGACACCTTTACTGTGCCACAGGTTTTGGAATACATAGGGGATTTAGCTCGCGATGGTAGATCACACTACATTGTTACACCAAACCCAGAGTTTATTATGCAATCTCTGGGAGACTCCGAGTTTAAAGAAATCATAAAAAGAGCCGATCTCTCTCTTCCTGACGGAGTCGGAGTTTTATGGGCAGCCAAATATCTATCGTTGGCGCTTAGCAAAAACAAAGCCCTAGCTCGTATTCAGTCTTGGTGGCAGCTTGTTTATACTGGTATTCAAATAGTTTTGACGCCAAAAGCTTTAACTACAGTAATTCCCGAAAGAGTAACTGGTGCCGATATGGTTTGGGAAATAAGCAACATGGCAGCAAGCCAAAATTGGCCCATCTTTTTAGTTGGCGCAGCTCCGGGTGTAGCTGGAGAAACTGCTGAAAAGTTAAAGCTTTTAAATCCAAGACTCGAAGTGTTGGGCGCAACTTCAGGTCCGCCCGAAGAAAACATTGAAGATGTTGTAACTAAAATAAGAGAACTAAAGCCAAAATTTGTATTTTTAGCTTTTCCGGCCAAAGAACAACTTCGTTGGATGGAGAAATACAGTTTTTGTCTTCCCGGAACAACTCTTATTGGAATCGGCGGGGCCTTAGATTTTATTGTGGGGAGCAGTGCTAGAAATGCTCCAGAAGGGAATAAAAGTAAGGCAAGACGGGCGCCCAATTGGATGCAAGATCGCGGTCTAGAATGGCTTTGGCGTCTTATCACTCAGCCTTGGCGCAGGGAACGCATACTTAATGCTACGGTTAGATTTGTGAATGTTGTGCGCAAACACCGTTTGGTTCAATAAGAAACTGTTTTTATACAGACAGTTATCGCTTTTTAGGGGTCAAATAATATAAAAAGAAGCCCAAGTACCCTGGGCTTCTCCGTTAAATGGTTCGTTTGACTAAACTCGTCTTAATATCTTGATAATTTCTATCAAAAATGTTTTGAATGTGCAGCAAATTTCCTAATTATATCAATTAAAATGCCCAAAATATTATCTGCTAAAATAGAGATAGGATGGAAAATAAACAAGATATTAGGGTAAGATTTGCGCCAAGTCCGACCGGACCACTTCATATAGGTGGTGCCAGGACTGCACTATTCAACTACCTTTTTGCTAGAAAAAATAACGGCAAATTAGTTTTGCGTATCGAGGATACCGACCAGGATCGCAGCGAAGAAATGTTTGAGCAAGATATTGAGGATAATTTAAAGTGGTTAGGTCTCAATTGGGATGAAAAATATCGCCAATCTGACCGTAAAGATATTTATCAAAAACATTTAGATACACTAATAGAAAAGGATCTTGTTTATCAAAAAGACGGTGCATATTACTTTAAAACACCAACCGAAGGCGAAGTTGTGGTAAACGATCTAATTCGCGGAAAGGTAAGTTTTGGTGCAGATAGTTTTGACGATTTTGTTGTCGTTAAAAGCGACGGTAATTTTGTTTTCCATTTTGTAAATGTGATAGATGATATGGAAATGAAGATTTCCCACATTATTCGTGGAGAAGATCATCTCTCTAACACCCCAAAACATATTTTGTTGTTCGAAGCGCTAGAAGCACCAGTGCCCCAGTATGCGCATATCCCACTTATTTTAAATGAAGACAGGTCTAAAATTAGCAAACGAACTGGAGATGTTCATTTTGCCCAATATCGTGAAAAGGGGTATTTGCCAATTGGTCTAATAAACTTTTTAGCTCAATTGGGTTGGTCGGATAGCAAAGGTAGAGAATTCTTTTTGCTAGAAGAATTAATTAATGTCTTTGATTTAAGTCGGGTTCAAAAAGCTGGTGCCGTTTTTGATATAAAATACCTAAATCACATGAATCATCATTATCTAAACAATATGGATTTTGACGAATACTATAAACTTGCTAAAGATTTTAATCCATTTGAGGGAGAGGAAGATTATCACAAAAAAGTTTTAAAACTTTGGCAAGAACGAGTTCAGTACTTTGCTGAAATACCCGAACTTATAGATTATTTCTACCAAGACCCGGCAGACTACGAATCCAAGCTCCTGGTATTTAAAAAAAGTAGTCCGGATCAAACCCAAAAAGGCTTAGAAACTGCTTTTAATGTACTTTCTAGCCTAGACGAATCTTCCTGGAGCCAAACAGGGCTGCAGCAAATTCTAGATGATACGATAGCAGCAGAAGGGTGTGGGGCTGGAGATGTTTTTTGGCCAATCAGAGTGGCTCTTTCGGGACAACAGGGTAGCCCAAGTCCAGTAGAATTGTTGGAAGTTTTAGGAAAAGATGAGTCAATAAAACGTATAGCAACTGCATTAAAAAAGCTAACTCCATTAGAGCTAAACTAAATGTTCAATATCTAAATTAATTCAAAGGCTAAACAAATGGTTACTAAATCACAAATACAAATCATATTTACGTATGCCTTCGGCATACTAACTCTAACGGGATAAAATGCTTAAAAAGAAGCTAAGTATTATTTATGTTATTGGCGATAGTTCACTTACTGGTGCACCGCGTCATCTTTTGGCGTTGACTGATAATATAGATCAAAAAGAATTTTCTATTTCGGTAATTTTGCCGCAAGGACCTTTGGCTGATAAACTCCAAGCCAAAAATATAAAAACCTTTTTGGTGCCAATGCGCTATCGTAGTGATGTGCCAGCCGTTAATGCCATGAAGAAGCTTTTAAAAAAATACGATCCAGACATTCTGCATGCTCATGGAAGTCGTGGGGGATTACTAGCCCGTTTAGCGGTGCGCAACTTGCCTATTAAAGTTGTTTACACCGAACATCTGCTCACAAAAAACTTTAGATTAGATAATCCTCTGCTCTACTGGACACACATTAGATCTATGCGGGTATTGGATCGTTGGACAGATATAACTATCGCTGTTTCAAAAGCTGTCGGTGAGTTTTTAGTACAATCTAAAATAACAAAACCAGATAAAGTGAAAGTTATCTATAATGGTGTGGACTTAGTTCCGGACAAAGTGAGCGAAGATCAATTAGATAATTTACGCAAACAATACAAGATTGATAAAGAAGAAATTGTTATTGGTACAGTTGGTTCTCTAAACTTACAAAAAGATACGAGCTGCTTAATAAAAGCATTACCAAAAATATTTACCAAGCTTCCTAATGCTAAGCTTCTAATAGTCGGTTCTGGTCCGCTGCAGCATCGCCTGCAAAAACTCTCAAAAAAATTAAAAATCGAGAAGAAAGTAATATTTACAGGTTCAATAGAAAATGTTTCGCCACTTTTAAAGCTAATGAACATTTTTGTGCTTCCGTCTCGTTCTGAAGCCTTCGGTTTGTCGGTTTTAGAAGCGATGCGCATGGGTATTCCAGTAGTAGCAACTAAAGTAGGTGGGCTAAGCGAAGTTATTGTTAATAATAGAAACGGAATATTTGTACCGGCTGGTGATCCGAAGAAATTAACATCAGCAATTATGAAGATCTTAAACGATAGAAAGCTAATAAAAAAACTTATCTCGGGTGGATGGGACACATTGCCAAAATTTGCGATGTCCAAAATGGTTAATGAAACCGAAAAGCTATATAAATCACTATTCAAAAAATAATGGACGAATTTTTAAAGAGTCTCAAATCTTCTGTGGGTATTAGTATCATCCAGACTGCCGTTACCGTACTTATTGTTTGGTTGTGGTCGCTTCTAATGCATTTTGGTGCCGACTCTTTCTCAAATAACCAAGATGTTGCTAATTGGCTAACAATTCCATTAATTTTTATGATCGTAGCAACATTATCAGCCGGAGCTGTGCTTGGTTATCCGCTATACTTAGCTGTTCACGACCGCAAGTGGTGGAAAGCCATAGCATTAGTTTTACTAACTCTACTTTGGCTCAGCATTATCGTGACTATTGTTGTTCTAACCAGATAAGTCTCTTGATTTTCTAACCCATTCAAGAGCTTCATTAAGTACATCCTCCCAAGGGTTCGAACTTTTTCCACCACTTGCGGTCGTGAACAGCTAAGTATAGCGGATAACCAAGCACAGCTCCGGCTGATAATGTTGCTACGATCATAAAAATTAATGGAATTGTTAGCCAATTAGCAACA
>JAYEGB010000042.1:0-11311 GCA_034658875.1 Patescibacteria group bacterium | reverse complement strand
GGCAACGGCTCAATCGATTGAGCCGTTGAAGAATTATTGGTAATGGTATCTCCAACTCGAACCTTGCTAACATCGCGAAGACCAGTGGCGATATATCCTATTTCGCCAGTTGCTAATTCTTTGTCTATTGAAAAATCTGGACTAAACCAACCTACCTCCAACACCTCGGTAATAGCTTTGCTAGCAACCAAACTAACTTCTTCGTCAGTTTTAACACTGCCATCTACAACTCGAACATAGGCAATTACACCCTTGTAGGCATCGAATACTGAATCAAAGATTAATGCCCGAAGTGGTTTGTCTTCTTCGCCTTTTGGAGAAGGAACATTTTTTATAACTTCGTCCAAGAGTTCTTCCACCCCCTCGCCAGTTTTACCAGAAACACCAATAATTTCACTAGGATCGATATTTAATATCTCGGCTAGTTCTACTTTTGTACTTTCGGGATCGGCACCTGGAAGATCTATTTTATTTACTGCCGGAATTATTTTTAAATTAAGTTCTTGTGCCAAGTATAAATTAGCTAAAGTTTGAGCTTCCACACCCTGACTAGCATCTACAAGCAAAATTACACCTTCAACTGCCGCAAGTGACCTAGAAACTTCGTAAGTAAAATCCACATGACCTGGTGTATCTATTAAATTCAGCTGGAAACCTTTATGTTCCATTCGAACTGGTTGGAGCTTAATGGTAATGCCTCGTTCACGCTCGAGGTCCATAGTATCTAAAAGCTGATCCTTCATTTTGCGCTGCTCCACCGCCTTGGTACGCTCCAAAAAACGATCCGCCAAAGTGGACTTTCCGTGATCAATATGCGCAATAATACAAAAGTTTCTGATCTTTTCCATTTCACCCCGTTAGAAATTTATTACTGTATTTAATATCATATTTTTATTTTATGTCATTCTGAACAAAGTCGAAGAATCTAAATAATTTTATTAGATCCCTCCACTTCGGTCGGGATGACAAGAGAGTGGTCGGGATGACAAGAGAGTGGTTGGGATGACAAGAGAGTGGTCGGGATGACAAGAGAGTGGTTGGGGTGACAAATATTTCTAACGGGGTAAATCTATTGTACTAAATAAGAAAAAGCGGCCTACTTATCGGCCGCTTAACGTTAACATCAAATGTACTAAAGTGCCGGATCATCGTCGTCAATAATCTTCCAAGACCCTGATTTCTCAAATTCTAGCCTGGCGCCACACCGGCACTCTATAACAGCTAGGTCTGAATAGGGACTCCGAGGAGATCGTCCGCAACAAGGAGCCTTTTTGGGCATCCTGTACCCATCCATCTTAGCTCCGCGCTGTACCTCGTCCGGAGGAAGAGAAAATCTACTTAAATACCCCTTAGAAAATGAACGCCTATGTCCATCTGGACAAATCAGGACTCCGTCTGTATTGAAAGAACCTGACTCTAACATGAGAGGTTTGTCGCAAACTTTTTTGCCTACTCCAACCCGCTTCTTACATTTGAGCTGTATTAATGTACCAAGTGACAAACAAACCACCTCCTTTTGATGTTCTGTTTGTAGTACCACAACCATACCGAAAAACTTGACTGGAAGCAAATATTTCAAGATAATCTAAGGGTGACCTGCGAGCTACTCTCTAAGGTTCACCCTATTGGGAAAAATTTTGGTTTTCGTGGCTCGTAGGCACACCTTTACTTAAAAGGTGTGTTTTACTGCACCAGAAACCACACACCGAATAACATCAAAATGGCCATAAGAACACGGAACAACAAATGTCCTTCTTTAAACATACGACCACCCCAAATAGTAGAAATTAAAATTGAACTTTTTTTCAGTGGAACCACCAAAGAGATATCGGCTAAACTTAACGATTGAGAATAAGCCAGTCTCGCTGTCGTAGTAAGCAATGCTATACCCACAATAATCCAACCCAAATTTTCGACCTTGTCTGGAATGCTTCGAATATCCCCTTCTAGTGCCCAGTATAAAATTAGGTGATTTATAAACAGAAAAATACTAACTATAAAAATAAATGTAACTGGATCGGTAATACCAAGAATGACTTTGTCGATAATACTCGCAATGCTCAGTGCAATTATCGAAAAAAGAAGCATTAGCTCGTAATAAATAATGGTTTGTTTGTGATCTTTCCCGCCAAGTGGGATGCCAGATGGCCAACCAAACGGATGAGTAGCAAAAAATGAATCCTTCGTAAGCATTAAGCCACTTCCCACCATTACAGCTACTCCAATCCACTGAAGATATGTTAGTTGATCGCCCAAAATAATAGCAGCCAAGCCCAAAGTAAAGAGCGTTCCCATTACCTGCTGTGGCGCTACCACCGAAACATCTAAATGTCGAAGCGCCTTAGCACCAAGCCAAATAGAAATCGACCCCAAAACCGAAGCTAAATAAATATAACCTATTAAATCCCAGGTAACTGTTTCCCATTTTATCCAGGGCCACAAAAAGAGCGAAATTATCATAGCAACCAAGGACATTGCTACAACATAATCTAGAGAATGCTCTTTTTTTAGTTCCCCTTTTTGGAAAACAACTTTAATACCAACGGCCACCGCTGCAATGAGCGCATACACATACCAGGGCCAATAGGTTAGGTACTCAATCGCTTCCATATTCTACTTAATGGTTTTAAGACTAAATTAACCTCTCTTAAATTAAATCTGGAAGCTAGGATTAAGTAAATAGCCGCAGCTACTACTATGGCGACAAACGACTGCATGAACAGACCCAAAAAAGTGTGTGTATCTATAATCAAATTCATCAATTGCAATGTCCCGTATCCAAATAAGCCCATTGTCATTGCACCTACACTAGATTTGATAATCAAATCCCCTAATTCCCGAAGTGGAAAACCGCCAAGTTTTTTATACAAGAAAATAAATAGAATTAGAGCATTTACAATAGCCGAAACCGATATCGCCATAGCTAAACCAACTACCTGGTAGTATTGAATAAGCCACAAAGCCAAACCAACATTGGTCGCCAATGTGATTAAGCTAGTAATAAATGGGGTCTTGGTATCTTGCAGAGCATAAAAAGACCTGGCAAGAAGTGGAATTATTGATTGAGCCCACATTCCAAACACCAAAAATGCTAAAACCGAAACAGTAAAACGAGTATCTTCCCAACCAAATTGCCCAGAACCTAAAATAAGACGAACAATTTGTGCTCGAAGAAGCCAGTATAGAATCATCGTCGGAATAATAAAGAATAGTACTCGCTTCAGCGACGCCATTACATCATCACGAAACTCATCTATTTTTTGCAAAGTGTATTTTTCAGTTAATGTTGGGAATACCGCGATAGCTAAGGACACACCAAAGAGCCCTACCGGCAAACTATACAGATTTTGACCAAGATTAAGTACCGTAATACTGCCTATCGCTAATGTGGAAGCAATGATGGTATTTGCAAGCAATGACAATTGTTGTGCGGCTACACCAAAAATCCTGGGAGTCATAAGCCACGCCATCTTCTTCAATGCTGGATGCTTCCAATCAATATGCATTTTATATTTGTACCCCAGCGCAAACACACTCGGAATTTGAATAAGCATATGCATAAACGCACCCAAAACCACACCATATGCCAACCCAATGTACCCAAACATAGGCACTAACCACCAAATACCAATAATAATACCAAGGTTATAAAGGATGGGAGCAATAGCATAAACAACAAAGTTTTTAAACGAATTTAGTATCCCTCCAGCCAAATTACTAATTCCAAAAAATAAGGGTGACAACAGCATTATCCGCATCAGATTAACTGTCATGTCTAGTTTGTCTGGTTCAAAACCCGGAGCAATTAAGTGTGCTAATTGTGGTGCAAAAATTGCAATGGTTAGCAAAATAACGGCCAAAACCGCTACCCCTATATTTATTAATGTATTTACAAAACTCCAAGCCTCTCCCTTACCATTTCTCTGCATATATTCGGTAAAGAGCGGGATGAAAGCCGAGGACAGTGCGCCGAGTAGTAGTAGATTAAAAATAAAATCCGGGATTTTAAAAGCAGCAAAGTAAGAATCCAAAACATCACCAGCCCCAAAATGAGCTGCCAAACTTCTGTCGCGGACAAGACCAAAAATTCGACTGACTAATGAAGCCACTGCGAGTACAACAGTGGCTTCCCAAACACTCGACCTACGATGAATGAGTTTTTGAATCATTTACTTAACTATTTTTCGTATCTTTGGATGGGATCGAAGGAAAAAATTCTTCAAAATTATCTCTTTCAATAACTTCATCCTTCATAAGTTTTTCAGAAATAGCATCTAGTTCTTTTTTGTGTTTTTTAAGAACTGTGACTGCCTTATCTTCTGCTTCTTTTATAATCTTACTAATTTCTTCGTCAATAACTGCAGCAACTTTTTCGCTGTAGTTTTTTGATTCGTGAATTTCGCGACCCAAAAATACAATATCGTCTTTTTTACCATAAGAAACTGGGCCAAGCTCATCGCTCATTCCAAAATTAACAACCATTTGACGAGCCAAGTCAGTAGCTCGCTGTAAATCATTTGAAGCCCCTGTTGTAACTTCACCAAAAATCATTTGTTCGGCTACTCGACCACCCATCATTACGGCAATTTCATCAACAAACTGTGCTTTGGAATGTAGGTACTTATCTGCCGTTGGCATATTCCAAGTATATCCTAGTGCCACGCCACGCGAAATAACCGAGACTTTATGTACTGGATCACCATGAGGAAGCACATGCGAAACAATAGCATGACCAGCTTCATGGTAAGCAGTAACTTTTTTCTCTTTTTCGGTAAGTAATTTATTTCTGCGCTCTGGGCCTAAAATAACTTTCTCTAAGGCTTCATCAAAATCAATTTGAGTTATTTTTTTGCGATCATGTCTAGCTGCCCAAATAGCTGCTTCATTAACCAAGTTCTGTAAATCAGCACCGGTAAAACCTGGTGTTTGGCTGGCTAATTTATCTAGATCCACACTTTTCTCTAGTGGCTTTTTATTAACATGTACTGCCAAAATATCTCGTCTGTCTTTTATGTCTGGCCTGCCCAAAACGACTTGGCGATCAAAACGACCAGGACGAAGTAGTGCCGGATCCAAAACATCCGGCCTATTGGTTGCAGCAATAACAATTACATTAGTATTGGTTTCAAAACCATCCATCTCTACCAAAATTTGGTTTAGTGTTTGTTCTCTTTCGTCGTGAGATCCACCAAGCCCAGCGCCACGCTGACGACCAACGGCATCAATTTCGTCTATAAACACAATCGCTGGAGCATTGCGTTTGGCTTTGGTAAACAAATCGCGTACACGGCTAGCCCCAACACCCACAAACATCTCTACAAATTCCGAACCAGAAATGTGAAAGAATGGAACACCAGCTTCTCCTGCAACAGCCTTAGCTAATAAGGTTTTGCCTGTCCCTGGAGGACCCAGCAAAAGTACGCCCTTTGGAATACGCGCACCTATCTTTGTAAACTTTGCGGGATACTTTAAGAACTCTACCTCTTCCATTAATTCTTGTTTGGCCTCATGAGCACCTGCGACATCTTTAAAAGTCACTTTATTTTTCCCTTGAAGTGGTACAAGCCTAGCTTTACTACGCCCAAATGACATGGCTTGATTACTAGAGCCCTGTGCCTGACGAAGCATAAACCACAAAAATGCAAAAATTAGTACAAATGGGATTAACGAAGATAGTATCCCAACCCACAGTTCGTTTCCTGAAATATCCTCTACCTCAACCGCAACCTTTGTGGTATCTATCCCAGCCTCAAATATAGAAGTACCCGGTTCTTTGCGAGATTCGTACTGTTCACCATTATGATCCAACACAATAAGCTGGTCGCCTTTAATAGTGATCCTTTCTACTCTACCCGATTCAACATCTTCGATAACCTCGCTTAAAGCCACTATCTTAGTTTCGCCTACATCTGGACCAAAAAGACTATATAGTAAACTACCGACCAAAAGTGCCAGCAAGGCATATCCAATAAATTTGCCTGATAAAAATTTCATTATTTTGTTTGGTTAGGTTTGTTACAACTAAGACTAATTTTATCATAGGCTGAAGCGACAAACAATCGCTCTGGTAGCTGTTTCCAGCTCTTTTTTTGATTACTCGTAATAACTTTTTTGGCTTCCTCTAGGTGAATTTGCTTAATATCTTGCCTGTCTCCCTTCAGTTCTGCTATGGCCCATAAAAATAGTTCGTTCTGCAAGTATTCCGAAAGGGCCAAGAATTCGCTCTTTTTAAACTCGATTGTTTTTTCGCCCTTTTTGGATACCACATTTTTGATTGTAATCTCTAAAATATCTTCCAAAAGTTCATTGAGAGTACCAAAAGTATTAGCATTTCTCAAAACGACTTTAGAAAAGTTTGGATTTACTTTGCCTAAAACCGGCAAAACCTGTTTTCGCACCCGATTGCGAGTATACTGTTGATCCTGGTTAGATTTATCTTCTCGATAAATAATTTTATATGCCTTCAAAAAAGCTAGGATATCTTTTTTATAAGTTTTCAAAAATGGGCGCCAAAGCTGGCCATCCCATTCTTGCATTCCAGACAAAGCTCTAACTAATCCACCCCGAAGCCAATTTAAAACAACTGTCTCTACCTGATCATCGGCAGTATGGGCCAAAGCGATTGCTTTTGCTTTATATCTTTTAGAAGCTTCCTTTAAAAATTCATACCTTAAATCTCTGGCCGCTTCCTCAGTGGTTAGTTTATTTTTTTTAGCATAAGATTTTACATCTTTTTTATTAGAAACAAACTTAAACCCCAAGGATTTAGCTAAATCTTTTACAAATTCACTGTCTTTTTTGGAACCTACCCTTAGCTGATGATCAAAATGAGCCACAACCAATTCCCAACCATGTTGAGCCACTTCATGCATTAATGTATACAAAAGGGCCACAGAATCCGGTCCGCCAGATACCGCCACTATAATAATCTCTCCCTTTTTAGGAAAATATTCGCCCCCCAGCTCTAAAATTGGTAATTTCTTACTATTCATGGTTCTATTATATAGAAGTTTACAAACTGTAGCTTTTCAGATTAAGCTAAATAAGTAAAGCCTATTGTAGACAGACTCTGCCTACCGGTTTACATGCCGTAGGTATGCGGGCAGGTAGCTCAGATCACCATGAATGACTATTATGTATATGTGATTCGCAGTAAAAAAAACAATCGAATATATGTTGGAATATCCCCAGACACTGACAAGAGACTAAAAAACATAACTCAAGATATATCCCTTCAACTAAATCCTGGGTACCCTGGGAACTCATATATAAAAAGTTTATTGGACATAGAAAACTAGCAAGATCCGAAGATAAAAGATTAAAATCTTGGTTTGGTAAAGAATACTTGAAAAGTTTGGCAGGGTAGCTCAGGGGTAGAGCAGCAGACTCATAAGCTGTTGGTCGTGGGTTCAAATCCCACCCCTGCCACCATGAAAAACGGCTCATTCATGAGCCGTTCAAAAAAACAAGCATTTATGAAGAAAAACCCAATTAGAGAATATTTAGCTAAAGTTAGTCCCAAGATACAACTTGGGTCTTTGATAAGTGGTATCGTTTTAACCTACATGTTTATAATCACTATAGAGGCGGTAGTCCAAAACTACCAAATTAATAAAGAAATCGTTAAACTAAAAAATGAAATCGTTTACTTGCAACAAGAAAAAACTCACCTTAATCACCTTATCGCCTACCTTAAAACCGAATCCTTTAAAGAGAAGGAAGCAAGAAGAAAACTAGGGTATCAGAAACCTGGCGAGCAAGTAGTAGCCCTGCCGAGAGACAGTTTTATTCACACTGACCCTGGTGTGACAAGTACCGAAAATAACAAAGGAAATGTTACACCAACTATGACAAACCCCCAAAAGTGGTTCGACTACATATTTGGATAAACATTGTGCTAGACCAGTCCCGATAGAGTATCTAAAAAGTAGTATAAATCAAACCTCAAAATTGTATAATTAGAACGGTTAGACATAATAAATGTCTACATCGGGGCCAGTAGCTCAGTGGTTAGAGCAGCCCCCTCATAAGGGGTTGGCCGCAGGTTCGAGTCCTGCCTGGCCCACCAAGAATTGTTATTCATTCTAATGGATAGCGATTTTTGGTCATATTACTAAACGGCTCATTTGATGAGCCGTTTGCCCCTCGAATAAAAACTCGCGAAAGAAACCGAATTCTGCTGGACAGCAAGATGTTTTTTATTCGAAAAGCCTGCCTGCCGGCAGGTAGTAGTAATGGAACAGTAAGGTTTTGTCTCAAACAAAAAACCGCAAACCACCCTCGCGAAAGAAACCGAACGAACCCGCCTTGGGCGGGCGTGTTTCTTGAGCGAAAAGGAGGAACGGACAAGTGGATACAACAAAACCCAGCTAATGCTGGTGTTTTGGCGTGGAACGTACCCGTTCCGACGTGGTAGCGGGGGAAGGATTCGAACCTTCGACCTCCGGGTTATGAGCCCGACGAGCTACCACTGCTCTACCCCGCGATGTCGCTTGTAATAGTACCAAATCTCCTATCTGATGTCCAACCTATAAAAAAGTAGCCCCCACGATAGTGGGGGCATTAAGGTATTCGCTGATCGTCAAAGCCCTTAAGATGTCCTTGAATCAAGCCGCGGTGTAAGCGCAGGTTGAGGTAGTCTAAGTATAGGGCTACTAACGAACAGTAGTATGAATATACTCCTATTAATATAAATGTCAAATAATTATTACCAACAAAGGAAAAACTCGCGCCCTAGGGCGCGAGTTATATAAACTCCTAGTCAGGTGTCTCGACCTTCTCCTAGATCCAGAAAATCTGGATCTCTACCTTCGAAAATCAACCAATTAGGCCAAGACGAAGCCGCTTTAGAGTTTAAGGTTCGAATGCATTCACGGTTTACACCACCCGCGAACGCAATAACGATTGTATATCAGCTGTAAAATAAGTCAACACCTATTCCAACTCTATAGCAATAATGCCAAATTTATCTATTTTTTCCTTATAATCCGGAAAAGAATAATACATTTTTTCAATTTCTTCTTCTGTGGACAAATCAGGATTTATCTCACAAGCTCTATACCTCTCTAAAAGGTCTGAAATATGATTAAAAACTATGATTTTCTTAGCTTTTTTCAAAATTACATCAGCACCACACTTGAATTCTAAAACATCACCTTTTTTTATTTTGCGATATTTGGGAGTAGCGGCTCTAGTTTCCACTATCTTTCTACCAGATTCCACCGCATCAAAAATACTACGATCTACTTCTCTTATTATAAGTAAGTGCTTTTTCATAACCTAAAAATAACATACATACCAAGTAACACAGTATATACTGTGTTACTTGGTATTTTTTAGTATTTTTGTTTGTATCTAGAAGGAACCTTCCAAAACATGAGCTTCTGGATTACCATCCAGTCCATCGGCCTCAGTTTCTAGAGTTATTACCACCTTTGGATAATCCGATGCATCCTCGTCTTGTTGGTAAGTAAGATGATAGTTATCATCCTCCCCTAGTTCCAGCTTCCCCGTTGAGAAAAATTCCAATTCTAGGTCTTGGTAAACAAGCCAACCCTCATAAAATTTCCCTTCTTCCGGAGCATCAAGCTGTGCATCAACAGAGTGGTTAAAACCTGTCTCATTAAAACCACGATAAGCAGTTCCAGAACCAGTAAAATCTCCAACAGCAGCCAAATCTGCCATCTCAATGCTTCCATCACCAGTCATATCTGAGGTTTCGTTCGTAGGTACAGTTGTTTGAGACCCACTCGAGTACACAAACCAAATCACTAACAAAATCGCCAGCAATCCTAAAATATATGAAAAAGACCTCATGACATTCCCCTTTAATGATATTGCCTTACTTTATATTGTACTAAACTTTGCTATATAAAAAAGCGCCTCTTTTAGAAGCGCTTTTTTTAATTTTTTATTTTTAAGCAAAGAAACCGTAGTAACCAAGGAAAAGACCGATAAGTAGAGCGATAAAGCCCCATACTCTTATATTCCCCTTGTTAAACCAGCTTCCAAAAATGACATCCATCTTTCCCGGGAAGACCAAAAGTATAAAACCTTTAATGAGTCCGAGCCAACCAATAATAGTAATTACTACTACCCAGCTGGATTCCCATACATTGTGATTTAACACAATCAACAAACCTACAACAGCAGCCAAGGCACCGCCAAAATACATAGCAGCAGCATTGTCTTCGTCATGCAACAGATCGGTAACAACCCTGCTGTAATATTCTGCACTAAACAACATGCCCAAACCTACAAAAAGGTAGATAACAGATATGAGTTTAGCAACTAAAATTGCAACTTCCATCTCACATAAATATTAAAGAATATAACACTTTTATTATACCTTAGACACTGATTTTTCTCCTTTTAAAACCCCTTCGTGTTTTAAAGCTCTAATCATTCTACCAACACCAATTCCGGCACCAAATCTTTTAGACATTGGTAGAGAAAAATACTCCTCGAGTTCTTTTAACACCCTTTCTTTCCCAAAAATCCCAAAGAGTTTATCTGCATACCCCCCATTACTCACCCGATGAAAAAAATCTCTCATTTCTTCAACGTTACAACTTCTTTCTGAGCTGCCAATTGTTTCCATACCGTGTAAAATGACATCGACTTTGTTGAAGATATTATCAGATCTATGTTTCATATTCCAAAATGGATGGCTCTCAAACGGAAAATTTGTCAGTAGTACTACAGAAGAAAAATCTATAGTCATTTTAGATTCGTGATCGGCCTCCAAAGACTTAGCGCTATAAAACTTTGCCACATCTTCGTATTTAAGTTCGTAAATCTCACCTGTAAAACCGAGGTATCTTATAAGTTCTTTTTCGATATTCATAAGATCTTGTACATCACCCCTACCCTCGAACTCGAACATTGGGAACACCTTATCGTGACGACCCGGTATAGGATTTGGCTCATCTCTATAGCTTGTGGAGATACAAAAAACCCCGGGAAGATCGGGATTTTTTAACAACTCATACTCAAGCCACATTTGCCCAGTTTGAGGCAAAGGCCAAAGCGTGTCGCTAAACTCGAACTTAGCTATAGTTTCGGGATCTTCACAAGCAGCTAAAATAGACAATCTCGATTGCACCGGCACCTCCACATAACCCTTGCTTGTAAAAAAGCTTCTTAATTTTGATATTACATAATGATACTCATTTAAATCCAACATGGTTTACTCCATAATTAAAAAATATTCCATCTGACGATTGGAATACTTAAGGAAAATAAAAATTAATAAAAAATATCAGGCAACACAGCTTATCTTTAACAACAAAATACATAAAAAAAATGCCCC
>JAYEGB010000041.1:0-2686 GCA_034658875.1 Patescibacteria group bacterium | reverse complement strand
TTTTAGAACCCTTCTTTTCAGTAGTTTCTCCACCTTCAGTAGCTTGCCAAATAAGATCGTCGCGCAAATCGACTACCTCAATACCAAGATCAAAGAAAGATTCGTACAGTTTATCTAAAAGCTCAATGTTTTTTTCAGCATCTGGAATAGCTTGATTCAGTGCCTGCTGAGTAATAAAGTTTTGATCATGTCCTTTTAATAAAAGATGCTCAATTTCCGGAGGAAATTTGTATTTTTTTATCTTTTCCCGAAAACTTTTTACTTCTTCTACTGGAATTGCATCATCAAGCTGAGTAGCTTCTTCTGTAGTTTTGTCTTGCGAATCTACGACCTGCTTCTTTTTAGGTTTAGTTGCTTTTTTTACAGGCTTTTTCGTAACCTTTTTCTTTGGAGCTGTTTTTTTTACCAGTTTTTTAACTTTCTTTTTAACAACCTTCTTCCTTGGAGCTGCTTTTTTTACTGCTTTCTTTTTGGTTTTATTGGCAACCACCTTTTTAGTTTTGGTTGGTCGCTTAATAGAAGGCTTATTTTTAATTACCTTCTTTGCAGTCTTAGATTTAGCTGACTTTACGCCAGCCTTAGTTTTGGTCCTAATTTTAGCAGACTTCTTCTTTGGCGCCATGAAACAAATAAAAATTAATAATAACTAAAATTGTTGATTAAATTCTTTTAGGTATTGCTCGAGCTTATCTTTATCTCCAACTTTCTCGGCTTCAGCAATACGACGATTTAAATCGGCTAGCACAGATTTGGCCTGGCGCTGCTTAAGGAGATTAATGTAAAATTTTAATTCTTGAACAACATCTGGCTCGGGCATATCAGCATAATATTCCTCAGTTGTTAAGATCAGCTCTAGTACCTGTACTTTATCCTGATATTCCAGAGTTTCCACAATCGAATCCAGCGAAAATTCCTCTGCAGTATAGCAATTTTTAGCTTTTTCGTAAATCCTTGCGGCAAATTCTGTTGGCCACTTTATCTGATCCAATACTTCTAGTTGGCCTTTCAGGTAATTTGGCTTGTGTAGAAGCATCCCCAAAATACGCTTTTCTAGCCAATTAGTATTGGTTTTTTTATCTTCCGCAGCCTCTTTTTGAGGCTTTGTCTTGGCTTTGATTTTGGCATTAGTTTTAGCTAGTGCTTCATAAAGGTTTCTGGTATCTACCCCCACTACCATAGATAGCTTCTTTATATATTGATCTTTTTCTACCGGGCTATCGAGCATAGAAACAATCGGCAAAACTTCGGCAACAACCTTTTTCTTACCCGATACTGTTTCTAGTCCATGCTTTTCGGTAGCTTGCTTAGTATAAAAATCGACAATCGGCACAGCTTTATCAACCGCCTCTTTCCATTTATCTGGATCGGCCTTTATGCATTCGTCTGGATCTTTGTATCCTTCTAATATAGCTACCTTTATATCTATATCGTGTTCCTGAGCCAAAATAATTGCCCGCTTGGTAGCCTCGCCCCCAGCACTATCGGCATCCATTGCCAAAATTAGGGTTTCGGCAAAGCGACGAATCACTTTTAGCTGATCCGAAGTAAGGGCCGTACCCGAAGATGCTAAAACATTTTGTACTCCTGCTTGAAATGATGCCAAAACATCCATCTGGCCTTCAACCAAAATTACGGTCTTGGTTTTTTGAATGAATTCTTTGGTTACAGACAACCCATAAAGTATCCGGCCTTTATTAAAGATGGGAGTTTCCGGAGTATTCAAATACTTTGGTTGATTTTTTGGGTCTAGTACTCGCCCAGTAAAGCCCACTACCTTACCCGAAACATCGGTAATGGGAAACATAAGTCTATGACGGAACTTATCGGCAAACTTTCCACCTCGGTTACTAGCCACCCCTGCTTTTTCGGCATCGGCTCGGCTGTATTCGCGACGCTCTAAAAACTTCAAAAGATAATCCCAGCCCGCCGGAGCATAACCAAGGTCAAATGTTTTAATGGTATCGGCATTAACTCCACGCTCTATCAGATAATTTTCAGCCTTTCTGCCCTCAGCGCTATCAGATAGATATTTTTGAAAAAATTTGTTAGTTAAGTCGTTGATAGCAAAGAGTTTGCTTTTTATCCCCCAGTCTTTTGGCCTGGTTTTAAGCTGAACCCCTGCTCTATTAGCTAATTCATTAAGTGCCTCAGGGAAAGACAGGCCTTCTTTTTTCATTAAAAAACTAAAGATGTCGCCACCTTCGCCACAACCAAAACAATGCCAAATCTGCTTATCTGGGCTAATTATAAGCGACGGATCTTTGTCGCTATGAAACGGACAAACTGTGCGAAAATTCCTACCCGCTTTTTTTACCGGCAAATATTGGCTAATAAATTCGACTATATCTAGCCGACTCTTGATTTCTTCTAAGTTATCCACGACTTCATATTATACCTTAATGGCTCACCAAGCTATTGAGCCGTTAAATAAGGCAGGGTGACCTAAAGGCCACCCTTAACAATCCTTCCTCACAGCTTCACAGCGTGAGTGTTTGATACCTGCTGTACCAGCCAGGGTAAAAACTTATACTAAATACAAATGTGTTACCTGACAAAAGCTGCAAAATAAAGAACAAGCAAAATTATTCCAGATCCAACTGCTAATACTATAAGTCCCAAATTATTCCCCATAACCTAATTCTCTACTGCAACCAAGAAACTTTCAATATATTTAGTAGCATCTCCC
>JAYEGB010000040.1:0-2710 GCA_034658875.1 Patescibacteria group bacterium | reverse complement strand
AATCCGAATATGCTTTTATTATTGGACATGCGGTCAAGGTCATTGATGCCGTATATGTGGCCAATATCAGACAGACAGGCAATCACACAGCCTACACCGGGCAATCCGGCAATGAACACGCGAGCTATCCGGGCAAGGCCTGCATCAAATTTACCGACTGGGCGGTAATCATGCGGCTGTGGAACGATATATCAATATTCGGCACCAGGGAATGCCACCTGGAAAGCGTTGTCCCGTCGTTCGAAAATTTACCGTACGAATATACGGCCGACGATGCATCCGGGTCTGATCAGCCGATGTTTTCCGGACAGGGCGGGTACCATTTTGTTCCGTCGTTTGACAAAACAAAATCCACCGAAGGATTTTCCGTTACTGTTGTGTTTAGCGTCACAATCAATGATCCGGGCACGAACGGTTTTTTCCGCGTGCAATGCTCAAACCCGTATGAGGGCGGGTCCGTCACAGCCCAAACCCTGTTTGAAATCGATTCCGGCGTGGTTACAACGGAAAAATTAAGCCCCTGGGTATACCATACCACCAGGGACGAGCCGTATGCCACGTTCCAGTGGAAAATCGAGCATGGATATGATCCCCTTGCGTTTGATGGAGACGTTGATTTTATTATACAGTCCATTTCGATCACATTCCACGGGTATCCGGCATCCATGACCGGCGGGATCGCGTTTTCCGGTAATTCCGTGGCTGAAACCGTCCTGGGCGGTTCCGTGGCCTGCGATGTGAGCGGGTTTGCCGACGACGCGTCCGGCACTATCACCGGCACGCCCAACGCCTTGATCGAGCGGCCTGACCATATCTGCAAGCATATTCTGCTGGATCGCTGCGGCCTGCCGTCTGCTGTAATTAATACACCCGCGTACACGGCTGCGGGAGCTGATTACGCGTCCCACAGTTATGTGCTGGCCCTGGCTGTTTTGCAGGCGCCTGACGTGCGGCAGCTGCTTAACCGCATCGCCCATCAGGCAAAATCCCTGGAATTCTGGGAGGCGGGCGCCCACGCCCTGCGGTACTTCGAACAGCCGGGCGGGGAGAACGTGGATTTTACTGTTTACGCGCACATGATAGATCTTAATCAGATATGGATACAGTTTTCCAAACGCGGTGATATTCTTAATGATTTGACCGCTCAATATCTGCGGTACTGGTCCGGGTATTCCGACCCGAAAGAAGCCACCAGCGAGGTTGTCGCGGCCAGTGATGCTGAGTCCATCACAAAATACGGGAGGCTGGCGGGCGATCAGCGGAGCTTTCCTTATATTCCCGGAGAGGCGCAGGCATCGGATGTGCTCGACTGGGAGCTGTCCACCCGGTCGGATGTGCATTTAATTATCGAGTTTCCGGGCGGGTATTTTTTAACGGCCGCGGAAAAAGGCGATGTGATTAATTTTTCTTTTGACGCCGATGCTTACCTGGACCAGGCACTCCTGGGCCTGGTGGCCGCGACCGATACATTTAAAATTATTGACGTTCGCCGTCGAAACGACGCGGCCGTCCAGATACAGATCATCCGGATACACCAGGCCGTAGTTTTTGCCGACACGGACGACGTTGCCTGGGCGGACGACGATGTGGAATGGAAGGATTATTAACCGTAGGGGCGAATAATTATTCGTACGGGCGAAAAATTTTTCGCCCCAACAGGAGAAACAATATGAAAAAAATTTTAATTACGATAATCACAAGCTTGATTTTTACCGCAGCTGCCGCACACGCTGCGTCCATTTTCCCGGCCACAGGTCTGACCGGAGGAGCGTCCGGGGATCTGGACGCCATTGCCGTGGCCGACATTTCAGACGGCGACGGCGCGGTGGTGTTTGCGTCCGGCGACGCGTTTTATTTTTATACGTACGATGCGTCCTCCAGCGCGGCGGAAAGTTCGCCGGCTGTGATTAAACCAGACGACAACGGCGGCAACGGCCGGTGGGAGCAACTGCCGGCCAATTCCGACGGCCTGGTCGTCGGGTCCGTCACCTGGGATAACGGATCCGGCAAGATCGACGGGGAGCAGATTGCGGATGATACCATTGACGACGATTCAATCGATTTTGCCGATGTGACGGGCGGGGATCTGACCCTGACCGACTGCGGACAAATCAAAAGTAATCTTGCGGTACAGACATCGTCGGGCGTGGGCGCGGCAACCGGCGCGGATGTGTCGGTCACCGAATACGGCAACGGCATCATACACAAAATAGTGTTTTCGTTTGCCACGGCAAACGTAACCCTGACCGACCAGGCAGGCGTGGTGGCATACGGGGGTCTGCATATTTACAATTTTCCCGCCGGCGCCGTCTATATAATCGGCGCGACCTCCGATGTGGATCTGACTAAAACATCGGCCGGCGTGAATAATGACTGGGACGGGGATTTTGCCCTGGGCACGGTAACGGCAAGCAACAACGCCGCATTGTCAGGTACGGAACAAAACATTTTGCCCACTACAACCACGCCCCAGGCAGCATCCGGGGACACCACGGCCAATGGCCAGAGCACGGCAACGGAAAACGCGGTCATCGACGGCACTACAACACCCGTGGATATATATTTTAATCTGCTGGTGGATGACGCGGACCATGATGTGGGGGCGACACCATGCGACCTCTTGATTGACGGCACGGCCACGGTGGTATGGATTAATCTGGGGGATTATTGACAGGGATCGGGGATCAGATCGTTCCCCGGCCCCCGTACG